>NZ_BTGO01000001.1:0-308620 GCF_042846595.1 Microbacterium sp. MTN4-26
CAGACATACCGTACGAACGCACCCGACGGGGGTGTCGATGCAGGACTGGACTCTGATCTCGCTACTGTCTGGGTTCCTCTTGGACAATCAGCATGGCAGTTCAAGGCTGGCGATCTCGCGCCAGCCGCATGTAAGACAGAGCTTCTTGGCGCGACCGCAGCCCTAGAAGTTCTCAAGAATGGCGGCTCCTACCGGTTAGCTCTGGGCCGGTCACTGACCCCTGCAAAGATCGCCAAACGGAAGGCAGCCCTGGAAGATGCCGCGCGTTCTGTCGGTATTACGGTCGACGCTGGCACTATCGAGGTGTTGAACGCTGATCACCTTGCTCGATGGGCGGAGGTGTACCCAGCGGTTGCGATCAGTCCTTTGATTCGCGGTATCGGCATTATCGGGCAGACCTTCGATGAGTGGTCGGCCTCAGTCAGTCATAAAACGACTTGGGTTGCGTCTGAGGCACGCGATAAACAAATCGAGAGTTTGCAGGAAGCCATACAGTCTGGGGACGAGTCTGGCGTGCATGTCGAGGGCGTGAGCGGACTCGGAAAGACCCGACTGGTCATGGAGGCGCTCCGAGGCCAGCCCAATCAGGGCCTTGTGATCTATGTGCCGAGCGAAGACCAGTTCACTCCGGCCGTCTTGAGTCAACTTCAGACGCAGGGGCGCTCAGCGGTAATCATCATCGATGAGTGCGATGCAAAGCGTCATGACATCTTTGCCGCGATGCTCCAGACAGGTACGAAGATCCGACTCGTCACCGTTAGCGAACCGTCTCAGCGTGCAGCCCGAGCGGCGACGCTCCAAATCACGGCTTTCGAGGACGCTCCGCTCACTGAGCTCTTGCAGAAGAACGTACCGACACTATGGCCGGAAGCGACCAGGGTCATTGTCGAAGTCTCTGCGGGGAACATCGACTACGCACTGAAGTGTGCGAAGGCACTCGTTGCCCAACGTCCTGGCACTGCACGCCAACTGATCGACCCCAACGACATCCGCCAGTTCATCGTCGATGAACTTCCTGGAGGGACACTTTTTTTAGCATCATCCGCCCTCGCCCTTTTTAGCCGCATCGGCTTCGACGCTGAACTCGCTTCGGAACTCTCAATACTGGGCGAGGGGCTCGGCGTACCTGAGCCCGATCTTCGGGCCGCGGCAGCAGACCTCGCCTCACACGGTTTGCTCACGACACAGGGACGCTATCGAAGTGTCGGCCCCCACCCTGTCGCAATCTACCTAGCCTCAAACGGGTGGACAGAGTTCGGATCACGCATCGTCACTGACCTCCTGCCCAAACTCTCCGAAGACCTCACTGAACGCCTCTTCCGACGCGCTGCCGAGATTGGCGATTCCACATTGCCTCGCGCGGTCATCGATCAAATGCTTGGTGCCGATGGTCCACTCAGCTCACTTGAAGCCGTAGCAACAGATCGCCGCGGGAACCTGCTGGATCACCTCGCGATTCTCTCGCCCGAGAGGGTGTCGGGTCGGATTGCTGAGCTACTTGCGGAAACAGACGACGACGACCTGCGCAAGGCTGAAGGCGCACGACGGCCACTGGTGTGGGCACTGCAGAAGCTTGCATGGCATACCTCAACCTTCACTGAAGCAGCCGATTCCCTTCTACGACTTGCTCTCGTTGAAAATGAATCCTTCTCCAATAACTCGACGGGCGTCTGGGTGGACCTGTTCGGAACGATGCTGCCGTCGACAGCTGCGTCTCCGGCCGAACGCCTCGCCTATCTGCGATCGAAGGCCGCGGAAGGTCGTCCGGAAATCCGTGCGCTCGTAGTGAAGGCCGCGCATCGGGCGCTTGATTCCCACGAGCACACGATGGTGTCAGGAGAGCTTCAAGGTGGAGTGGTGGTTGAACCTCGCGGTGCGCCCAAGACTTGGGGTGAGTCTTGGGAATACCGCAACGCCATCATCGACACCCTCGGTTCTCTCAGCGGCGATTCGGACGCAGACGTTGCGGCGTCCGCCGTCAAGGCGCTTACGGACGCTATTCATGTTTCCCTCGGCCAGCCCGTGCTTCGAGACCATCTGGCGTCAACCCTTGCAAGCCTTCCTCCCGAGCAGCTCCAAGATGCTCGTGCGAAACTTGCAGACCTTGCGTCGCTGTACGACCGCACTGGTGACGAGAAGCATCATGCCGAAGACATCGACGCTATCCTCACGGCACTGCCCGCCGGCACGCTTGACGACCAGCTCTGGGTGCTCGCGCACGCATCGCCATGGGACAGGCGCAACGGCGACATCGAAACTGACTTCATAAATGCCCTGGAGGGGACGGAAACCGAGTCCGCCACGGCCAAGCTTCTCGCACTGCTCGTGAAAGAGGTACCCACCGACTTCATTATCGGGAGGGTGCTTGCAAAGCGTGGTGCAGATATCGCCGCCACTGCACCTATGCTGCTCGCGAAGTTGTCGGGCTCCAACGCTCGCGCATTGGTAGGGTTCCTCGTTGGTCTGGAGGAGGCAACTCCTGGTACTTACGACGAGTACGTTGACCAGCTAAACGCCGATCCGATTACGAAGCTTCGCCTCACCACGCAAGGTCCACGCACTTCGCGCGCTGAAGCACGGGCGGCAGAGCTTCTTCCACAAATCTCAGTTGCAGAAGGCGCTCGCGCAGTCTTCTACTGGCTGCGTGAGACCAGCGACGACGACCTACTTCGCCTCTACATCAATGACTGGAAGACGCGCGTCGAATCGGAGGATGACTATCGCGCACTCGTGGACTTCCTTGCATTCGAGTTGCATGATCGACCGGAAATCTCGCCAGAGCTTCAGACTGCGATCGAAGAGATCGTCGAGCTGCGGCTTAAATTTCCAGTACTGGGTCAGCAAGAGTATGACTGGTCTCAACTCGCAGAGCGACAGCTTGAGAAGGACCCGGCGAGCATCGTTCGAATTCTCGTAGAGCTTGTCGAGCAAGACGCGATCAGTATGTACTCGGACTCTCAAGAGAAGGGACTCTTCGGCCGAGCTCTCAAGCTCGCAGGGAAAGAGACCTGGATCGAACTCCTTGATCGGCTTGCGAAGCGTGAGTCATGGAAGTTGGCATTCTCTACGCAAGGTTGGGTCGCTGACATCATCGATCTTGATGTGATTGAAAGTTGGGTCGGCGACTCGGTAGATCGCGCCAAGACTGTGGCCTCAGTTGCTTCTGTAGGCTCAGACGAGATAAATCCGGTCGCGTCCTTTCTCTTGAGTCGCTTCGGAGACGAGAGGGGTGTGACATCTTCGCTTGTCGGTGAGTTCATTTCCGGGATGTGGTCAGGGGACGAGTCAGATCGAATCAAGGGTCAGATTGCTCAGGTGAAGCGCTGGCTCGCGCAACCTGGTCAATCCGAGGGTGCTAAGCGGTGGTGTCGGAAGCTGCTTGAACACCTCGAGTCTCGACTGGGAGATGTACTCCAGGGCGAGCAGGAACACGAGTGGTAGTGACGCAGCGTGATCTTGCCTAGATTCTGTGGCGAGGCGCACTTGCTCTCATCTTTGCCCCGCATCGATGCAGTGCTCTCAAGACCGCTCCGTGCGATAACCCGTACTTCTTCTCCAGTTCCGCTATGGTCGAGCCGGCCTCATACTCCCGCGTCATCGCGGCTGCCTCGTCGTCAGTGACCTTCCGCTTCGAGATATCGACACCGTGCTCACGCAGCATCCGCGTGAGTGCTGAGTTCGCCACACCTAGTTCGCGCGCGAGTGACCGCACACTTTCACCTGCTTTGGCGCGACGGACAAGTTCGTCGACCTTCGCGCCGCCAAGACGCTTAGACAGCTCATGGTCTCGGTACATGTTCTGCGCTCCCGAATCGTCGTTTCGATCGCCAGGAACCGCGAGATTCCGCATTTCTACAGGGGTGAACGGCAGCTCCCAATGGTTCGAACAGAGGTCGTGTAAGTCAGCCACGTGAAAGACCCCCGCTCAGCGGGGGTTTTCGCGTTTCACGAGGCGCGTCTCGCGACCCGGTTGGCAGCCCCCTCAGCCCGCGCGGTCGTCCCCGTCCAGATAGAACCAGCGTCCGCCTTCCCGTACGAATCTCGAGCGCTCGTGGAGAACGGCGATCCCCTCGTCGGTGAGATAACTGGCACGGAATTCCACCACGCCGGTGTCGTCATCCTCCCCGCCGGCCACCACGTCGACGATCTGAAGTCCCCGCCATCGCGGGTTGCCGGTCAGGTCCAGCTGGGCCGGTCGGGTGTCCGGATGCCACGTGCGCATCAACCAGGCGGCGTCCGCCCGCCGGAACGCGTCGAAGCGCGACCGCATCAACGCCTCCGCGGTGATCGGCTCCCGCGCGTCGTCGGTCATCCGGTCCGTTCCCTCCGCGTCAGCCTCGCGTCACACGTCGACGGATTCACCGGGATCGAGCTCGAAGAATTCGCCGCCGTTCTGCTCGACCGCCCACGTCAAGCGCGCCCGCCCCATCTGCCGGCCCGCTACCGAGAGCGTCATGTCATGCGTGCCGAACGCACTTCGCGGCGCCACCGCGAGCACGAAGTCCATCGCCTCACCGATCTTCAGCCACGGTGCGCCAACGGGTGCGGCCAGCAGCTTCACGGGAACCTCGGGTGCCGTATAGGAGTCACCCGGATAGTAGACCGTGTCGTTGACGAGCACACCCACGTTGTCGACCACCGGGATCGACTCGTGGATGACGGCGTGACGGCCGCCGAAGAACTGCAGCCGGAACGGCTCGACGCTGATCGCATCGCCCGGCGCGACCACGGTGATGTCGTACTCGGCTGCGGCGTCGGCGACCCCCTGCGGTCCGAAGAGGGGAGTGCCGGGAAACGCCTTCAGGATGCGGTCGAGATGCTGCGGTGTGCAGTGGTCGGGGTGCTCGTGAGTGATGACCACGCCGACGACGTCTTCGAGATCGGGGAGGGGGGAGGTGAAGGAGCCCGGGTCGATGATGAGCGTCTTGCCGGACTCGCGGAGCGTCAGGGTGGCGTGCTCGAACTTGGTCACTCGCATGGGTCGAGTCAACTCCCGCGAGGGCTGTCGGGCAAGCGCCGATCGGCATGCCTGCATCGATTTGGAGGCATGGCGAAGCCGTGCCATAATCGAACGGTTGCCTTCCGGCCCCATCGTATAGCGGCCTAGTACGCCGCCCTCTCACGGCGGTAACGCGGGTTCGAATCCCGCTGGGGTCACACGTGTTGACACACCTTATCCGGCAACAACGAAGAACTCCCCGGCTTGCGCCGGGGAGTTCTTCGTTTCACCTCTCATCGCAGCGGCCTCGACGCGGGTGAGCCGGCCCCAGTCCCGGCTCACCCGCCTCGGCGCGCTTCGTCACCGGCTCCAGGTCCCGAGCCCCTGGGTGTCGAAGAACTGCAGTGTGACGCCGGTGACATCACCCGCGTCTTGGACGAACGTCGCGGAGGACAGGGATCCCTCCGGGGCGTTCTCGCCCGTCGGGACGAACGCGAAGGCATCCCCGTCCCAATGCCTCAACTCGAGCACGTACCCGTCATCCGCTCCCATCGCCACGACGAGCTGACCGTTCCGCTCGGACACGGTGAGCGGTCCGAAGTAGGCGTTCTCATAGGTCCCCTCATAGTCGGCGAGTTCACGAGGTGCATCGGGGGCACTCGGCGCCTGCTCGTCGACGAGATCGCCGACGGGCGTCGTGAGGCTCGCCACGGCGGCACGGTAGTCCGTGATCCAGTCGCGGGTCAGGTCGCCGTACTGCACCAGGTCCAGGAACTGTGCGTTGACCGCCTCGGGAAGGCCGTAGGGGCCCCCGTTGGTGAGGGTCACGATCCCCAGGTCCAGGCTCGGGATCAGGCGGAAGTTCGTCGCGGCTCCCAGCACGAACCCCCCGGAGTGGGCGATGCCGGTGCGTCCTCCCACCGCCGTGTCGACGTTGAAGCCGAACCCGTACATGCTGGTGCGCCAGGTCGCTTCCGGAGGATGGCCCGAGATCATCTCACCGGTCGTCGCCGCCGTCAGGGCCGCGGGGTCGAAGACCTGCTCCCCGCCATGCTCTCCGCCGGCCAGGACGGCGTTCATCCACGCGGCGAGGTCGATGACGTTCGACGAGACGCCGCCGGCGGGAGCCTGTGCATCGGGGTCGCGGTCGAAGAGCGGCTGGAACGTGCCGTCGACGAACGCGTGGATGGTCGCGCGATCGTCCTCCGCGAGGAAGTCCTCGTAGCGGGAGCTCGTCCGCGTCATCCCGAGCGGTTCGTACACCAGCGACTCGGTGACGTCCTCCCACGGCTCGCCGACTGCGGCGGCGGCCGCCTCAGCGCCTACGGTGATGCCGTAGTTGGAGTAGTGGTAGCTGGATCGGAACGCGTCGAGGGGGAGCATGTCGAGATGATCGAGGATGTACTCGCGCCCGTACCCGAGGTCTTCCAGGTCGTCGCCCGCTCCGGTATCCAGTCCCGTCCGGTGCGAGAAGAAGTCGCCGACCGTGGCGTGCTCGGTCACGTAGGGGTCGCTCAGCGCGAAGCCCGGGAGGAGATCGGACACCGGGGTCTCCCACGTGAGGGCACCCTGTCCGATGGCGGCGGAGACCGCGGTCGCCGACAGCGACTTCGAGACCGACGCGATCTGGAACACCGTCTCCGGGTCGACCGGATCCCCTTCGCCCACGGTCTTCACCCCGAAGCCTTCGGCGTACACGATCTCGCCGCCGTGGACGACGGCCACGGCGAGTCCGGGCACGCCTGTCTCCGCGAGGTCGTCCGCGATCAGGTCGGACAGCTGCGCCAGAGCGCCCGTGACGGCATCGTCGACGCTCGCCGCGGGCAGGGCGATCGCATCGCCCGGCGGCGCGTCGGCCGTGTCGACGACCACCGCCTCACCGCCGGCGTCGGAGACGCACCCGGTGAGAAGGAGGCCCGCCGAGGCGATGGCGGCGGCGGGAACGAGGGTTCTGCGGGGCATGGGCTCTCCGTATCGGGTGGGGCAGGGCCTCTTCCACTCTGGCGGTGGACCACGCGTGAGGAACATAGACCCAGGTCCATGGCGGTGAACGGGATGCGCGAGGATAGTCGAACCCGCCGGCGATGATCGGGCCGGTGATGATCGGGGAGGACGCATGGCAGCACCCACGCGCTACCGGGCGCCGTCGGTCCGGTCGATGCGCGGGGTCCTCAGCATCCTCACGCTCGTCGGATCGCTGCTGGCGCTCGTCGTGCTCGCGCTCGTGCTCCCCGGTGCGGGGGAGGGGGCCGTCCCCATCACCCTCTTCGCGGTCGTCGCGATCGTCTACCTGGTCGCGGGCGCCGTCGCCTGGCTTCGACGCCCCGCCAATGCCACCGGGATGCTGCTGGTCTGCGGCGGGGTCTCCCTCACGGTCGCGAATCTCGCGAACGCGCCGGTGCCGGAGCTCGCGACACTCGGCAACGTGTTCGCGACGGCGGTTCTCGCGGTCATCGTGCACCTGCTGCTGGCCTTCCCCACCGGCCGGCTCACGGGGAGGCTCGCGGTCGGACTCGCTGCGATCGCCTACACGATCGCCATCCTCCTCCCGCTGCCCGCGGTGCTGCTGGATGCTCCCGCAATGGCGCCGCCGGTGGCCGCCGTGCAGAGCACCGTCGGGCTTGCGATCATGGTCGCGACGGCGTGGCTGCTGGTGCGACGACTGCAGCACGCCGATGCTCGCGCGAGGCGGGTGCTGCTGCCGCTCTACACCTACGGCATCATCGCTGTGCTCGCCATCGTCGCGCTCCCCGTGGTCCTGCCCGCCGACGAGGCGGTGCTGCGCGCCGGGCTCCAGCTGCTGCTCCTGCTCGGCATCCCGATCTCGTTCCTGATCGGCGTGCTCGGCGGCGGATTCACTCCGACGCGGGATCTCGCCGATCTCGGTGAGCAGCTGTCGACCTCATCCGACGGCTCGCGTCCGCTGTCCGATGCCGTGGCGGACACGCTCGGCGATCCGTCGCTCCGGGTGCTCCTGCGCGCGCCCGACGGTCTGGTCGACGAGGACGGCGAACCCGCGCGCGTGTCGGCGCATCCTGACCGCGGGGTCGTCGATGTCGACATCGACGGACGCCCGGTGGGTGCGATCGAGTATGACTGCCGCTCCGAGATCGACGAGACGCGCGTGCGTCGCGCCGGACGCATCATCGCCGTCGCGATCGACCGCTCCCGGCTGACCGCCGAGCTGCGCCAGAGCCGTCGCGAGGTGCTCGCATCCCGCATCCGCATCGTGGAGACCGCCGATCGCGAGCGGTTCCGCATCGCCCAAGACCTCCACGACGGACTGCAGGCGCAGCTGGTGCTGCTGGGCGTCGAGGCTCAGCAGATCGCGCATGCGCCGGAAGTCGGAGCCGCTGCCGCTGCGGCGGCCACGGCGTTGCGTCGTCGTATCGACGTCGCCGCCGCAGATCTGCGCCGGCTCGTACACGACGTGCTGCCCATGCCGCTCATGGAGCGCGGTTTCGTCGCGGCCGTGGAGGACCTCGTCGACCGTATGCCCGTGCCGACCACCATGTCGGCGCGGGTCGAGCCGGGCCTGCTGCCCGCCGCCACGGGAACCACCGCCTATTTCGTCGTGGCCGAAGCTCTCGCGAACGCGGTCAAGCACGCGAGGGCAGGGTCCGCCGAGGTGGGACTCGCGCACGATGGCCCGACGCTGCGCATCACCGTGACCGACGACGGCATCGGCGGTGCCGACCCGAACGGTCGCGGTCTGCGAGGGCTCGCCGATCGGGTGGACACCCTCGGCGGCGACTGGTTCATCTCGTCGCCGCACGGGGAGGGCACACGTCTGGAGGTGCGTCTGCCGTGCGCGTCGTGATCGGTGAAGACGAAGCGCTCCTGCGCCAGGGACTCGCGCTGCTGCTGCGACAGGACGGGTTCGACGTGGTGGAGGTCGCGCCCGACGCGGTCGCGCTGGAGGAAGCCGTCCGGGCTCACGACCCCGATCTCGTCATCACCGACATCCGCATGCCGCCCTCCTACACCGATGAGGGCCTCGCCGCCGCGGTGCGCATCCGGTCGGAGCGGCCGGCGATGCCCGTGGTGGTGCTCTCCCAGCACGTGCAGCGCCGCTACGCCGAAGAGCTCATCGGCGACGGCGGCGCGGGGATCGGATACCTGCTGAAGCAGCGGATCGCCGACGTGCGCACCTTCACCGCCGACCTGCGTCGCGTCGCCCGTGGCGGCACGGCGCTCGACCCCGACGTCGTCGAGATCATGGTCGCGCGCGCCCGTCTGCTCGGCGGGGGCGTCGAGGCCCTGACGCCGCGGCAGCGGGAGGTGCTCGCACTCATGGCGCAGGGTCGGAGCAACGGATGGATCGCCGCGGAACTCGGATTGTCGGAGAAGGCGATCGTGCAGCACACCTCGAACATCTACGACATGCTCGGGCTCGCCGTGGACGCCGACGACCACCGTCGGGTGCTCGCGGTCATCCATTATCTGACGCACTGAGCGGGCCTCAGACGTCGGCGTCCTCCGGGGTGGGGGCGACGGATGCGGCGCGGCGCCGAGCACGCGCTCGGCGACCGATGACGATCAGCCAGACGGCGGCGACCACCACGGCGACCACCAGAAGCCAGGGGAGCAGGAAACCGAGGCCGATGACGATTCCGTTGAGTGTGGCCACGAGCCCGTTCCACCCGGCCGCCAGCCCGTCTCCGAATCCGGCGGGGTCGGCTTCGACCGGCTCCGACGGCTCGATGAGGGTCACCGTCAGACTCGATGTCGCGACCCTCCCTTCGAGGTCTTCCAGCTGCTGGCGGTACGACTCCAAGAGCGCCTGTCGGTCGGCGAGCGCCGTCTCGGCAGCGATCAGATCAGACAGGTCCGCGGATTCGTCGAGCAGTTCCGTGAGCCGGGCAACCGACGTCTCCGTGGCCTCCACCCGTGCGCGAAGGTCGATCGCCTGCTCCGTGACGTCGAAGGTGTCGACCGAGCTCGAACGCACCTCTCCGATCCCGGAGAGGTCGGCGACGATCGCGTCGAGCTGATCGGCGGGAACGCGCACCGTGATCCACGATCCGGCGTACGGGACGGGCATCGACGTGTCCGTCATCCCCGACGTGTACGCCTCGTCCGAGCGGGATTCGTCCTCGGTGATCGTCAGCGACTCCACCCAGCCGCCGCGGGTTCGTGCGGCGACGGCGACCGCCTCGGCGCCGGTCGCGGCGTCGTCGACGACGATATTCGCCGTCGCGGAGGTGATGAGTTCGCGATCGGTGTCGCCGGGCCCGATCTCGATCCCCGACGAGGTCGCATCGTCGGCAGCCATCCCCGACTCCGTCGCGCCATCGGCGGGGGCATCCGCCATCTGGCCGCCGCCGTCGGGGACCTCGACCGCGCTGATGTCGGTGGAGGCGGGCCCGACCAGCACGGCGGGGCCGATGAGCGCCGCCGCTGCGATCACGGCGACCGCGGCGGCGCCGCCGGCCCACCACCGCGCACGTCGCTTGCGGCGTCGGTCGCGTTCGCGCGCGATTCCGGTGAACACCGAGTCCTCGATGCGATCCAGGCTGGCCTCGGAGAGGTGCGGCAGCGGGTCGTTCGATGTCATGACGTGCTCTCCTTCACGGTCGCCCGCAGCCGCGAACGGATGCGGGACAGGCGATTGCGGACCACCCCGTGCGAGACACCGAGCCGCGCGGCCGCCGTCCCGTAGTCGAGTCCTTCCACCGCGCACAGCAGGAAGATGCCCCGATCGAGCTCGCCGAGTCCGTCGACCTCGTCGCCGATGCGACGCGCGAGGTCGGCTCCGATCACCTGCTGCTCGACGTCCACTCGCGCGGGCGCGCCCTCGGGGAGCCGACCGCGGGTTTCCCGGTCGCGACGTTGCAGGCGCATCCGGTTCGCCGACTGGAAGCGGCAGATCGTCACCAGCCACGGAAAGAGCGACTCGCCCGCCAGGCGCATGCCCGGCAGCTTCCGCCACGCCACGAGGAAGGTCTCCTGCAGCACGTCCTCGGCGTCGGCCGCGTCACCGAGCAGCGCGTACGCGACGCGGTACAGGGCGGTCGCATAGGAGCGGTACAGCGTGCGGAAGGCGTGCTCGCTCCCGCTCGCGGCGAGCGCCACGAGCGTCGCGTCGTCGGATGCGGGCGCGGAACTCATGCGGTGCTGCTCCTTCGAGGCCGAGGGTGGTCCTACACCCGTGAAGTGTCGGCACCGGCGCGATCGTCTCACATCGGTGGGGTGCCGCGCGGCGACCCGGTAGGGTTGAGGCCGCGAGAGGGAGTATCCCGTCCTCGCGCGTCCGTCATCACGGGTCCTGCAGGGCCCCGGGCGCGCGCCGCGTCAGCGGGGGAGAGACTTTCGGTGATTCGTGCATCCCTCTTCGAAAGGCCCTGATGGGTTACGAGATCCCCGCGTGGTTCCAGATCGCCGCGCTCGCCGTGCTGGTGGTCATCCTGGTCGCCGACCTGCTGCTGATCCTGAAGCGCCCGCACATCCCGTCGATGCGGGAGGCGACGCTCTGGGTGGTTTTCTACGTCTCGCTGGCGCTGGTGTTCGCGTTCGTGCTGCTGTGGGTGACCGGCAGCCACGATGCGATGGGGGAGTTCGTCGCGGGATGGCTGACGGAGTACAGCCTGTCGGTGGACAATCTCTTCGTCTTCGTCCTGCTCATGAGCCAGTTCGCGGTGCCGCGCCGATACCAGCAGGAGGTGCTGATGGTGGGCATCATCATCGCGCTGGTCCTGCGCGCGATCTTCATCATGCTCGGCGCCGTCCTCATCGAGAACCTCAGCTGGATCTTCTACGTCTTCGGCCTCTTCCTCGTCTACACGGCGTGGCGGCAGGCGTTCCCCGGATCGCACGAGAACTCGGCGCAGACCGAGACCGGGCTGGTGCGCTTCATGCGGCGCTTCTTCAACATCTCCGAGTCGTACGACGGCCCCAAGCTGCGCACGGTGATCGGCGGCAAGAAGGTGTGGACGCCGATGATCCTCGTCTTCGTGGCGATCGGCTTCACCGATCTCGTCTTCGCGATCGATTCGATCCCCGCGATCTTCGGCATCACCCAGAGTGCGTTCATCGTGTTCACGGCGAACCTCTTCGCGCTGATGGGACTGCGCCAGCTCTACTTCCTCCTCGGCGGACTGCTCGACCGGCTCCGCTACCTGCACTACGGCATCGCATTCATCCTCGCCTTCATCGGCGTGAAGCTCTTCCTGCACGCCCTGCACGTCAACGAGCTTCCGTTCATCAACGGCGGCGAGCACGTCGAGTGGGCACCGGAGATCTCCACCTGGGTCTCGCTGGGCGTCATCCTGGTGTCGATGGCGGTCGCGACCGTCGCCAGTCTCGTCGCCGCCGGCAAGGAGCCGGTGGTGCCGGAGCCGGAGACGCCCGCCCTCCCCGACGGCAGCGGCGCGACCGACGCCGAAGAGGCGGCATCCGTCGTCGCGGACGAGCACGCCACTCCGCCCACGGTCGACCCCCGCGACCGCGGCTGAGGCATGCTCGGGCGCGTCCGGGCACGGCGGCGGCAGTGGTAACCTGGCTCCGTGCGGATCGCTCGCCTTCTCCTTAGCGGCCGCGACGAGTCCTCGTAATCCAGGCCTCACTCGTCGCGGAGTTTCGTCGCGGGCTTGATCCCCCATCCCGAGGAGAGCGCAATGAGCACACCCATTCCCGACGCATCCGTCATTCCCGACCGCCCCCGGACCCTCGCCGAGAAGGTGTGGGACGACCACCTCGTCGTCAAGGGCGAGGGTGGCCAGCCCGACCTGATCTACATCGACCTGCACCTGGTGCACGAGGTCACCAGCCCGCAGGCGTTCGACGGCCTGCGCGCTGAGAACCGCCCGGTGCGGCGTCTCGAGCACACGATCGCCACCGAGGACCACAACACGCCGACGCTGGAGATCCACAAGCCCATCGCCGACGTCACCAGTCGCACCCAGATCGAGACCCTGCGTCGCAACGCGGAGGAGTTCGGCGTGCGTCTGCATTCTCTGGGTGACAAGGAGCAGGGCATCGTCCACGTCGTCGGCCCGCAGCTCGGACTCACGATGCCGGGCATCACCGTCGTGTGCGGTGACTCCCACACCTCGACGCACGGAGCGTTCGGGGCGATGGCCTTCGGCATCGGCACGAGCGAGGTCGAGCACGTGCTCGCGACGCAGACCTTGCCGCTGAAGCCGTTCAAGACCATGGCGGTGACCGTCGAGGGCGAGCTGCGCCCCGGCGTGACGGCGAAGGACATCATCCTCGCCGTGATCGCGAAGATCGGCACCAACGGCGGCCAGGGCTACGTGCTCGAGTACCGAGGCAGCGCGATCCGCGGCCTGTCGATGGAGGGCCGCATGACGATGTGCAACATGTCGATCGAGGCGGGCGCCCGCGCCGGCATGGTCGCCCCGGATGAGACGACCTTCGCCTATCTCGAGGGTCGCGATCACGCGCCGACCGGACAGGACTGGGATGACGCGGTCGCGTACTGGCGCACCCTGCCCTCGGACGAGGGGGCCGTGTACGACGCCGAGGTGTTCCTCGACGCCGCAGAACTCGAGCCGTTCGTCACGTGGGGCACGAACCCCGGGCAGGGGGTGTCGCTGAGTGATCGCGTCCCCTCGCCCGACGATTTCGCCGACGCGAACGCGCGCGTCGCGGCCGAGCGCGCCCTCGAGTACATGGACCTCCAGGCGGGGACGCCGATGAAGGACATCCCCGTCGACGCGGTCTTCATGGGATCGTGCACGAACAGCCGCATCGAAGACCTGCGCGAGTTCGCGTCGATCATCGATGGGCGCACGAAGGCACCCGGTGTCCGGGTGATGGTCGTTCCCGGCTCCGCGCGCGTGAGGCTGGAGGCCGAGGCCGAGGGACTCGACAAGATCATCACGGCCTTCGGTGCCGAATGGCGGTTCGCCGGCTGCTCGATGTGCCTCGGCATGAACCCCGACCAGCTGAGCCCGGGGGAGCGCTGCGCGTCGACGAGCAACCGCAATTTCGAGGGGCGACAGGGCAAGGGTGGCCGCACCCACCTGGTCTCGCCCCTGGTCGCGGCTGCGACGGCGGTGCGCGGCACGCTGTCCAGTCCCTCGGATCTCGAACCCGTCGAGCAGGCTGTGCCGGCCACGAGCGGAGCGGGGGCCTGACATGGAGAAGTTCACCACCCACACCGGCGTCGCCGCCCCGCTGCGCCGTTCCGCGGTCGACACCGACCAGATCATCCCCGCCGTCTACCTCAAGCGCGTGACGAAGACCGGCTTCGACGACGCGCTGTTCGCGAACTGGCGTCAGGACCCCGACTTCGTCCTCAATCAGCCCGCGTACGCATCCGCGTCGATCCTCGTCGCCGGGCCCGATTTCGGAACCGGGTCCAGCCGTGAGCACGCGGTCTGGGCGCTGCGCGACTACGGCTTCAAAGTCGTGCTCAGCACCAAGTTCGCGGACATCTTCCGGGGCAACTCCGGCAAGCAGGGACTGGTGACCGGGGTGATCACCGACACCGAGCTCGAGGCCTTCTGGGACGCGATGGCGGCCGAGCCGGGAGCCGAGATGACCGTCGACCTCGAAGCGCGAACCGCCGTACTCGGCAACCTCGAAGCTCGATTCGAGATCGACGATTACACTAGGTGGCGGCTTCTCGAGGGGCTCGATGACATCGGGCTCACCCTGCGGAACGAACACAAGATCGCAGAATTCGAGGCTCGCCGCGAGGCGTGGCGGCCACGGACGACACCCGTCCGTTGAGCCCGGACCCTTCCCACCGGAAGGGTCGGCGACAAGCGCCCCTCGAACACGCGAATGAGGTTCACCGGATGAAGACACTTCTCGACGACTCGGCCGAGCCCACGTCAGGAGAGAAGCAGATGACCGGAGAAACCCTGCGGATCACGGGCGGTCGGCCGTTGCGCGGCCGCGTCGAGGTGAAGGGCGCGAAGAACCTCGCGACCAAGGCGATGGTGGCCTCGCTCCTCGGCGAGACGACGAGCGTTCTGCGCGATGTTCCCGACATCAGCGATGTGCAGGTGGTCCGGTCCCTCCTCGAAGTGCACGGCGTGACCGTGGCGGAGGGGCCGGAGCCCGGCAGTTACACCTTCGACCCGCGAGGGGCTGTGGCGGCCCACTTCGAGGAGATCGACGCGCACGCGGGTGCCTCCCGCATCCCGATCCTGTTCTGCGGTCCGCTGCTGCACCTGCTGGGCGAGGCCCTCATCCCCGACCTGGGCGGATGCCGCATCGGAGACCGTCCGATCAACTTCCACATGGACGCGCTGCGCGCGTTCGGCGCGGTGGTCGACAAGAGCTACGAGGGCATCCGCATCACGGCACCCGACGGCCTCCACGGTGCGTCGATCGAGTTGCCCTACCCGAGCGTCGGCGCCACCGAGCAGGTCCTGCTGACCGCCGTGCGCGCGAAGGGCACGACGGAGCTGCGCAACGCCGCCATCGAGCCCGAGATCATGGACCTGATCGCGGTGCTGCAGAAGATGGGCGCGATCATCTCGTACGAGCCGAACCGTGTGATCCTCATCGAGGGCGTCGATTCGCTGCGCGGCTACGACCATCGCTGCATCTTCGATCGCAACGAGGCCGCTTCGTGGGCATGTGCGGCGCTGGCCACCGACGGCGAGATCTTCGTCGACGGCGCCAAGCAGCAGGAGATGCTCACGTTCCTCAACGTCTTCCGCAAGGCCGGGGGCTGGTTCGACGTCCACGAGGACGGCATCCTCTTCCGGCGAGACGGAGCGCTGAAACCCGTCATGGTCGAAACCGACGTGCACCCCGGCTTCATGACCGACTGGCAGCAGCCGCTGATCGTCGCGCTCACCCAGGCGGACGGACGCTCGATCGTGCACGAGACGGTGTACGAGAACCGCCTCGGATTCACCGCCGCCCTCAACCAGATGGGCGCCGACATCGTCGTGCACCCCGACGGCCTGGACACCCCGGAACGCCGCGTCCCGCGTCGCGCGCTGGAGCAGGCGGCCGTCATCAACGGACCCACGCCGCTGCGCGGGGCGGATGTCGTCGTGCCCGACCTCCGCGGTGGGTACAGCTACCTCATCGCCGCGCTCGCCGCCGACGGCGAGTCGATCGTGCGGAACGTCGACATCCTGCGCCGCGGCTACGAGAAGCTGTTCGCAAAGCTCGACGCCCTGGGCGCGGAATTCGACATCATCGGATGACCCGGTGACGTCGCCTCGCCCGCGCGCCTCGACGGAGAAGACGCGCCCCAGCATGTTCTGGCCGCTCGCTGCGATCATCGTGCCGCTGACCGGACTCCTCGCCAAGATCGAGGTCATCGACGGTCACAAGCTTCCGCGCGAGGGTGCTTACGTGCTGGCGCCGAATCACAACAGCGAGTTCGACCCGATCATCGTCGCCGTCGCGACGTGGCGCATGGGCCGCGCACCGCGCTTCCTCGCGAAGGAGAGCCTGTTCCGCGTGCCGGTGCTCGGCTGGGCTCTGCGTACGACGGGCATGGTGCCGGTCGCACGCTCCGCCTCCGCGTCGTCGTCGCGTGCGACTCTCGAGGCGTCCACCGAGATCGTGGCCAACGGCCGCGGCGTGATCGTCTACCCGGAGGGATCCCTCACCCGCGACCCCGACCTGTGGCCGATGCGCGGCAAGACCGGAGCGGTGCGGCTGGCCCTGGCCGGCGGCATCCCCGTCATCCCCGTGGCGCAGTGGGGGACTCAGCAGATCCTGCCGCGCTACGGGAAGCTCAAGCTCTGGCCCCTGCGCCGTCGGGTCCGGGTGGTCGTGGGCGATCCCGTCGATCTGACGGCCTATGCCGCGCGCGACGGGCAGGCGGCCGCCCTCATCCCCGCGACCGACGTGGTGATGGGCGAGATCTCCCGTCTGCTGGCGACCCTCCGCGACGAGCCCGCACCAGCCGACCGGTGGGACCCGAGTGCCCACGGGCAGAAGGAGACCGGACGCCTTGAGTCGTAAGCACGAGGCGACCTTGCCGCGCGTGGCGGTCATCGGCGCCGGGAGCTGGGGAACGACCTTCGGCAAGATCCTCGCCGACGGCGGCGCGCACGTGACCATGTGGGCTCGTCGCCCGGAGCTCGCCCACGAGATCGACGAAGCCAAGCGGAACAGCCAGTACCTCGCCGGCATCAACCTCCCCCGCGAGATGAGCGCGACCCCCCACCTGTCGGAGGCGGTCGAGGGCGCCGAACAGATCTATCTGTCGATCCCGAGCCAGTCGGCTCGGCAGAACCTCACGGCTCTGCGTCCGCTCGTGGCGGCGACCGATGTTCCGATCGTGTCGCTCATGAAGGGCGTCGAGCGGCGCAGCGGCCTGCGGATGAGTCAGGTCATCGAGCAGGAGCTGGTGTGCGATCCGGCGCGGATCGCCGTGGCGTCGGGACCGAACCTCGCTCTCGAGATCGCCCGCGAGCAGCCGACGGCCGCGGTGATCTCCTCGCTCAGCCAGGACACCGCCGACGCCGTCGCGCGCCGCGCCAGGAATCGGTACTTCCGGAGTTTCGTGAACACCGATGTCATCGGTACCGAGTTCGGTGGCGTGCTGAAGAATCTCATCGCGGTCGCGATCGGGATCGTCGACGGCGTGGGATACGGCGAGAACACCAAGGCGTCGATCATCACCCGCGGTCTGGTCGAGATGACCGACTTCGCGGTCGCGCAGGGCGCGCAGCCCGAGACGCTCCAGGGCCTGGCGGGCCTCGGCGACCTGATCGCCACCTGCCAGTCGCCCCTGAGCCGGAACAACACCGCCGGGCGGCTGCTCGGGCAGGGTTACAGCTTTCAGGACGTGGTCAAGCAGATGGAGCAGACCGCCGAAGGCCTGGCGTCGGTGGCTCCGGTGCTCCAGCTCGCCCGTGAGGCCGGTGTGCAGATGCCCATCGTCGAGCAGGTCAAGCGCGTGCTGGATGGCACGATGGACCCGCGCGAGATCGCGCCGCACTTGACGACCGACGACGACGACCCCCAGGGGGAGAGGACGCAGAATGGACAAGCGGGCGGTGGCGGTGCTCTTTGGAGGTCGCTCCAGCGAGCACTCGATCAGCTCCGCGACGGCGGGCGGCGTCCTCCGCGCGATTGACCGGGATCGCTTCGACGTGATCCCGGTCGGGATCACCCGTTCCGGCGCCTACGTGCTCGAGGACGACGACCCCGAGAAGTTCGCCCTCGACCCGAGCCGCATGCCCGAGGTCGTCGACAACGGCACGCGCATCGTCTGGCCGGATTCCGCCGAGACCCGTGAACTGCGGGTGCGGGATGCCGCGGGCGAGCGTTCGCTCGGGCGGATCGACGTCGTGCTGCCGATCCTCCACGGGCGATTCGGGGAGGACGGGACGGTGCAGGGGTTCCTCGAGCTCCTCGACATCCCCTACGCGGGCGCCGGAGTGCTGATGTCGGCGATCGGCATGGACAAGCACACGACCAAGAGCGTGCTGAAGGCGGCGGGCGTGCCCGTCGTGCCGTGGGTGACGGTGACCCGCGCTGATCTCGAACGAGACCGCGCGCAGATCGAGCACCGCGTGCGTGCCCTCGACCTCCCCGTGTTCGTCAAGCCGGCGCGCGCCGGATCGAGCGTCGGGGTGACCAAGGTGGCGGACCTGTCCGACCTGGACGCCGCGCTCGAGACCGCCTTCGCCGAAGATGACACGGTGCTCGTGGAGAAGGCCGTGACGGGCCGCGAGATCGAGTGCGGCGTGCTGCCCGGGCGCGACGGCGGTCTGCCGCGCGTGAGCCTGCCCGGGGAGATCGTGATCACGGGACGCGAGTTCTACGATTTCGAGGCCAAGTACCTCGGCGCGCCCGGGGTCGAACTGGTGTGTCCGGCCCAGCTCCGCGACGGCGAGATGGCCGAGATGCAACGCGTCGCGGCCCGCGCCTTCGAGGCCGTGGGCGGCGAGGGTCTCGCTCGCGTCGACTTCTTCTTCACCGGCACCGACTTCTTCGTCAACGAGGTGAACACGATGCCCGGCTTCACCCCGATCTCGATGTTCCCCGCTTGCTGGATCGCGACCGGCATGACCTACACCGACTTGATCTCCGAACTGATCGACGGCGCGCGCGAGCGCTGAGCCGACCGCTCAGGGCAGCAGCGTGTCGGTGGTCGTGCAGGAGCTCTCGGCCGGCAGCTGCTCCACGAGGGGACCGAGGGAACCGAGCACTTCGTTGGGGGAGACCGTCTCGTTGTCGACGAAGACCTCCACCGCCGGCGTGCGCCCGTAGCTCGTGATCAGGTAGGTCGGGGCCTGCGAATCGTCGACGATCCAGTCGACGCCGCCGATGGTGATGCACTGCGCCTCCGTGGGGCCGGGAGGGGTGACCCCGCACGTGAGCAGCACCGCGGCGGGATCTCCCCACGCTCCCGTCGACTGCGCGTCGGTCCACCGCCGATCCTGTCCGTCGAGCGCGTCGGGAAGGCGCACGATCACGTCGGCGCAGAGAGGGTCGTTGGCGTCGGCGGCGGGGTCGAGGGCGACCGTCGACGAGCAGCCGGCCAAGACGGCGACAGCGAGTGAGACGCCCACCGTTCCGCTGGCGATGCGGCGCGACGGACCACGGGAGGTGAGCACCCGTCCACGCTACCCGGCGATCCTGCGAGCCGCCCGCCGATAGCGTGGAGTCATGACCGACAGTCGCACCGTAGGACAGCTGGGCGAGATGCAGGTGCTCGCGCGCATCCTCGACCGCCTCGGGACCTCCGCGGCGGAAGTGGGCCCGGGGGATGACGCCGCGGTGCTCCCGCTCGCGGACCACCGGGTCGTGGCGACGACCGACACGCTCGTGCACGGGCCGGACTTCCGTCTGGCCTGGTCCAGCGGCTTCGACCTCGGGTGGAAGGCCGCGGCGGTGAACCTCGCCGACGTGGCGGCCATGGGTGCACGCCCCGTCGCGCTGCTGGTCGCGCTCGCGATGCCCGACGACACGTCGATGGACACCGTCGCCTCCCTCGCCGACGGTCTGCGGGCCGCGTGCGAGACCCTGGCGCCCGGCAGCCGCGTGGAAGGCGGCGACCTCACCGCGTCCGACACCCTGACGATCGCCGTCACCGCCCTCGGCACCCTCGAGGGTCGGGAACCGGTGCGGCGCAGCGGCGCGTACGCGGGCGACGTCGTCGCCGTCGCGGGGGAGGTCGGCCCTGCTGCGCGCGGCCTCGGCCTGCTGTTCCAGCGATTCCGTGACCGCGACGGCACGCCGGTCGCTGTCGACGAGGGCGTACTCGACGCCGCGGAGCGTTTCGATCTGTCCCGTCAGCTCCGCCCGGTTCCGCCGATCGCCGCCGGTCCCGCAGCCGCCCGCGCGGGGGCGACGGCCATGATGGACGTGTCGGACGGGCTCGTGCTCGACGCGACGCGCCTCGCGGCCGCCTCCGGGGTGACGATCGATCTTCGCTCGTCGTCGATCGGCGGGGAGTCGGAGCTGTCCGGCGGCGAGGACCACGCGCTGCTGGCCACTTTCCCGCCGCAGGCGTCACGTCCGGAGGGCTTCCGCGTCGTCGGAGAGGTGGTCCCCGCGGGAGGCGACGCCGTGCTCATCGACGGGCAGGCTCCGCGAGGTCGTGGCGGCTGGGACCCTTACGCCGACTGGGACGCCGGCAGGGGCTGATCCGATTCCCCAGCGGGCTCCGGCCGCGCCCACCAGATCGTCGTGTCGCCGTGGCGTCGGGATCGCTGCCAGCGCAGTCCCGGCGGAAGGGTCGGCTCGCCCGACCGCGTGGCGCGCTCGATCACGACGTCCGCGTCGGCGGAGAGCACTCCGGCAACGAGCGCGAGGGTCTCGGTCAGCTCCGCGTCGGGGAGGTCGTACGGCGGATCGAGGAACACGAGGTCGAACCGCTGCGACGTGCCGCGGAGGAACGCGTCGCTGCTTGACCGGTGCACCAGCGCCATCACGCCGTCCATGGCCTTGGCCACTCGTCGGGCGTTCCGCGTGGCGACGGCGGCCGCCTTCGGTGCCTTCTCGACGAGGTCTGCCGACGTGGCGCCGCGGGAGAGGCATTCCAGGCCGAGCGCCCCGGAGCCGGCGTACAGGTCGAGGACAGCCGATCCGGCGATCGCCCCGGCGGACTCGAGCGCCCCGATCAGGGATTCGCGGACCCGCTCCGAGGTCGGTCGCGTGCCGGCATCGGGGACCTCGAGGGGGATCGAGCCGGCGCCTCCGGCGATGATGCGGGTCACCGCTCCACCCTACAAAGCCGGAGGCGTCGGTGGCGGTGCCTAGACTTTCTGCCATGCCCACCCTCGACTCCCGCCTCGACGGTGTCGTCGGCACCGCGGCCAAGACGCTCGAGCGCGCGTTCGGGATGAAGACCGTGGGCGATCTGCTCGGCCACTATCCTCGGCGCTACGCCCGTCGGGGCGAGCTGACGCCCATCCTCACGCTGCCCGTGGGCGAGACGGTCACCATCGTCGCCGAGGTGCGCCGCGTCGGCGAACGGCGCATGCGCAACCGCAGCGGGAGCATCCTCGAGGTCGTGATCGGCGACGGCACCGGCGAGATGTCGCTGACGTTCTTCAATCAGTCCTGGCGCATGAAGGACCTCCGGCCGGGGCGTCGCGGCACCTTCTCGGGAAAGGTGGGGGAGTACCGCGGGTCGGTGCAGTTGACGCATCCCGCCTACGAACTCTTCGATGACATCGACACCGCCCTCATGTCGGCCGAAGCGTGGGCGAAGCTTCCCATCCCCATCTATCCGGCGACCAGCACGCTGACGAGCTGGCAGATCACCAAGCTCGTCCACCACGCCCTCGACGTGCTCGACCCCGTGCCCGACCCGCTACCCGACAGGCTTCGCGAGGCTGCTCGTCTGCTTCCGCTGGGCACCGCCATCGAACGCATTCACCGCCCGGACTTCGACGAGCAGATCGAACCAGCCCGACAGACGCTCCGCATGCACGAGGCCTTCGTGCTGCAGGCGGCGCTGCTGCAGCAGCGTCAGTTCGTGCGGGCGATGTCGGCGACCGCCCGGACATCGGGCGCACTGCTGGCCGACTTCGATGCGCGACTGCCGTTCGAGCTCACCGAGGATCAGGTCGAGGTCGGTGAGCGCATCGGCGCGGACCTCGCCGGGGCCTGGCCGATGAACCGTCTCGTGCAGGGCGAGGTCGGCTCGGGGAAGACGCTGGTGGCGCTCCGAGCGATGCTCCAGGTCGCCGAGAGCGGGGGGCAGTCCGCCCTCATCGCGCCGACCGAGGTCCTCGCCGCTCAGCATCTTCGCTCGATCACCAAAATGCTCGGCCCCGAACTCGCCCCGCGGATCATGCCGACGCTGCTCACCGGGCAGCTCTCGGCGGCGGAACGACGACGCGCAGCACTGCGCGTCGCGTCGGGGCAGTCGCTCGTCGTCGTCGGCACGCACGCCCTCCTGAGCGAGAGCACGACCTTCGCCGACCTCGGACTCGTCGTCGTCGACGAGCAGCACCGGTTCGGGGTCGACCAGCGCGAATCGTTGCGGGCGAAGGGAACCTCCCCGCACGCTCTGGTCCTCACGGCCACACCCATCCCCCGCACCGTCGCGATGACGGTGTTCGGCGACCTCGACGTCTCCACGATCCGCTCGATGCCGGCCGGACGAGCAGGCATCGAGACGCACGTGGCTCCGGTCGCCGAGCGACCGGCCTGGTTCGCTCGCGTGTGGGACCGCATCGCCGAAGAGGTGTCGCAGGGACGACAGGCGTTCGTCGTGTGCGCGGCGATCGACGCCGACGGCAGCGGAGGAGCCGTGCGCGACGGCGCCGACGCCCCCACCGTCGACCCCCTCGCTGACGCCGATGCGGCGGGCGCGGGTCCGGCGCGCACGCGATGGGGCGTCGTGCAGGTCGCAGAGCTGCTGGCGGGGCACCCGGCCTTCGCGGCGCTGCGCGTCGAGACGCTGCACGGCAAGATGCCCGCCGAGCACAAGGACGCGGTGATGCAGGCCTTCGCCCGCGGCGAGGTCGACGTGCTCGTGGCAACGACCGTCGTCGAGGTCGGCGTCGATGTGCCCAACGCCTCGACGATGGTCATCCTCGAGGCTGATCGATTCGGTGTGTCGCAGCTCCACCAGTTGCGGGGGCGTGTCGGCCGCGGCGGCGTGCCGGGCCTGTGCCTGCTCGTGACGGAGGCCGAGCGAGGCAGTCCCGCGCGCGACCGGGTCGATGCGGTGGCGCGCACCCTCGACGGATTCGCCCTCGCCGAGGTCGACCTCGAGCTGCGGGGCGAGGGAGATGTGCTCGGTGACGCGCAGTCGGGCGCGCGCACCTCGCTGCGACTGCTCCGGGTCGTCACCGACGCCGACATGATCGCCCACGCCCGCGCCGCGGCCGAGGAGGTGCTCGCAGCCGATCCGGCCCTGGAAGGACACCCCGCGCTGGAGGCGGCCCTCGCGCGGAGGGTGGGGATGGCGGAACGAGCAGCCCTCGCCAAGAACTGAGCACGGCCGCGCCGCTAGGCTGGCCGCATGAGCAGCCGTGTCGCCGTGGTCCCGGGATCCTTCGACCCGCCGACCCTGGGCCACCTCGACGTCATCCGTCGCGCCGCGGGTCTGTACGACCGGCTGCACGTACTGGTCGTGCACAATCCGGACAAGGAGGCGATGCTTCCGATCGCGCAGCGCCTGTCGCTGCTGGAGGAATCCATCGCCGAGGGCGACGTCGACGGCGACGTGGTCGTTGCGGCCTGGAGCGTCGGTCTGCTCGTCGACTACGCGGTGGAGGTCGGAGCGGGCGTGCTCGTGAAGGGCATCCGCTCACAGGTGGACGTCGCATACGAGACCCCCATGGCCATCGTGAACCGGCACCTCGCCGAGATCGAGACGGTGTTCCTGCTGCCCGACCCCGCCCACGCCATGGTGTCGAGCTCCCTGGTCCGGCAGGTGTCGGCTCTCGGCGGCGACGTGTCGCCGTTCGTACCTGCGCCGGTTGCGCGCTTCCTCGACACGGGGGCCCGCGGGATCTGACGGGATGCTCCGACCGGCCCGCCTCCCGCTTCGCACGGGTAGCATTGTCGACCGTGGTCAAGCACAGTCAGGGACCGTTCGTCCTCCCCGTCCGCGACATCACCCACCGCCCGGGTGAGATGCGCGAGTTCGAGATCGAGGTGACTGCTCCCGAGAAGTGGGGCGAGGGCCTCGTCTCGGTTCCGCAGGGTGAGCCGATCACCGTCCACGTGCGTCTGGAGTCGGTTCACGAGGGCATTCTCGTCTCCGCGGACATCGACACCGACTACCGAGGCGTCTGCGGTCGGTGCCTCACCGATGTGTCGGAACCGGTCGAAGTCGAGTTTCAGGAGCTTTTCGCGTATCCTGGATCGGAACAAACTGACTTCGAGGTTCACGACGACCACGTGGATCTTGAACCTCCGGTCAGGGAAGCGATCGTCTTGTCGCTTCCGTTCCAGCCGGTGTGTCAGCCGGACTGTCCCGGGCTCGACCCCGTGACGGGCGAGAGGCTGACGGAGCGCACGGTTCAGGAGCAGCCCGCTCCGATCGATCCGCGCTGGGCCGCGTTGCAGGACTACACCACAGACCACGACGACACCTCGCGCCCGTGAGGGCGGGCAGGTCGCCGAGAACACAGAAGAGAGTCAGCCATGGCAGGTAACCCCCCGAAGCGGAAGGTCTCCCGTTCCAACACGCGCTCACGCCGCGCGCAGTGGAAGGCCGAGGCCCCCACGCTCGTCAAGACCGTCGAGAACGGCAAGACCGTCTACAGTCGTCCGCACCAGGCGAAGGTCGTCACCGACTCGCAGGGCACGGAGCTGTTCCTGGAGTACAAGGGCCGCAAGGTCGCCGACGTCTGATCGGCCGTCGCGGCTGATCATGGCGCAGCGTGGCACGCGGGCGACGGCGTCCGACGCGTCCCTTCTCGACAAGCTCGGGGTCGATATCGACCCCGAGCTTCTGTCGCTTGCGCTCACCCACCGTTCGTGGGCGTATGAGAACGGCCAAGGACCGCACAACGAACGTCTCGAGTTCCTCGGGGACAGTGTGCTCGGCCAAGCCGTCACCGTGCGGCTGTACACCCGGCATCCCGAACTCGACGAGGGCTCGCTGGCCAAGCGTCGTGCAAGCGTGGTGTCCACCGTCGCGCTGGCCGAGGTCGCGCGCGGCATCCGGCTCGGGGAGCATTTGCGCCTGGGGGTCGGTGAAGACCGCACGGGCGGGCGGGACAAGGACTCGATCCTCGCCGACACCATGGAGGCCGTGATCGGCGCGACCTATCTGTCGACGGGTCCGGACGCGGCGACCTCCCTCGTCCTGCGGCTGGTCGAGCCGCTGCTCGCGGATCCCGAGCGCTACGGCGTCGCGATGGATCCCAAGACGGGACTCCAGGAGCTCGCCGCGAGGCTCGAGCGTCCGGCGCCGGTCTACGAGGTCGATTCCACCGGTCCCGACCACGACCGGGTGTTCACCGCCACGGTCGCCGTGGGCGATCACTCCTCGGTCGGCGTCGGGACCAGCAAGAAGCAGGCCGAGATGGCCGCGGCGCTCGCCGCGTGGCACGAGCTCAGCGCGCGTGCCTGAGCTGCCCGAGGTCGAGGTCGTCCGTGCGGGCCTCGCCCCCGCCGTCAGCGGCGCCCGGGTGGCCGCCGTGACGGTGCTCGATGACCGGGCTCTCACACGGCACCCCGGCACCGCGGCCGACTTCGAGGCGCGACTGACGGGGCGGACGATGCAGGCGGCCGCGCGCCGCGGCAAGTTCCTGTGGCTCCCGCTCCTGGCGGAGGCGCCGGAGGAATCGGTCGGCGTCGTCGCGCACCTCGGCATGAGCGGTCAGCTGCTGCTTCGTCCCGCCGGTTCGCCCCCCGAGCGTCACGAACGTGTTCGCCTCGACGTGCAGCACCCCGAGCACGGCGAGCTCGCCGTCGTGTTCGCCGATCAGCGCACCTTCGGCTCGCTCGCCTGGGACGCCCTCGTGCCGACACCGGACGCCGCGGCCGGGGGCGCCGGCTGGCCGGCCGCGACCGTTCCGACGCAGGTCGTTCACATCGCCCGCGACCCCCTCGACCCCGCGTTCGCCGAAGCGGACTTCCGGAAGGCTCTGGGCCGCAAGGGCTCCGCGATCAAGCGCGTGCTGCTGGATCAGACCGTCGTGAGCGGCATCGGGAACATCTATGCCGACGAGTCCCTGTGGGCTGCTCGCATCCATCCCGAGACGCCGGCGTTCGCATTGACCACTCGAGCCGTGCAGCGCCTGCTCTCCGAGGTTCGCGCGGTGCTGCACAAGGCCCTCGCCGAGGGTGGGACGAGTTTCGACGCGCAGTACGTGAACGTCAACGGTCAGGCGGGCTACTTCGCCCATTCGCTGAACGTCTACGGGCGCACCGGGCAGGCCTGTCCGCGCTGCGGGCATCCGGTCGTGCGGGTGTCGTTCACCAACCGCAGCAGCCACTTCTGCGCCCGGTGCCAGAGGCGCGCGTCCTGAGGTTCACGTCAGCGTCTTCTTCCAGGCGCCGTCGTACAGGACGGGGACGAATCCGAGTGCCTCGTTGATGTCGAGCATCGGCCGGTTCTCCTCGGCGTTGTAGGTCAGCACGCGCGGGGAGTCCGGCGCGATCTCGCGCCATCGCAGCAGACCGGCGCACTTGACCAGCATGCCCAGGCGGTGCCCGCGATGCGCCGCGAGTACGAGGGTGTCCTCCTGGAACGTGACCGAACCGGGAGCGGAGCCGCGCACGAGTTCGTTGAACGCGCACAGCTCACCGGTGGCGATGTGCTCTGCGGCGGTCACCAGAACGCGGTGGCCGCCGTCGAGCCACAGGGCGTCGTGCCGTTCCACGCGGGCGGCATCCCAGGCCTCTTCGTCGAAGGTCAGCGCGGCGGCGGGAACATCCGTCGACATCCGCGACTTCATCCAGGCGTACCCGGCGACGCGTTCCGCGGGAGTGGGCAGCATCCACTGCACGACCCGGTAGCCGGAGGCCGCCGCCCGGGCAGCGGTGAGCAGGCTCTGCACCCGATCCGGTGCGGCGGTGAGGTCGAAGGCGCTGCATCGCTCGATCTGCTCGAGGGTGTAGCCGTGCCGTCGATAGAAGCGCGCGGCGTGATCGAGGGGGATGCTGCCGAACCCCGTCGGCGGTGCAAGACGTTCGCCCCGAGCGTCGGGGTGGTCCGCCCACGACTGCAGGACCGTGCGCCCGTGTTCGCGCGCCGTCCTCTCGACGAGACGGTGAGCGGCCGAGCCGATGCCGCGCCCCCACGACGCCCGGATGAGTTCGATGGTCCAGAAGGCCACCGTCGACACGGCTTCGAGAGGGATGTCCACGCCGACCCGGCCGATCGCGCGTCCGTCGTCGTCGGTCACGAGCCACAGATGCCGGATCTCATACGCGTCCGGGCGGTAGTGCGGCAACAGCTCCGCAACGGTGCGGGTGTGGTCGTCGGTCCCGGACACCTCCCGGGAGACGGTGTTGCGTGCCGCCACGGTGGCGACGAAGTCCGACGCGTCGGGATCCGCCGGTGATCGGGGGATCCCGACGCGGCGGAACGAGCCGCCGTGGAAGGGGACGACCTCGGGGGTCGTGTCGGACATGATCGCTTCTTCCGTCGGGTGGTCACAGGCGTGGAACGCGCAGCAGGTAGACGCGTTCGGCCCGTCTCTCGCGTTCGGCGCGTTCGCGGCGTGCGGCGTCGCGTCGAGACAGCTGTGCAGGGTCATCGGCGACGTCGAGGCGCCGAGCGCTCCGGAGGAGCAGCCACAGGCCGAGACGCAGTTCGAGCCGATCGAGGGCGGACAGGCGGTGATCGCTCACCGCGGCGGACAGGGTTTCCCGCTCGTGCGAAGGCACGAAGGGTGCGAGTGTGTTCACGGAAGTGCACTTTCGAGTGAGGACGCGCGAATGGCGCAGAATGATCGAGCGGCAGGGAGCCTCGGGGTGAAGCGAGGTCGAGCCGGGGGTGCCGAAGCGGCGCGCACAGATGGCGCAGGGTGCGGGTGAGGCGGCGGTCAGGCGGCGACGCGCGTGACGACGTCGCGGAATCCGGCCACCGGAGCGAGACCACGGTGCGGGGAGCGGATCCCGGTACGGGTGATCGGCGCAAAAGGCGCAAGCATCTGAATCATCGGTGACCTCCTTTCCGGCTGAGACGCGATCTGGACATTAGCGCGGCGGATCCAAGACGTCAAGGGATTTCTCGGTTTCGGTGGACGACGGGCGTGTCGGATGCGATCGATGACCGTCTGTCGCGCCGACGTCACGGCGCGTCTCGGGTAGCGTGTATCGGTGATCCAGACAGGCCGGAGGACGCATCCATGCACCTGAAGAGCGTGACGCTCAAAGGGTTCAAGTCGTTCGCCCAGCCGACGACCTTCGAACTCGAGACAGGGGTCACGTGCATCGTCGGGCCGAACGGATCCGGCAAGTCCAATGTCGTCGACGCGCTCGCGTGGGTGATGGGGGAGCAGGGTGCGAAGACGCTGCGCGGCGGCAAGATGGAGGATGTCATCTTCGCCGGAACGGCCACGCGCGGTCCGCTCGGACGTGCCGAGGTGCAGCTGACCATCGACAACGGCGACGGTGCCCTGCCGATCGAGTACGCCGAGGTGAGCATCCGCCGCACCCTGTTCCGCAACGGATCGAGTGAATACGCGATCAACGGCGAGTCGTGTCGGCTCCTCGACGTGCAGGAGCTGCTGAGCGATTCGGGGCTCGGTCGCGAGATGCACGTCATCGTCGGTCAGGGCCGGCTCGACGCCGTGCTGCAGGCCTCTCCCGAAGACCGCCGCGGCTTCATCGAAGAAGCAGCAGGCATCCTCAAGCATCGGCGCCGTAAAGAGAAGACGTTGCGCAAGCTCGAGGCGATGGAGGCGAACCTCACACGCCTCAGCGACCTGGCCGGCGAGCTGCGCCGACAGCTCAAGCCGCTCGGTCGGCAGGCCGAGATCGCCAGAGAGGCGCAATCGATCGCCGCGATCGTGCGCGACGCGAAGGCGCGGCTGCTCGCCGACGACCTCGTCGCCCTGCGCACCGAGCTCGACGCGTTCGCCCGCACCGAGCAGGAGCGGCACACCGAGCGCGGAGCATTGCAGGAGCAGCTCGACGTCGTGCGTGGCCGCATCGCGCATCTCGAGGCCGAACAGCGTTCGGAAGCCGTCGACGAGGCGCGGCGCGTCGCCCACGGCCTGGAGCGTGTTCAGGAGCGCCTCCGGTCGCTCTACGCCCTCGCCGGGCAGCGCCTGTCGCTGCTGGCGGAACCGGAGCAGAGCGACATCGTCGAGGGCGCGACGGTGACCCAGGCGGCGATCGACGAGGCACGAGCCGAGATCGACGACATCGCCGCGGGCCTCGGTGACGCGCAGGACGCCGCCGAATCGGCGGGGCGCGACGTCATCCGTGCCCGCGCCGAGCTCGACGCTCTCGATGTCGACATCGCCGAGCAGAGCTCACTCGTTTCGGCGCACGACATGAAGATCACCGCGATGCGCGGAACGGCCGAGGCAGCGGATTCCGCCCTGACAGCGGTGCGCACTGCGGTCGACCGCCAGCAGAAAGCGCTCGATGCGGCACTGACCCGACGTGCCGAGGCCGAGGCGGAACTCGACGAGATCGACGTCGGCTCGGCGCCGCAGAGCGCCGTCGACGAGAACGCCGCCGCCTACGAGCGCGCTCAGCGCACCGCCGGCGATCTCGAGACCGCGGTCTCGGAGCTGCGCGACAGACTGCACGCCGCCGAGCGCGAGGGCGAAGCCCTCAGCGCACAGACCGCGGCCCTCTCCCGTGCGCTCGACGTGCGCAACGCGGCGTCGGAGCTCCTCGCCGAAGGCGCTGCCGGGCTTGTCGGCCTCGTGGGGGACGCGGTGCAGGTCACGCCGGGATACGAGGCCGCGATCGCCGCCGTGCTCGGCCCCCTCGCCGAGGGTGTTCTCGCCCAGGACCGCAGTGCCGCTTTCGACCTCGCGTCGACCCTGCGCGGTCGTGATCTCGGTGTCGTGGACATCGTCATCGCCGACGTCCGGGTTGGCGGCAGCGACCTGCCGGAGATCCCCGGCACGCGCCCCGCTCACGAGGTGGTGACGGCGCCGGCCGGCATTCAGGACATGCTCGCCCGTGTGCTGATCGCGGACGACCTCGACGCCGTGCGCGCCGTCGCCGACACTCTCGACGCGCAGCCCGCCGCGCCGCTGACGGTGGTCACGCGAGACGGCGAGGTCTTCACCGGACCGACGGTGCGTGCCGGCTCCGGTCAGGGGCGATCGCGCCTCGAGCTCGCCGCTGAACGCGACGGCGCCGCGGATCGACGCGCCGAGATCCTGGTCGTCGCCGACTCGCTGCGCGAGGCGCTCGGTGAACGGTCGGCACAGCTCGATCGCGCCCGCGCCGAGACGAAGGCGAGCCTGTCCGCGCTCCGCGAGCACGACGCCGCGCTCGCGGCCCACGCCGAGCGCGTCAATCGCGCGACGGTGCGCCAGGAGTCGGCCTCTGCCGAGTGCGAGCGGCTCACAGCCGGACTCCGTCAAGCTCAGGCTGCCGTGGAAGAGGCCGAGGCGGCTGCCCGGTCCGCACAGGAGCAGCTGACCCACGCGCTGGAGCTTCCCCGGCCCATTCTCGACGTCTCCGCGCGCGACAGCCTTCTCCTCGCGCTCGAAGAGGCCCGCGACGCCGAGATGCGCGCACGGCTCGACGTCGAGACGCTGCGGGAGCGCGTGCGAGCCGGGCAGGCACGGGTGCAGCAACTGGAGAGACAGCGTGAGCGCGAGCGAGCGGCCGCGGAGGAGGCGGCGCGGCGCGCCGTCATCCGCCGTGCGCAGCGTGAGACCGCGCAGGGGATCTCGGCCGCGCTGCCCGCGGTGCTCGACTCCGTCGACCGCTCGCTCAGTCAGGCGCGTGTCGAACTGGCCGCGGCCGAGTCCGCGCGCACGGCGCTGACGGCGGAGCTCGCCGACCTCCGCCGATCCGAAGCCTCGACGCGGGAGCGGCTCGCCGGGCTCACCGAGAGCGTGCACGGGCTGGAATTGACCATTCACGAGAAGAAGCTGCACGTGTCGAGCCTGCTGGAGCGGGTATCGAACGAGTTGGGTCTCGGCGAAGACGTCCTGGTCGGGGAATACGGTCCGGATCAGCCCGTTCCTTGCGACGTAGACCCCTCATCGAGCAGTCTCAACGCCGCGGGCGAGCAATCTGACGGTATGACGGAGGATGATATGCCGACGGTCGCATACGACCGGACGGCCCAACGGAAGCGGCTTCAGGAGGCCGAGCGGAAGCTGTCGCAGCTCGGCCGGGTGAACCCGCTGGCGCTGGAGGAGTTCGCCGCGCTCGAGCAGCGTCACAAATTCCTCGTGGATCAGCTCGACGATCTGACGCGTACCCGAAAGGATCTCGCGACCATCATCGAGGAGCTCGACGAGCGGATGCGGACCATCTTCCTCGAGGCGTTCGAGGACACGAAGGTCGCCTTCGGCGAGGTCTTCCCGATCCTCTTTCCGGGAGGAACCGGCAGCATCTCGCTCACCGACCCCGACGCGCCGTTGACGACCGGGATCGAGGTCTCCGTGCGTCCGGTCGGCAAGAAGATCGAGCGGTTGTCGCTGCTGTCCGGGGGAGAGCGCTCACTCGCCGCCGTCGCGCTGCTGACGGCGATCTTCAAGGCGCGGCCGAGCCCCTTCTACATCCTCGACGAGGTCGAGGCTGCCCTCGACGACGCGAACCTCGGCCGGCTGCTCGGCGTGTTCGAACAGCTTCGCGAGAGCAGCCAGCTCATCGTCATCACGCACCAGAAGCGCACGATGGAGATCGCCGATGCGCTCTACGGCGTCTCGATGCGTCAGGACGGCGTGTCCGCGGTCGTCGGCCAGCGCGTGCGCGACCGGGAGCGCGTCACCGCCTGATCCGTGGCGGGCTCCGGTCGCGGCGGGGCGACGCCCCTAGGCTGGGGGCATGGCAGAGAGTTCCTGGTCGCTCGGTCGCGCGCTGCGCGGCATGTTCGTGAAGCCGACGATCGACGAGACGACGTGGGACGACCTCGAGACGGCGCTGCTCACCGCCGACTTCGGTCCGGACATCACCGAGCGCATCGTCGACGAGCTGCGCGAGAAGGTCGATCGGTACCGCACCACCGATCCGAGAGACCTGCAGCGGATGCTGCGTGAGACGCTCGAGGAGCACTTCGCCCGGTTCGACACCACGCTGAAACTCACGGAGCGTCCGGCCGTCGTCCTCGTGGTCGGCGTCAACGGCGTGGGCAAGACCACCACGATCGGCAAGTTCGCCAAGTTCCTGCAGCGTTACGGACGCACCGTCGTCGTCGGGGCGGCCGACACCTTCCGGGCCGCGGCCGTCGAGCAGCTCGCCACGTGGGCCGAGCGCGGCGGCGCGACGATCGTGCGTCCCCAGCAGGAGGGTCAGGACCCCGCCTCGGTGGCGTTCCAGACGATCGACCACGCCAAGCAGACCGGCACGGAGATCGTGCTCATCGACACCGCCGGACGCCTGCACACCAAGGGTGGGCTGATGGATGAACTCACGAAGATCCGCCGGGTGGTCGAGAAGCAGGCGCCGATCAGCGAAGTGCTGCTCGTGCTCGACGCCACGACGGGACAGAACGGCGTGACGCAGGCGGAAGCGTTCCTGCAGCACGCCGGTGTGACCGGACTGGTCATCACCAAGCTCGACGGCTCCGCCAAGGGCGGTTTCATCCTCAACGTGCAGGAGCGCACCGGGATCCCGGTCAAGCTCCTCGGGCAGGGCGAGGGCATCGGCGACCTCACGGGGTTCACCCCGCACGTGTTCGCCGCGTCGCTCGTGGACTGATCCGGCGACACGACCCGCAGATCTATCGCCCGGGCGGGCGTGCTGGTTTCATGGAGGGATGGCGATCGAGCACGATTACTTCGGCCTTCTCGAGTCCGGCCCCGACGGGTCGCTCTTCTGGTCGGAGGTCGTCGAGCTCGGCGACCAGTCCGTGACCGTCGATCTCACCGCTCCCGATCAGGACGATGTCTCGCCCGCCGCGCTCGATGTCGCCGCCGCGCTCATCGCCGCCCTGGAGGCTGTCGACGCGAAGGCCCGGGGAGCGATGGTCTCCGAGCTCGGCGACCGCACCAGCGAGGTGATCGAGTACATCCTGCAGCAGCAGGAGTCGCTCGGCGACGACCTCGAGGACATGCTCGTCGACATCAGCGGTGACACCCACGTCGACATCATCCGGTCGCTGCAGATCATGAGCATGACCATCCTCGCGGACGAACTCGGCGGCAGCGATCCGTTCGCCGTGCTCGAGTACGCTCTGGATCCCGACGCGACGGACGATGTGCTGCTGGTGAACCTCGACTCCGACGGCGACGTCGTCTCGGTGACCAGCGCCGACTGACGGCTGCGGGCCCCGCGGTAGGTCGCCGAGCGCGTCAGACGGCCTGGGCGAAGCGGTCCGCGCCGGCTTCCTCGCCGATGTGCGCGAGGTGCCGGGGAAGGTCTCGTCCCATCGACCGCATGGACTGGGCCCACAGGCGCCCCGCGCGGTAGGACGAGCGCACGAGCGGACCGGCCAGCACGCCGAGGAATCCGATCCGCTCCGCCTCCGTCTTGAACGCGACGAACTCCTCCGGCTTGACCCAGCGGGCGACAGGCAGGTGCCGCGGGGACGGTCGAAGGTACTGCGTGATGGTGATGATGTCCGTGCCCGCCTCGCGGAGGTCCCGAAGCGCCTGCGCGACCTCCTCCGGCTCCTCGCCCATGCCGAGGATGAGGTTGGACTTCGTGATCAGACCGGCACGGTGTGCCCGCGTGAGCACGCCGAGCGACCGCTCGTAGCGGAAGGCCGGACGGATGCGCTTGAAGATGCGCGGCACCGTCTCGACGTTGTGGGCGAACACCTCGGGGCTGCTCGAGAAGACCTCGTCCAGCTGGTCGGGATCCCCGTTGAAGTCGGTGGCGAGGATCTCGACGCCGGTGCGCGGATTCCGCTCGTGGATGGCTCGGACCGTCTCCGCATGCAGCCACGCACCACCATCGGGCAGGTCGTCGCGGGCGACCCCCGTCACGGTCGCGTATCGGAGGTCCATCCTCGCGACGCTCTCGGCCACGCGCCGCGGTTCATCCGTGTCGTAGTCGGCGGGCTTGCCGGTGTCGATCTGGCAGAAGTCGCAGCGTCGCGTGCACTGGGAGCCGCCGATGAGGAAGGTCGCCTCGCGGTCTTCCCAGCACTCGTAGATGTTCGGGCACCCGGCCTCCTGGCAGACGGTGTGCAGCTCTTCGGTCTTCACGAGCGAGTGCAGCGCGGAGTACTCCGGTCCCATCTTCGCGCGCGTCTTGATCCACTCCGGCTTGCGCTCGATCGGCGTCTGCGCGTTGCGCACCTCGAGCCGCAGCATCCTGCGCCCGTCGGGTCGGGTCGCGGCACTGTCGCCGCTCGTGGGTGCGCAGCCGGTCATGCCGCCACCTCCGCGTAGGTGCTCGTGAGGTGCCGGATGACGGTGGCGACGATGTCGCGCGGACTGGTCACCACTCCGGAGGCTTCGCTCACTGTCGTGACGCCGGCGTCGGTGATCCCGCACGGAATGATGCCCTGGAACGGCGCGAGCGAGTTGTCGCAGTTGATCGCGAACCCGTGCATCGTCACTCCGCGCTCGACGCGCACGCCGATCGCGGCCACCTTGTCGTCGCCGAGGGGCCGCCGCACCCAGACCCCGCTCCGTCCGGTCACCTGCCGCCCTTCGACGCCGTGCTCGGCCAGCGCGTCGATGAGGAGGCGCTCGAGGCGCCGTACGTGGGCGACGACGTCGACGGGGTCGGGGAGGCGCACGATGGGATACCCGACGAGCTGACCGGGTCCGTGCCACGTGATCTTCCCGCCGCGGTCGACGTCGATGACCGGCGTGCCGTCGGTCGGGCGCTCGTGTGCCGCGGTGCGGGTGCCCGCGGTGTAGACGGCCTCGTGCTCCAGCAGCAGCACGGTGTCCGGGCGCGTGCGATCGACGACATCGGCGTGCACGCGTCGCTGCAGCTCCCACGCGTGGCGATAGGGCATGAGGTCGGGGGCGAGGCCCAGGGTCAGGATGTCGGGCATCACGAACCTTCCTGGAATGTTGGAACGCGTCCAACAATACCCGCGCTGCGATCAGCGGGCGGCGACACGCGCGTGCATGCGTCCGCGTCGATAGCGTGGACCCGTGGACAGTGGAGCGCGCGTCGGCCGGCCCAAGGCGTCTTCACGAGAGACACTCGCCGAAGCGGCCTGCGAGCTCTTCCTCGAACAGGGCTTCGCGGCGACGTCGATCGTGGACATCACACGGCGCGCGGGCGTCAGCCGGTCGAGCTTCTTCAACTACTTCGCCTCCAAGTCCGACATCCTGTGGAGCGGGTTCGACGAGCGGCTCGACGTGGTCGCGCGTTCGTTGAGCGACGGCGTCGAGGTGGATGCCGCGCTCCGCTCCTTCGCCGAGGCGTTCGCGCCGGACAGTCTCGCGCTCGGGATCGTGAATGCGGCGATCATGGGTATCGAGAGCGATCTCGAGTCCGAACGCGCCCGCCGCCAGCTGCGGCTGAGCGGTCTGATCGCGGACCGGCTTCGCGCTCCGGGGGACGATTCCGCCGCCGCGGACATCGACGGGGCGGCGCGCGCGGCCGCCATCTTCAGCGCCGTATGGCGGTGGGCCGGGTCGGGCCCCGGAACGTCATCTCTCCCCGACGAGGTGACGGCGGCGCTGGCGCTCGTGCTGCCGCGCTGACCCGCCGCGGACGCGTAGAATCGGTGGATCATGGCGACTTTCGGCACTCTCTCCGACCGGCTCACCGAGACCTTCCGCAACCTCCGCACCAAAGGGAAGCTCACTCCCGCGGACGTCGACGGCACCGTCCGCGAGATCCGTCGTGCGCTGCTCGACGCCGACGTGGCGCTGACGGTCGTCAAGGATTTCACCGCGAAGGTGCGCGAGCGCGCGCTGGGCGACGAGGTGAACCGGGCCCTGAACCCGGCGCAGCAGGTCGTTCAGATCGTCAACGAGGAGCTCGTGGCCATCCTCGGCGGTCAGCAGCGTCGCCTCGAATTCGCGAAGAACCCTCCCACCGTCATCATGCTCGCGGGGCTCCAGGGCTCGGGAAAGACCACCTTCGCCGGCAAGCTCGCCAAGCGGCTCGAGAAGGACGGCCACACCCCGCTCCTGGTCGCGTGCGACCTGCAGCGCCCGAACGCCGTCAACCAGCTGCAGGTCGTCGCCGAGCGAGCAGGGGCCGCGATCTTCGCCCCGGAACCGGGCAACGGCGTCGGCGACCCGGTCGCGGTCGCGCGCGCCGGCGTCGAGACGGCGCGCCGTCAGCAGCACGATGTGGTCATCATCGACACCGCCGGACGGCTGGGTGTCGATGCGCAGCTGATGAAGCAGGCCGCCGACATCCGCACCGCGACCCGACCGGACGAGGTGCTCTTCGTCATCGACGCGATGATCGGCCAGGACGCGGTCAACACGGCCAAGGCCTTCCAGGACGGGGTCGACTTCACCGGCGTGGTGCTGTCCAAGCTCGACGGCGACGCGCGCGGCGGTGCCGCGCTCTCGGTGGCCTCGGTGACCGGTCGCCCGATCATCTTCGCCTCGACGGGAGAGGGGCTCGATGACCTCGAGCCCTTCCACCCGGACCGCATGGCCAGCCGCATCCTGGACCTCGGCGACATCCTCACCCTGATCGAGCAGGCGCAGCAGACGTTCGACGAAGAGGAAGCGCGCAAGGTCGCCGACAAGATCGCGACGGAGCAGTTCACCCTCGAAGACTTCCTCGAGCAGATGCAGCAGTTCAAGAAGATGGGCTCGATGAAGAAGATGCTCGGGATGCTCCCGGGCATGGGCCAGATGAAGCAGCAGATCGACGACTTCGATGAGCGTGAGATCGATCGGACGGAGGCGATCATCCGGTCGATGACGCCGGGCGAGCGCCGCAATCCGAAGGTTCTCAACGGCTCCCGACGCCTGCGCATCGCGCGCGGGTCGGGGATGACGGTCACCGACGTCAACCAGCTCGTCCAGCGCTTCGACCAGGCTGCCAAGATGATGAAGACGGTCGCTCGGGGAGGTGTTCCGAACGTCCCGGGCATGGGGCCCATGGGGGGCAAGCCGGGTGCTTCAGCCAAGCGCGGCGGCGGCAAGAACTCCAAGAAGAAGAGCGGATCGCGCTCGGGGAATCCGGCCAAGCGTGCGGCCGAGAACGCGGGGGTCGCCGCCTCGGAGGCGACCGGTTCGGGATTCGGCCTGGGTGCCGGCAGGGACATGCCCAGTGAGGCGGATCTTGCCGAGCTGCAGAAGATGCTCGGCAAAGGCTGAGATCAGTCGCGCATCGCGGCGAGGTGCTCGCGGAGGGTCGGCCCTCCGCGGAACTCGCGGATGAGATGCTGCACGACCTCGCGCAGATCACCGCCGGCGGCATCGGCCACGACGAGCTGACGCGACGAGCTCGCGCCCTCGGCGATGATCCGGTTCACGCCGGCGTACTCCTTGGCGCACTTGAGCTCGACCGCGATCTCCGCGTGCCGCTCCAGCGTCTCCATCAGGTGCTCGCGGACGGGCACCTGCGTGCCGTCGGGGGCGACGATCACCTGAGCGTCCAGTCCGTATCGGGCAGCCCGCCACTTGTTCTCGCGCACGAACCACGGCTGGATCATCGTGAGCTCGCGCCCTTCGTCGAGCTCGCGCGAGAAGTGCTCGACGAGAACCTGGGTGAGGGCGGCCACGGCGGCGAGTTCGGGAAGCGTCGACATGCCGTCGCACGCGCGCACTTCGATGGTGCCCCAGCGTGGTGCGGGCCGGATGTCCCACCTCACCTCCGTCGCATCGGCCATCACGCCGGTGCGGACCATGTCGTCGAGATAGGCCTCGAACTCCGCCCAGTCCCGCAGCGGCCAGGGCAGACCCGCCGTGGGCAGCTGCTGGAACACCAGCGCACGGTTCGACGCGTAGCCCGTTCGATCCCCGGCCCAGAAGGGGCTCGAGGCGGAGAGGGCCTGAAGGTGGGGGAGATACACCGAGAGCGCGTTCATGATCGGCAGGACCTTGGCGACGTCATCGATGCCGACGTGCACGTGGATGCCCCAGATCATCATGTTGCGCCCCCACCACTGCGTGCGCTCGATGAGCTCGTGATAGCGGGTCTTGTCGGTGATCTCCTGGTCGTACCACTGCGCGAACGGGTGGCTCCCCGCGCACATCAGCTCGACCCCGAGCGGATCGGTGATGCTGCGCACCGTCTCGATCGCGTCGGCGATGTCGTCCACGGCGGCAGCGACCGTCTGGCCGACGCCGCTGGTGAGCTCGAGCGTGTTCGTCAGCAGCTCCTGGGTGACGGTGAACCGTTCGAGCGCCGTGTCCTCGGGGAGGGCGGCGAACACCTCCGGGGCACGCGGCACCAGGTCGCCGGTCCGCCGATCGGCGAGCATCAGCTCCCACTCGATGCCGACCGAGGAGCGCGCGGATGTCGCGAAGGGCACCGTCATGCCGTCATCCTGCCACGCCGCTGCGGGCGCGGATCAGAATGTCGGGGGAATCAGTGCGGCGCGCCGAGCTCGATCAGCAGAACGCCCCCGGCGATGGCGATGATCCCGAGGCCCATCACCCACGTGAAGGGCTCCTTGAAGAGCACGCGCGCCAGGACCGCGGTCAGCGCGACCCCGCAGGCGGACCAGATACCGTATGCCACACCGACCGGCATGCCGTTCGCCAGACAGAGGAACAGCAGAGTGAAGGCCAGGACATAGGAGACGACCACGGGCGCGATCCAGACGCGCTTCTTGAAGCCCTCCGATGCGCGCAGCGACATCGTGCCCGTCACCTCGAAGACGATCGCTCCCGCGAGGAGCAGCCAGGTCATCGTCGTCCCTCCCTCGTGTCGGCTGCTTCGGCCGTGGCCGTCGCGATCGGACCGGTCGCCGGCGCCTGCCGCGAGTGGGTGCTCGCACCCATCTCCACCAGCAGCACCCCGCCGATGACGATCGCGATCCCGAGACTCATGAGCCAGGTCAGCGGGTCGCCGTAGAGCAGTGCGGCCAGCACGGCGGTCAGCGCGACACCCGACGCGGCCCAGACGCCGTAGGTCAGGCCGATCGGGGCTCCCGCGCGCAGCAGCAGAGCCAGACACAGGAAGGCGCCGCCGTAGCCGAGAAGGACGAGGACGATCCAGCCGGCGTGGTCCACGAGCTGTCGCAGCGAGAGAGTCGCCGACACCTCCAGCACGATGGCGCCGACGAGGTACAACCATTTGGCCATGGGGGAGACTTTCGGGCGGGGGCGGGTTGACCCGCTCACCCTAGCGGACCCTTGCCGGAGCGGCCGTCGGCGCGGTTCGCGACGCCGCGCAGGATCTGGCAGAATAGAGGGTCGGACCCGGCGCTCGACCCTCTATCCAGCGCCGTGGACCGTTCCAGAGCTTCCGCCGGGTGTGCACCCCACGCTCCAGGCGATCGGTTCGTTCGCTTTCACTCATTCAGGAGAATCGTGGCTGTCAAGATCCGCCTCAAGCGCCTCGGAAAGATCCGTGCGCCCTATTACCGCATCGTCGTGGCCGACTCGCGCACCAAGCGCGACGGTCGTGTCATCGAAGAGATCGGCAAGTACCACCCGACCGAGGAGCCCTCGTTCATCGAGGTCGACTCCGACCGCGCCCAGTACTGGCTCGGCGTCGGCGCTCAGCCGACCGACCAGGTGCGTGCCATCCTCAAGCTCACGGGCGACTGGGGTCGTCACCAGGGTGACAAGGACGCCGTTTCGACAGTGAAGACCGCCGAGACGAAGGCAGCATTCGAGGTCGACGCCGACAAGAAGTCGGTCATCAAGCCCAAGGTCGAGAAGAAGGCCGAGGAGCCCGCCGCCGACGCTGCCGAGGACGCCGCGGCGTCCGACGAGTCCGCCGAAGCGTAATTCCGTGCTCGCCGCCGCGCTCGAACACGTCGTCAAGGGGATCGTCGATCACCCCGACGACGTCCGCATCGTCTCCTCCTCGTCGTCACGAGGGGATGTCCTCGAGGTGCACGTGCACTCCGATGACCGCGGACGCGTGATCGGGCGCGGCGGACGCACCGCCAAGGCGCTGCGCACGCTCATCACCGCGCTCGCCGATGGCCGCCGTGTGCGGGTCGACGTCGCGGATGACTGACGTGGCCCCCTCCGGTGACGCCCGCCCGCCGGTCGGCTCCAAAACGCAGTTGCGCGTCGGTCGCCTCGTCAAGGCGCACGGCCTGAAAGGCGCGCTCAAGCTCGAGCTGTACACCGACGACCCCGACGGACGCTTCGTGCCGGGGGCGACGTTCACCCTCCAGGTTCCCGAGTCCTCGCCCTGGCATGGGAAGCCGCTGACCGTGCGCGAGTTCCGCTGGATGAACTCCCATCCCGTCGCCTTCTTCGAGGGCGTCGACGACCGCACCGCCGCCGAGGAGCTCGTCCGCGCGATTCTGTGGATCGACGAGGCCGCCGCCTCCGACGAAGAGGACGCGTGGTACGACCACCAGCTGGTCGGACTCGACGTCGTGCGAGACGGTGCCGTCGTCGGTCGCGTGGCGCGCGTCGACCACCTGCCGTCGCAGGACCTTCTCGCGGTCCTTCTCGCCGACGAGACGGAAGTGCTCGTTCCGTTCGTCAAGGCCATCGTGCCCGAGGTCGATCTCGCGGCAGGCCGGGTGCGGATCACACCGCCGGCGGGTCTGTTCGAGGAGCTGCCCCCCGAAGCCGACGAGGCACTCGGCGGCGAGGTTCCCGAGGCCCGCACCGAGCAGGAGTGATCACGGCATGCGCATCGACATCGTCACGATCTTTCCGGCGTTCTTCGATGTGCTCGATGTCTCGCTGATCGGCAAGGCCCGCGCGCGGGGACTCCTCGACGTGCGCGTGCACGACCTCCGCTCCTGGACTCGCGATCGTCATCGCACCGTCGACGACACCCCTTACGGCGGGGGTGCCGGCATGGTGATGAAGCCGGAGCCGTGGGGTGAGGCGCTCGACGAGATCCTCGAGGAACGGACCGCCCTCATCGTTCCGTCGCCAGCGGGGGAACGGTTCTCGCAGTCGCTCGCTCGCGAGCTGTCCGCCGAGGGCCACCTCGCCTTCGCGTGCGGCCGGTACGAGGGCATCGACCAGCGTGTCATCGATCACTACGCCGCGCGAGGGCGCGTGCGTCTCGTGAGTCTCGGCGACTACGTGCTCAACGGTGGCGAGGTGGCCGCGATGGCCATGATCGAGGCGACGACGCGCTTGATTCCGGGCGTCATCGGCAACCCCGGCAGTCTCGTTGAGGAGTCGCACGAAGAGGGGCTGCTGGAATACCCGATCTACACCAAGCCGCCGGTGTGGCGCGGTCTCGAGGTGCCGGAGATCCTGCTCAGCGGCAACCACGGCGCGATCGCGCAGTGGCGGCTCGCGCAGAGCGTCGAGCGCACGCGCGCTCACCGTCCCGACCTGCTCTGAGCCCGAGCCGGCGAGGCGAGGTCAGTCGACGCCGAGGTGCGACCGGTCGGTGAGGACGACAGGTCCGGCGTCGGTGATCGCGATCGTGTGCTCGGAGTGCGCGCCGCGCGAGCCGTCGGCGCTGCGCAGGGTCCATCCGTCCTTGTCGGTGACCAGCTTGTCGGTGGACTGCAGGAACCACGGCTCGAGTGCCAGCACGAGTCCGTCGCGAAGCGGGTATCCCCGGCCGGGCTTGCCGTCGTTGGGCACGTGCGGGTCGCCGTGCATCTCGCGGCCGACGCCGTGTCCGCCGAAGTCGGTGTTGATCGAGAGGCCGTCGGCGCGCGCGACCTCGGCGACCGCGTGGGAGATGTCGCCGATGCGATTCCCGACGGTCGCGGCGCCGATGGCGGCCTCGAGGGCGCGCCGGGTGGTGTCGATGAGGGCGAGGTCCTCGTCGCGCGCAGAACCGACCACGAAGGACACGGCCGAGTCGGCCACCCAGCCGTCCACGGCGACGGCGAAATCGAGCGTGACGAGGTCGCCGTCGCGCAGGTCGTAATCGAAGGGGAGCCCGTGCAGCACCGCGTCGTTGATCGAGGTGCAGATGACCTTGCCGAACGGGCTCGCGCCGAAGGAGGGGTGGTAGTCGATGTAGCACGACGTCGCACCGGCCCGCCGGATGAGGTCGTGAGCGCGTCGGTCGATCGTGAGCAGATTCGTCCCCACTCTGGTGTCTTCGCGGAGCGTCGCCAGGGTCTCGGCGACGAATCGGCCGGCCGGCCGCATCGCGTCGATCTCGGCCGGAGTGCGCAGTTCGATCATCGGGGTCCTTTCGCGGGGCGGTCTCCATTCTCTCCGATACGTCGACCGCGGGCTGTGAGGATGCCCATCATCGCCGTACGTGCCCCGCCACCGAGCGCGGCGCGGCGTACCATCGGGGGCATGTGGCTCCGTCGCGGATTCTTCGCGTGGCTCCTCCCCGCCGCGTTCGTGCTCCCCGTATGGCTCCTGGTGGGCTGGGGCGTGTTCGATGCGAGCGGATGGGCGTTCCTGTGGGTGCTGTTCCTGGCCATCCCCTCGGTGTTCGTGGGGCAGCTGATCCTCACCCTCCTCGTGCGGGCGCGGGGCACGGTGCGTGCTGAGCGCGCCGTGTCGTGGTGGGACGTCGGCGGGTTCGCCGTCTGGCACCTGCTGATCGTGTCGCTCGGCTTCTTCGACCCCGCGTGGTGGGCCCCCGTCATGGTGCTGACCCTGTTCGTCGCGGCAGGGCTGTTCTGGCTCCAACTCTGGCAGCTGTGGCGGGAGGCGCGTCCCGCGGCGGTCTACTTCCGCACCGACCCTTCGGTGCAACGCGGAGCGGGCTCGGCGGGGGAGAATGCCTCCCGGACCGGCGGCGCGGAACCGGACGTGTTCGTCATCGCGGAGACCGACGCCCAAAGCCCGCCCGACGCGAGCCGGCGCTGAGTCCGCACGTTTTGGCCGGGGACGGTATCCGTGGCAGAATTGTCGTTTGTGCCCTGACCTGCTCTGCCTCAGGGGAGCCGGCGCCGGAGACATCCGAGGCGCTCGGGCACACACCATCCTTTTTTCCGAATATCGCGCGGTCGACCTGTGGCGGCTGCAGAGAGACACGATCATGCAGATCCTCGACTCCGTCGACGCGGCTTCGCTCCGCTCCGACATTCCCGACTTCGCTCCCGGTGACACCGTCAAGGTGCACGTCAACATCACCGAGGGAAACCGCTCGCGCATCCAGGTGTTCCAGGGCGTCGTCCTCGGCCGCCAGGGCGACGGCGTGCGCGAGACCTTCACGGTCCGCAAGATCAGCTTCCAGGTGGGCGTCGAGCGCACCTTCCCGGTGCACAGCCCCGTGATCGACCACATCGAGATCGTCACCCGCGGTGACGTGCGTCGCGCGAAGCTCTACTACCTCCGCAGCCTTCGCGGCAAGAAGGCCAAGATCAAGGAGAAGCGCGAGAACTGACGCTTCGCCCTCACGAAGCCCCCGGCGGTCGACGCCGGGGGCTTCGTCGTTCACTTCGGCGGCGACGCGCGGGCTCCGACGGCACCCGCGACCGGCGGAGATGTGCGAACCTGGAAGAACCCGTCCGCGAGGGCGGCGCGGAGGGGAAAAGAGCGACATGACGACCGAGAAGACCGGGACGCCGCCGTCAGGGGCACCCGAGGAAGCGCCGGCCGATCGCTCGGGGTCGCGAGGGCGAGGCTGGCTGACTTTCCTGCGTGACGTGGTGATCATCATCCTCGTCGCGCTTCTGGTGTCGTTCCTCGTCAAGACCTTCCTGGTCCGCTCGTTCTACATCCCCTCCGGCTCGATGGAGGACACGCTCGAGATCGACGACCGCATCCTCGTGGATGAGATCACGCCCCGGTTCGGAGAGTACGAGCGCGGTGACGTCGTCGTCTTCGCCGACCCCGGCGGGTGGCTTCCCCCGAGCGACGCACCCGACCGAGGGATGCTCGTGGACATGGGCGAGTGGCTGCTGTCGCTCATCGGACTGGCGGCGCCCGACAGCGATGACCACCTCGTCAAACGCATCATCGGTCTGCCCGGCGACGAGGTCGTCTGCTGCAACGACGTCGGCCAGATCACCGTCAACGGGGTCGCCATCGACGAGACCACCTACCTGAAGCTGCCCACGCCGGATTCGCCCGCGTCCGCCGACGATTTCGATGTCGTCGTTCCCGAGGACAGCCTGTGGGTGCTCGGCGACAACCGCTACCGCTCGAAGGACAGCCGCTACAACCAGGACCAGCCGGGAGAGGGCTTCGTGCCGCTGGAGAACCTGGTGGGTCGGGCGTTCCTCATTACGTGGCCGTTCGATCGGCTCGGCACCCTCGACTTCCACCACGAGGTGTTCGCGGGGGTTCCGGACGAGCCCGCGGCCGACGAGGAGGAGTCGGTCGAGTGACCGTCGCCGTTCCTCGTCTCACGCTCGAGCGGCGGCTGCTGCGCGAGCACGCGCTCGTGATCGCGTGCGACGAGGTCGGTCGCGGAGCGCTCGCGGGCCCGGTGGCGGTGGGCGCCGCCGTGGTCGACGCGGGGCGCTCTCGTCGACGCGTGCCGGAGGGGCTGCGGGATTCCAAGCTCGTCCCCGAGGCTCGCCGGCCCGAGGTGGCGGCGCGCGCTGCATCGTGGGTGTCGGCGAACGCCGTCGGATGGGCCACCGCGGCGGAGATCGACGAGGTCGGGATCATCCGCGCGCTCGGCCTCGCCGCGCTGCGCGCGATCGGCGATCTGCGCGCCCAGGGGGTCGTCCCCGAGGAGGCGATCGTGATCCTCGACGGCAATCACGACTACATCACCCCGGCCGGAGGCGCCGGCCTGTCGGTCACACCGGTGATCAAGGCAGACCGGGATTGCGCAAGCGCCGCGGCGGCTTCGGTCATCGCCAAGGTGGCCCGTGACGGTCTCATGACCGGGCTGCACGACGCTTTGCCCGCCTACCACTGGGCGCGCAACAAGGGCTACGCCAGCCCCGATCACCGGGAGGCGATCCGCCGGCACGGCATGAGCCCCCACCATCGTGCGTCGTGGTCCATCGCGAGTGCTCCGACCCTGTTCTGAGCCGCGCCGGGACGTCAGTCCCAGTCGAGGTAGTCCTCGATCGGCCAGGCCGTCTCGCCGACGTGAGTGAGGGGGAAGAGGTCGGCCGCGCCGTCGATCGTCACGAGGCTGACCCGCTCCGGGGCCGCGGCGCGCAGGGTTTCGCCGTTCGCCGGAGGCATCACGCGGTCGGCTGACCCTTGGAGAGCGAGCACCGGGATCCCGGGCGCGAGAGTCGCGGCGCCGATCTCCGCAGACGCGGCGCGGGCGGCGCGCTGCAGAGCCATCCGCTCCCGGTCGTAGGCGTTCTCGGGGATCTCGGACGTGGGGGACACCTCCACGGGCGCCTCGCCCTCGACGGCGAGCAGCAGCACGCCGGCGGCACGCGCGGGATGGTTCAGGGCGACCGTCCGCGCGACGGTGCCGCCGAACCCGTGTCCGCCCACCCACGGCCGTGTCATGCCCACGTGATCCATCACGTCCACGACGTCCTGCGCGAGATCGTGGAGCGTCGGCGCCGGTACGGCGTCGTTCGGCCGGCGGCAGCCGATCCTCACCACGCGGAAGTCCTCTTCGCCGAGGGCCTCCGCCAGCAGGCCGAGATAGCCGAGCCGGAGTCCGGCGCCGGGCAGGAGCACGAGAGCCGGTCCGTCGCCGTGGTCGTCGGCGTAGGGGACGGCGCGTCCGTCCGGTTCGAAGATCTCGGTCTCAGCCACGGTTATGGAGTCCTTTCAGCGGGTGCGGGATGTGCCGCGCACACCACGCTACGGGAATCGACCTGATGATCCGGACCACGTGATCGCGCGGTCTCGGCGCGGCCGTCACGACCGTAGGATGGGGGGATCATGGATGACGAAGTCTTCGAGGACTACGACCGCGAACTCGAGCTTGCCCTGTACAAGGAGTATCGCGACGTCGTCTCCCAGTTCCAGTACGTCATCGAGACGGAACGGCGGTTCTACCTCGCCAATGACGTCAACGTCGTGCGCCGCGACAGCGAGCACGACTTCTATTTCGAGATCACGATGACCGACGTGTGGGTGTGGGACATCTATCGCGCCGACCGCTTCGTCAAGTCCGTGCGGGTGCTGACCTTCAAGGACGTCAACGTCGAAGAGCTGACGCGACGGGACTTCCGGCTGCCGGACGAGCTCTCCCTCGACAGCTGACTTCCGGGCGGAGCGGGGCCTGTGAGTCCGCCGGTCCGTCCACAGATCGCCCGGATGTGCCGCGCGGCGATGCCTGAGGCGGACAGGGTCGTCTCATGGCGATCAAGGACGACCTCGGGCGTGCCGGTGAGCAGGCCGCGCACGATCATCTCGTCGCGCTCGGCTTCGTGGTTCTCGATCGCAACTGGCGCTGCGGGCAGGGCGAGATCGACATCGTGGCCCGCGAGGCGGGCGAACTCGTCATCGTCGAGGTGAAGACGCGCAGGAGCACCGGATTCGGGCATCCTTTCGACGCGATCGACGAGCGCAAGCGGAGTCGCCTCTGGCGCCTGGGGCGCGCGTGGGCGGCGGCCCATCCGGAGCCGTCCCGGGGGCTCGCCCTTCGGACGGATGTGATCGGCGTGACGGGTTCCCCTCCGGGCCGTGCACGTATCGAGCATCTCCGCGATCTGCGCTGACCGTTCCTGTCCTGCCCTCCCCAGCCTCGTCACGAGGCCGTTCATGCACGGCCGAGCAGATTCGCTCCGCGGCCGGTGTCGCGAGGGCGCAGTCTCGGGGCATGACACGCTCCTCCCTCCGCCCGCCGGTCCCGGCATGACCGTCGCTCGCACCTGGGCCGTCGCCCTCAACGGGGCGGTCGGCTCGATCGTCGAGGTCGAGGCCGACCTGTCCAATCAGACGCCCGACATGCGCATCATCGGGCTCCCCGACAAGGCTCTCAACGAAGCGTCGCGTCGCGTGCACAACGCGTGCGAGAACAGCGGTCTGCCCCTGCCTCGACGGCGGCTCACGGTGAACCTGTCGCCGGCGAACCTCCCCAAGCACGGATCGGCGTTCGACCTCGCGATCGCCGTCGCCGCGATCGCGACCGAGACCGATCTCGATGTGGGGTCGGTCTCGGCCACGGTGCACGTCGGCGAAGTGGGACTCGACGGGCGGCTGCGGCCGGTGCCGGGGGTGCTGCCCGCGGTCGTCGCGGCCACGCGGGCCGGCTTCGCCCGCGTGGTGGTTCCGCATGCGAACGGCCCGGAGGCGCGTCTCGTCCACGGTATCGAGGTGCGCGCTGCCACGACGCTCGCGGAGGTCGCTGCCCTCCACGGCGCCGGGGTGGACGTCCCCGACTGCGAGCCGGTGGCGAACGGGCGCCCGACCGACGACGTGCGCTCCGATGCCCGGCACGACCTCGCCGACGTCATCGGCCAGAACGACGCGGTGGAAGCGCTCGTCGTCGCAGCCGCGGGTGGCCACCATCTCCTCATGACGGGGCCGCCCGGAGCGGGCAAGACCATGCTCGCCCGACGGCTGCCCGGGATCCTGCCTCCACTGGACGACGAGGCGGCGCTGGCTGTCGCATCGATCCGCTCACTGGGAGGCGGAACCATCCGGTCGCTTCCGCGCGTAGCGCCGTTCGAAGCCCCGCATCACAGCGCGAGCTCGGCGGCCCTCGTCGGAGGTGGAAGTCGCGTGATCCATCCGGGCGCCGTGGCACGAGCGAGTGAGGGGGTGCTGTTCCTCGATGAGGCGGGCGAGTTCAGCGGTCACGCGCTGGACGCGCTTCGACAGCCGCTGGAGAGCGGTGAGATCGAGATCCACCGGTCGGGAGCGGTCGCGAGCTTCCCGGCGCGCTTCCAACTCGTCCTCGCGACCAACCCGTGTCCGTGCGGCGGGTACGGCATTCCGGGTTCGTCGTGCACATGCCCGCCGATGGCGATCCGTCGCTACCTGCAGCGCCTTTCGGGACCGCTGTTGGACCGCATCGACATCGAACTGACCCTGCGCCGCGTCTCGGTGGCGCAGCGGCGCGCGAGCGGTGAGGGGATGAGCACCGAGACGGCGCGTGAGCGGGTGCGCGAGGCGCGAGACCGGGCGGCGCACCGGCTTCGGGAGACCGAGTGGCGGCGCAACGCGCAGGTCGCCGGACCGTGGCTGCGCGAGGGCCCGGCTGCGCCGGATGCTGCAGCTCGCCGGCCGCTCGACATCGCGCTGCAGCGTGGCGCGCTCACGCTCCGCGCCTACGACCGCGTGCTGCGCGTAACAAGTTCGGGCTAGGACATACTTAAGTCATGACACGCGCAGCGCTCTACCTTCGTCAGTCGATGGACCGCGAGGGCCGCTCCGAAGGCATCGACCGACAGCGGGGGCGATGCCGCGATCTCGCCGAGCGCCGGGGGTGGGAGATCGTCGGCGAGTACGTCGACAACGACGTGTCGGCCTCGAAGCCGCGCGGCAGCGGCACGGCGTGGCATCGGCTCGTCGAGGACGCGAAGGCGTCGCGCTACGACGTCGTGGTCGCCGTTGACCAGGACCGCATCCTGCGCGGCATCCGTGACCTCGTCACCCTCATCGACGTCGGCGCGAAGATCACCACCGTCGACGGCGAGATCGACCTCGCGACCGCTGACGGCGAGTTCAGGGCGACTCTCGCTGCGGGGCTCGCGCGCTTCGAGGTACAGCGCAAGAGCGAGCGGCAGAAGCGAGCCAACGCGCACCGCCGAGAGCGACTTCTTCCCGCCAGCGGTCGCCGGGCGTTCGGGTACACGAAGCTGCGCGCTGGGGCGTCGACGGAGTGGCCGGCGCGGGTCGCCGCAGACGGTCGCGAATGGCCGGACTACGGCCACGAGCCCTTCGAGCCCGAGGCGACCGCCGTGAGGCGCGGATACGCGATGCTGCTCGCTGGTGCGACGCTGCGCTCGATCGCCCGTGTCTGGAACGAAGACGGCCTCACGACGACCGTCGGGCACCCCTTCGAGGCGTACAGCGTGCGAAACGTGCTCGCCAACCCCCGGAACGCCGCGCTGATCGCCCCGCCGCGAACAGCCGTCAGCGGTCACAGCGCGCAGCAGAACCTGCGCCTTGCCGACCTCCCCGTCGGTTCGTGGGAGCCGCTGGTCACTCCCGAGACGTGGGCAGCTGCCCGCGACCTCCTCGCCGATCCGGTGCGACGCAGCAACCCCGGCGCGATGCCGAAGACCCTGCTATCCGGGATCGCGACGTGCGGGGTGTGCGGGGGAGCGATGAAGGCAGGCGTCATTCGCGATATCCGCTCCTACCGGTGCAGCGAGTCGCCGCACCTCAGCCGCAAGCGCGACGACGCCGACCACTTCATCACACACGTCGTCCTCGACCGGCTCGCACGCCCTGACGCCGCCGAGAAGATCCTCCGACGCGAAGACGCACCCGATGCCGCCACCCTTCGGGAGAAGCTGCTCGTGAAGCAACAGGGCGAAGCGAACGTGCTCGCGCTCGTGGCCGGCGGTCACACCACCCTCGCGAAGGCCGAGGCGATGCTTCGGGATCTCCGGGCCGAAATGGCAGCGCTCGAAGCGCAGATGACCGACCGCGGCCGCGTCGATGTTCTCGGCGACGTCGTGGCTCACGCCGAGCACGCAGGCGACGCCTACGACGCGCGGTGGGCCGCCGTGGCCGAAGCGTGGCAGGCCCTCGACATCGAGCGTCAGAGAGCGATCGTGCGGGCGCTCCTGGCGATCGAGATGCGGTCGCCAGGGAAGGGCTCACGCGCACCACGCGACGCGGCGGCGCGACTGGCGCACACCGAGGCGACGCTAGACCTCACCTGGCGCTGAGCTCTAGGCTCGGGCTCATGCTCGCGATCGGATCTCCTGTCACCCTTCCCGACGGCACACCTGGCCGGATTCTCGGCGTCGACCGGAAGGCCTACACGATTCACACTGACGGCGCGGACCCGAATATCCAGGTGTTCGCCGTGCTGCTGGAGAGCGGAGAGGTTCGTCACTTCACGCGCGACTCGCTCGCGGCGTTCGGCTCCGATGAAGAGATCCGGCGTTCGGGCTCGCTCAAGTAGTCGTGACTCTCAGCGATTGGGCTCGCATCCTCTACGCCGCGGGGCTCATCTTCGCGCTCGCCGGGCTGCTGCTCATTCCGTAGGGACTAGCCGCCGCGGATGCTGGGGCCGTCGAAGGTGGGCGGCGGGGGAGCGGCGTCGAAGGCGACCAGCGTGGCGCACGCCGGGCAGCGGAAGCCGTCGCGCTCGTCGCGCATGAGGACACCGCACGAAGGGCAACGCGGCTGCGCGCCGTCGAGGTCGTCGTCCATGCGGCCGAGCGTAGCGGGCTCTCGCGCTGGCGCGACGCCTAGCTCTAGGCTCGGGCTCGTCAGCTACTGGTGAGGGAGCCGCCGTGTTCACAGTTGGTCAGCGTGTCGTCAGCCGAAGCGGCGTCGTGGGTGTGATCGCGGCCCCGTTCACTAGCGCCGCGCTACAGGACGCCGTCAAGGTTGGTCCGATGCCCTCGGCGCCGCGCGTCGACACGTGTCTAGTCCTCACCGACGACGGAGAGGTGCGCCGATTCACGGAAGAGGCACTCAGGCCGGTCGATGACGAGGTCACACCTTGACCGAGCGCACCGGCTCGCATTGATACGCGGGACATAACTCCGCTGAGAAAATGCGGATAGCGCGCCCCGTTCGGGCGACTGGGTGGAGGTGGCGGAGGTTATCTGCGCGTGAAGGGCTCTCTTAGCTCTCTCGGCCCGGTATGGGCGTCCCCACGCACTGCTAAGTGTGGCGCGTGACGAGCAATAGACCCAGATTTGCGCCTCAACGCTAACCAGATTTGTGGGTAACCCCCCTACCCCCGAAAGAGGCGTCTTCGCGTGTACCGCCCTACCCGTACCCCCTCCAACAAATCTGGTGAAGCTCCCGGGCTCCTCCACCTCCGCAGATAGTGCGCGAGGGTCGATGAGCGGTGCGACACGCCGTCGCGGTTCCCTTCCATGAATGCGCGGTGCTATGTAGTACGGTGTCCGTGTCTACAGACGTTCGCGTCAACGGGACCGTGGCACCGAGGAGGTACGCGCGGAACTAGCCCGGTAGAACAGGCTCGAAGGCAGCAGCCCACCGCGGAAGCGGCGGAGGTCATCGCCGGTCGATCCGACACTCGGCCCAATCGGGAAAGGAGTGCTCAGGATCTGACCGATTGGGCCTCTCATCGTGGCTACCTCAGCCCCACTCGCTCCGCTTTCTCCCGACGAACGTGACATCATCTCGCGCGTCGTCGACGCCGCTCCGCCCATCTCTCCCGGCACCGCCGCTGAGATCTCCACCCTCCTCGGTCGTGCGGCATGAGCGCCGACCGCAAGCCGCCGGCAACCTTCCGCGGTCGCGCCCTCGGCGGGCTCCGTGCCGCCGCGAACATGTCGCCGGAAGAACGATCGGCGCGGGCTCGCACAGCCGCTGAGGCTCGGTGGAAGCGCGAGAGCGACCGCCGCGCCGCCGAAGGGCGCCCAGCCCTCAAGAAGCGCGCCCCTCAGCCATCCGCCGAAGAGCTTGAGCCATGGCTGGAAGAGCTCGATCGTCGCTATCCCAAGCGCCAGTGGCCGTCAGGAGAGGCACGTCGACGAGAGGCGATCCTCCTCATGCGTACCGCTGCGGCCGAGGCGGCGTCCGAAGCGATGAAGCGGCGAAACGCATGAGCCCGGCCGATCGCGCGCTCTCTGCTGCCGCCCTCGGCTGGCACGTCATCCCGTGCGGCACGGACAAGCGCCCGCTCACCCGCCACGGCCTCAAGGACGCGAGCACGTCAAAGAAGGTCATCCGCGCCTGGTGGGATGCTCACCCCGACGCCCTTCCTGCCGTCGTGGCCGGCCCCTCCGGGCTCGCGATCGTCGACCTCGACGTGCACGACGGCAAAGACGGCCGTGCGGCGCTCTCACGGCTCGGGCACTCGCTGCCGGCCACGTGGATGCAAGACACGCCCTCGGGCGGCTCTCATGCGTTCTACGCCGCGCCCGATGGGATTGAGATGCCCAACGGTGCCGCCGACCTCTTCGAGGCGGGGAGCGGCATCGACCGCCGCTCGGGCGAGTCCTATGCCGTGCTGTACGCCGATCCGCCCGCCACGCTCGACGACGTCGCCGCAGCGCCCGACTGGCTCCTCACCGCGAGCCGCAGCGCAGGCAAGAGCGACCGAGCGCCGAGCGCTGACGAGACGACCTTCCGTGCCCGGCTGCACGACGGGAAGCCGTCGAAGGCGGTGAGGAAGGCGCTCGCGAACGTCTGGCCGCGGGACATGAGTCACTCCGACATGCTCGACGCCGTCGCGGCGCTGGTCATGCTTGGCATCAACGGGCACCGCGGCGTCGGTGATGCCCTGGACAGCGCTCGCGCGACCTACTCCGATGGATGGCCTGGCGCCGACCGCCAATGGGATCTCGCCGTCGCTGGGAGCATCCGTCGCCTTGGGCTCCCGCCGGTGACGTTCGCCCTGTCGAAGGCCGAGAAGAAGGCGCTCCGCGAGCGCGAACGGGCGCGCACGGCTGAGCCCGAGCGCCCCGCACCGGTGTCGCTCGCCGAGTGCCACGACGCCTTCCGCGGGTGGCTCGGCATCGACTACGACCTCGGGGCACTCGACGCCGTTCTCGCGGCGGCCGTCATCGAGCGCATGGACGGTGACCCGGCCTGGTTGCTTCTCGTCTCGGGCTCGGGAAACGCGAAGACAGAGACGGTCCAGTCGCTCGCTGGCGCTGGCGCTCATGTCGTCTCGGCGATCGCGTCAGAGGGCGCGCTTCTGTCTGCGACGTCAAAGGGGGAGCGGTCAGCGGAAGCGACCGGGGGACTGCTGCACCAGATCGGGTCGAGCGGCATCCTCGTGCCGAAGGACGTGACGTCAATGCTCTCGATGGATCGCACCGCCCGCGGTCAGGTCTTCGCAGCGCTCCGGGAGGTGTACGACGGCCACTGGGTGCGCAACGTCGGCACCGACGGCGGTCGCGCCCTCGAATGGAAGGGCCGAATCGTCGTCATCGGTGCTGTCACGACGGCATGGGACCGCGCGCACGCGGACACGATCGCCGCCTTCGGCGACCGCTTCGTCGTGGTCCGCATGGATTCGTCCGTCGGGCGTATTGCCGCCGGGCGGAAGGCGATCGGCAACACGGGGAGCGAAGAGGCGATGCGCGCTGAGCTTGCGGCGACCGTGGCTGGCGTCCTCGAAGGCGCCGACCTCATGGCGGCCGGCCCCGACGACGACGAGTCGGCGCGCCTGCTCGCGGCGGCGGATCTCGTCACCCTCGCTCGCACAGCTGTTGACGTGGACTATCGCGGGAACGTGATCGACTCCCACGCACCGGAGATGCCGACCCGCTTCGCGAAGCAACTCGCGCAAGTCTTCCGCGGTGCGGTGGCGATCGGCCTAGCGCGGCCCGACGCGCTCGCCCTCGCGATCCGCGTAGCGCGCGACTCGATGCCACCTCTACGCCTCGAAATCCTCGAAGACGTCGCAGCGAACGACTGGACAGCGCTCCGTGACGTCGTCAAGCGCGTCGACAAACCGCGCTCCACCGTTGATCGCCAGCTACAGGCACTGCACCTTCTCGGCCTTCTGACGGTCGACGAGGACGTCGCGACGGTCGGCCTCAATCTTCGGGAAACGACGACGTGGCGCTACACGCTCGCGCCCGGCGTCGATGTCTCGTCGATCTCCCTCAATCCCCACCCCATGAAGAAGGGCAAGAAGAAATGACCACTACGTACAACCTCCACTCCCGCGAGGGCGCTTCGCTCCTGCTCACGCTCCCGGACCCGGCCCGGATCCCGGTGCCCGCGGTGCGTGATGCCGTCGAGAAGTTCGCGAAGCGGGCGGCTCAGCACCGTGATGCGCGCGCCGCCCTGGCCGCCGCTGACGAGGCCGTGAGTCGTGCGCGCGGTGAGATCGACGCCGAAGCCGCGGACGCGGCCGAGGACGGCGGCACAGTGCCTGCGAAGAAGCTCGTCAAGAAGCTGCGGGCCGCGCAAGACGCACTTGACGAGGCACGCATCGAGTTCGACGCCCGCGACACCGCCCTGCGCAAGGCGCACGCGCGCGTCGTCGAGGCGATCCGTTTTCACGCCGCCGCATGGCGCGCGTCCGCGCTGGATCAGGCCGACGCGGACGTGCTGCGGGTCACCACCGCACGGGAGATGCTCCGCAAGGCCGGCGCCGAGCTCGATGAGCATCTGTCGGTGCTGGGGCTGCTCGACCGCCTGACGACGGGGCTCCGCCTGCGGGGGCTCGCCGAGCCGCGCATCGACGCCGCGCCGGCGCTCGTGGCCGTCGACAACTCCCACGTGTACGTCACGAGTGCGCTCGACAGCATCGGCAGCGCGATCGGCGAGGCGATGGACACCCTCGACGTGCAGCGTGGAGCCGCGAAGTCGAAGCCCGACATTGTCGTGCCCGTTCCCGGCGAAGACACTGTCGACGAGCCGGTGACGAGCCCGGGCCTCGGTGACTTCTCGATCGGCGACGATGATGGCGAGTAAGAAGAAGGAAGCGGCTGCGGTGGCGGTCGCCGCCGAAGTCGAGGCTGACCGAGCCGTCGAACGGGCCTTGCGCGCTGTCGTGATGCGCCGCGAAGGGCAGGACTGGGGCACCATCGCCGATCACCTCGGCGTGTCCCAGATCGAAGCGCAGGAACTCGCGAGAGTCGCCTATGCCCGTCTCGGCGAGGCTGAGGCCGACCACCTTCGGACCGAGGTCGAAGACCGCATCGACGCCGTCGTGCGGAAGGCGAACGTCGATCTCGCGCTCGCGCAGTCACAGGGTGAGCGCACGGCGATCTACCGCGTGTTGCTGGCGGCCGAGGCGCAGCGTTCACGGCTCCTCGGCCTCAATCTCCGTGGGGGTGATGAAGATGCCGCGTAAGCGCACACCGCGGGCACTCCGCGAGACGCCGGAAGCCCGCGCTCTCCGCGCCGCCGTCCACGACGAGCTTCAGGCGCCGCTCGCCCCGCTCAGCGAGAAGGCCGAGGCAAAGCGGGCGCGCAAGGCGAAGAAGTGGGTCGCTCGGGTGATCGAGCGCGGCGGCGACCTGTCGGCGGCGATGAAGGAACTCGACCGCGAGGGACTTCTCGCCGCGCCCATTGCCGGCGACCTCTACGCCGGGCATCGCCCCGCGGTCAAGGCAGAGACGGCCACGGCCGCCGCCGAGAGGGTCGCCGCTGCCCCCAGGACAGCGCCCGACGGTGAGAGGGACGACACAAAGCGCAAGGCGCGCAGACGACGTCCTCCGGGCCTGATCGGCTACCTGCCGATCACCGACGACGACGACTGGGAGTGACCGTGACCGAACTAGCGCAACTCGAAGCCGAGGTCGCCTATGCCGAGCGGGAACGCGACCGCGCCTTTGAGGCGTGGCAACGCTCGCGGTGGCCGGAAAAAGACGCCTACTTCGCCGCCGACATGGCGCTTCTACATGCCCGACTCAATCTCGACGACTACCAGAAGGAGAACGGATCATGACCGACCGCACCGCATCACAGAAGGCAGCCGCCCGGCTCGGGATTGGCGCTGACCACGACGACATCATGAGCGACGCCGAGAGGCTTCTCGCGCGCGGGTCGTGGAGCGAGCGCGACCGCCTCGCTGCCCGGTCGCTCCTCGCCCGAGCCCGCGATCTCGGTGAGCGCGAGGAAGGGTCGTCAGACGCTGACGACGACCGACGACCGGCGACGGCATCCGAGATCGCCGGGGCGCACATGCTCGGCGGCAAGGCCGCGGCACGCGAACTCCGCGAGCGCGGCGTCGAGAAGTAGACGCACCCCTAGACCCTCGGCGGGGTGATGAGCCGCCGAGAAGCACCGCTCGTCGCAGGCGGTGGAGCCCCCGCGGATCGCCCCCGCGGGGGCTCACCTTTGTCAGTCGTCCACGGGATTGGCGGGGGCGGCGACGCCGAGGGTCCATCCGCCGATCTCGCTGATTCTGGCGCGGAAGAAGCCCGCATTGACGATGCTCGATCCGCCTGCGGGAAGAATTTGCGTGTCCTTCATGTAGACATGGCGGCGGGCGTACTGAGGGAGCTCAGCCGCTTCACGTCGAGCGCGCATCTTCTTTCCCGCGTCGATTTCGCTGGACCAGAGCTTCTTCAAGGCGTTCGCAACGCTGCCTTCTTTGTCCCCACCGATCGCGGTCATACCGTCGACCCATGCGCGGCGTGTAATGGCTCTGCCGCTGACGAGCACGCCTTGAAGAACGATCGTGAGGCTAATCTCAGCGTCTTCTGCCTCGTCGCCTGCTCCTAGCGTGTGGTCGAGTACGTCTTCCAGCCCGTAGTCAGGCGAGAGGAGATCGCTCCAATCGGGCTCGTCGGGATCGTCTTCGATCCGGTACTTCGGCTTCGTGTCTTCATTCGGAGCGTCGGTCATGTTGTCCCCCTTCGGATTTGAAGTCCCAATGTAGGGGATCGCTCCGACGCTCCGACGGACGCTGCGGCACGTGAAAACGACATACGTCCTGACGCTACCTATTGCGTCGCGTGGAGTCTGGCGGATCTCGCGGGCAGGCCGCGCCTCGGCCTCGACGACATCGGACGTGCCCTCTACCTGAAGAAGGGAATTGCTTCATGACGGACTACGACCTCACCCCGACGGCGATCCGAGACGCGCTCGGACCCTTCGGCGAGGGTCTCGATGACGAGGCGGCGGTGGAGATGTACGCCCGCGTCGCGTGGTCGCACGTCGCCGAACCGGGCGATGCCGACGCCGGTGCATTGATCGGTGCGCTCGGCCCGGCTGTCGCGCTCGACACCGTCGCCAGTTCGGTGCCGACGCCTGTCGGGGAGCTCGACGGGCTGGCCGCGCGCCACGCGTGGGCTCGGTGGCGGCCTCGCCTCGACGGCGACGCGGTCTTCCGTTCCTTGCGGGCGGCGCACCGCATCGGGGCGATGCTGATCACGCCGGCTGCGTCCGACTGGCCGGAGAGTCTGAACGACCTCGGTGCACACGCGCCCGTGGCGGTCTGGGTGCGGGGAACCGTCGACGCGTGGCGCTCGACGGCGGTGGCGATCGTCGGAGCCCGCGCGGCGACCTCCTACGGCGAGCACGTCGCCGCCGACCTCGCCGCGGGCATCGGCGCGTATGGCGGCGCCGTGGTCTCGGGCGCGGCCTACGGCGTCGACGGAGCCGCGCATCGGGCGGCGCTCGCCGTGGGTTCGCCGACGGTCGCCTTTTTGGCCGGTGGCGTCGATCGCGCCTACCCGAGAGGCAACAGCGCGCTGATCGAGCGCATTGCCGAGGTCGGGGCGCTCGTGAGTGAACTGCCACCGGGCGCAGCTCCCACGAAGTGGCGCTTCCTCCAGCGCAATCGGCTGATTGCGGCGCTCGGAGCAGCGACCGTCGTGGTCGAGGCGGGCTGGCGCAGCGGTTCGCTCAACACCGCCGGCCACGCCGTGAGCCTCGGGCGACCACTCGGCGCCGTCCCCGGCCCGGTGACCAGTGCCGCCTCGGCGGGCTGCCATCGACTGCTGCGGGAGTACGACGCGGTCGCCGTGACCGGAGCGGACGACGCCTGGGAGCTGGTGGGTCGGCTCGACGCGCGGGAGGTGGAACGCGCGGACGGTGCGATGGGTGGTCCGAGGACGGATGCGGCGACGCGCGTCGTCGACGCCCTGAGCACGCGCGCCGGTCGCTCCACCGACGAGGCGGCGCGCGGTGCCGGCCTCTCCGTCGCGGAGACGGGGTCACTTCTCGGGCTGCTCGAACTCGAAGGGCGTGTCCGCCGCGACGATCGCGGATGGCGTCGCGCCTGATCGGTGCGCCGCGCACCTCGGCGACGAAAAGGAGGGGAAGCTGGGAGCATGAGGTTCGGCGAGGCGGCGGAGAGCTACCTGGATCATCTGGCTCACGTGCGTCGGCTCTCACCACGGACCGTACGTGCATATCGCGGCGACCTCGCCGATGTCGTGGCGGCCACCGGGGATCCGGTGTTGACGGACGTCGACGTCCACGCTCTCCGCGAGTGGCTGTGGGAGTCGGTGCAGCGCGGTCACAGTGCGTCGACTCTTGCTCGCCGAGCCGCGGCGGTTCGCGGATTCTTCGCCTGGGCACTGGAGACGGGTCTGGTCGAGGTCGATCCGAGCGCTCGCCTTGTCACCCCCAAACGGGGGCGCACCCTTCCCCGGGTGGCTACCGCGGACGGCGTCTCCGACCTCCTCGACGACCTGCGCGATGCCGCACGCGACGGTGATCCCGTGCTGCTGCGGGACAGTGCGCTGCTCGAAGTGCTCTACGGCACCGCCATCCGCGTGTCCGAGCTCTGCGCTCTCGACCGCGACGCGATCGATGACGAACGCCGCACCCTCCGCGTGGTCGGGAAAGGCGACAAGGAGCGGATGGTGCCCTTCGGTGCCCCGGCCTCCGCTGCGCTCGAGGCCTATCTCGTGCGGGGTCGCCCGGTGCTGCACGCCCGCTGCGACGGCGCCCCCGTCGCCGCGGTATTCCTCGGCACCCGAGGTGCGCGCATCGGCCCGCGCGCGGTCTACGACGTTGTCGCGCGACGACTCGGGCCGGTCATCGGTGCGAGCGTCGGCCCCCATGCGCTCCGGCACTCCGCCGCCACTCACCTGCTCGACGGCGGAGCCGACCTTCGCACGGTCCAGGAGCTTCTCGGACACGCGAGCCTGGCGACCACGCAGATCTACACCCATGTCTCGAGTGAGCGCCTCGCTGCGACCTACCGCCTCGCCCACCCTCGTGCTTAGGGCCCACCCCGCGCATAGGCTGGATGCATGCCGATGGACCTTCCCATGCCCGGTGCCCGATTCCGGGGCGCCGCGGCCGCCGTCACGATCCTTGCGATCGCGTCGCTCACGGGGTGCGTGACCGAGACCGTCGTGCGCCTCCCCGAGGAGCCCACCGGATCGGCGGGGACCTCCGCGTCCTCTGCGTCGCCCTTCGTGAGTCCCGCCGAGAGGAACCCGGAGAACCTCGCCGACCAGACCGTCGAATGCTCCGAGGCGCCTCTCGAGATCGCCGAGAGGGCGGATCCGCGCGTCGACGTCGTCGGAAGCTGTCCCACGGTGACGGTCAGCGGCAACGACCTCATCATCGACGTGAGCAGTGCCGACGTCGGCGACCTGATCATTCGCGCCGACCGCGTCTCGGTGGTGGCGGCAGCGCTGCCTTCGCTGTCGATCGCGGGCTACGACGTCGTGGTCGAGGCCGACGAGATCACAGCCGCCACGGTGTCGGGGGACCGCAACACCGTCCGATCGGAGACGGGAATCGACTCGGTCGCCGTGACCGGCCACGACAACACCGTGGCAGCCGCGAGCGGCATCGGGGAGATCGACGACGCGGGAGAGCGCAACACCATCGGCTGAGCGGCGGCGATCGGTTCGCAGCAGGGGAGGAGCACGGCGCGAGGCACTCCGCCCAACAGCAGCAGGGGATTGATGTACTCGCCATCGAGCCGCACGCCGAAGTGGAGCGCGCCCGGCGGGGTATGGCCACCCGTCGACAGCGTTCCCACCGGCTCTCCCGCGACGACGGCTTCGCCCACGGTGGCCTCGGGCGAGACCGGCTCGAGGGTCGTGACGAGTCCGCCGCCGTGGTCGATCGTGACGACGCCGCGTCCGGCGACCGGCCCGGCGAACGCGATCACCCCTGCTGCCGGGGACGAGATCACGCGGGCGGGGTCGGACGGGGCGATATCGACACCGCGATGGCCGGGGCCGTACTCGTGCGCCGGCGCGACGAAGGCTTCGACGATGCGGAACGGGTGCACCGGCCACCTCCAGCCGGCCAGAGTCTCCGGCTCGTCGTCCACAGCACGTGCCGGGCCGCCGAAGGCAACGACGACGACCAGGCTCAACAGCGCCGCCGCCGCGAGCGCACGGATGCCTCGACGGGCGGATGTCGAGGCCGGCAGGACGAGCATGGCCCTATCGTCGCGTCCCGTGACGGGTGCGCGTACGCCGACGGATGAACCTGTGGAGGGCTCCGACGGTCCGCCGCGTGGGGAGGGTCTCCGGCTGGTATGATCGAGGGGCATCCCGTTCTCGGGGTGACTACGCGTGCCCTCAGCGCGCCGGTTCCGGCGCGTGGCATCCACTCCCTCCGGTCCTCTTCCCGATCCACACATCGGCAGGGGCGGGGGTGCGCCGGGCACCAGGACGCGTCGGCCGACCGGCCGACCGATAACCGAAATCGGCGCGCACGCGCCAGAACAGGAGAACGGCCATGGCCGTCGTCACCATTCGCCAGCTGCTCGACAGCGGCGTTCACTTCGGACACCAGACCCGCCGGTGGAACCCGAAGGTCAAGCGCTTCATCCTCACCGAGCGCAGCGGCATCCACATCATCGACCTGCAGCAGTCGCTGTCGTACATCGACAAGGCGTACGAGTTCGTCAAGGAGACCGTCGCCCACGGCGGAACGGTCCTCTTCGTCGGCACCAAGAAGCAGGCGCAGGAGATCATCGCCGAGCAGGCGACCCGCGTCGGCCAGCCTTACGTCAACCAGCGCTGGCTCGGTGGTCTGCTGACGAACTTCACCACCGTCAGCAAGCGCCTCGCCCGCATGAAGGAGCTCGAGGAGCTCGACTACGACGACCCGGCTGCGAGCGGCTTCACGAAGAAGGAGCTGCTGCTGAAGAAGCGCGAGCTCGACAAGCTGCACAAGTCGCTCGGTGGTATCCGCAACCTCCAGAAGACGCCGTCGGCCATCTGGGTCGTCGACGCCAAGCGTGAGCACCTCGCCGTCGACGAGGCCACCAAGCTGGGCATCCCGATCATCGGCATCCTGGACACCAATGCCGATCCGGACGAGTTCCAGTACCCGATCCCCGGCAACGACGACGCGATCCGCTCGGTGAGCCTGCTGACGCGCATCATCGCCGACGCCGCCGCCGAGGGCCTGATCCAGCGCCACCAGCCCGCGGACGAGGTCGAGGAGGCCGCTGAGCCCCTCGCCGAGTGGGAGCGTGAACTGCTCGAGTCGGGTGCTCCCGCGCAGTCGTCGGCAGACACCGAGAAGGTGGCCGATGAGGCCGAGGCCACGGTCGAGGCGAGCGAGATCGTCGCCGAGGAGCAGGCCGCCGAGGGCGAGAAGGCCACCGAGTCGGAGGCGGATGCCGCCGGCGCAGCCGCCGCGGACGCGAAGTAACCGTCGCGCAACCGACACCGAGTATGTTCGGCGGGGCCGTCTCCGGACGGCCCCGCCGAAGCGAAGCACGAATCATCTGAACAAGGAGCCGCCACCCATGGCAAACTTCACGATCGCCGACATCAAGGCGCTGCGCGAGCAGCTCGGCACGGGCATGGTCGACACCAAGAAGGCGCTCGAGGAGGCTGACGGCGACGTCGACAAGGCCACCGAGATCCTGCGTCTGAAGGGTGCGAAGGGCAACGCCAAGCGCGCCGACCGCTCCACGAGCGAAGGACTCGTCGCCGCTCACGAGCAGGACGGCGCGGTCACCCTGATCGAACTCGCCTGCGAGACCGACTTCGTCGCCAAGAACGAACGCTTCGGCGCGCTGGCCGAGAAGGTCCTCGCCGCCGCCGCCGCCTCCTCCCGCGCCGACTCCGCGGAGGCTGCACTCGCGGCCGACGCGTCGGGCCAGACGGTCGAGCAGCTGATCTCGGACGAGGCCGCCATCATCGGCGAGAAGGTCGAACTGCGCCGCGTTCGCACCCTGACCGGCGACGCGTTCGAGGTCTACCTGCACAAGACCAGCAAGGACCTTCCGCCGCAGGTCGGTGTCGTCCTCGCCTACACCGGCGATGACGCCGAGACCGCGCGCAGCCTTGCGCAGCACATCTCGTTCGCCAACCCGTCTTATCTCAGTCGGGACGAGGTTCCCGAGGCCGACGTCGAGAAGGAGCGCGAGATCGTCACCGAGATCTCCCGCAACGAGGGGAAGCCCGAGGCGGCCCTTCCGAAGATCGTCGAAGGTCGTGTGAACGCGTTCTTCAAGCAGGTCGCGCTGCTCGACCAGGACTACGCCAAGGACAACAAGCAGTCGGTGGCCAAGGTCGCCGCCGACGCCGGTCTCACCCTCACCGGCTTCGCCCGGTTCAAGGTCGGAGCCTGACGTTGAAGAAGGCCCGCACCGCTTCGGTGGTGCGGGCCTTTTCTCATGCCCTTCGATAAGTTGTAAGCGACGAGAGGAATCACGTGATCGATGAAGCGACCGGACGCCGGCGCGTTCTGCTGAAGCTGTCGGGCGAGGCTTTCGGCGGCGGGGCGCTCGGGGTCAACCCCGACGTCGTGTCGCAGATCGCCCGTGAGATCGCCGAGGCGGTGGACCGGGTGGAGATCGCCGTCGTCGTCGGCGGGGGGAACTTCTTCCGCGGAGCCGAGTTGAGTCAGCGCGGCATGGATCGCGGCCGCGCCGACTACATGGGGATGCTCGGCACGGTGATGAACGCTCTGGCGCTCCAGGATTTCCTCGAGCAGGCCGGAGCCGCCACGCGCGTGCAGTCGGCGATCTCGATGACGCAGGTCGCCGAGCCCTACATCCCGCGGCGCGCCGAGCGGCACATGGAGAAGGGCCGGGTTGTCATCTTCGGTGCCGGCGCCGGCCTGCCGTACTTCTCCACCGACACCGTCGCCGCTCAGCGTGCGCTCGAGATCGGCGCATCCGAGGTGCTCGTGGCCAAGAACGGTGTGGACGGGGTGTACACGGCAGACCCGCGCACCGACGCGTCCGCGACCCGCATCGACCGCATCACCTACTTGGACGCGCTGCAGCGCGGTCTGAAGGTCGTCGACTCGACGGCGTTCAGCCTCTGCATGGACAACCGCATGGACATGCGGGTGTTCGGAATGGAGCCGGCGGGAAACGTGACGCGGGCGCTGCTGGGCGAATCGATCGGCACGCTGGTCACGGCGTGATCGCCGCCGGCTGACTAGACTGAGTTTTCGGTTCGAACGATGGGAGTCACTCGTGATCGCTGACGTATTGGCGGATGCCGGAGCGCGCATGGACCGCGCCGTCGAGGCGGCGAAGGAAGACTTCGCGACGGTGCGCACGGGGCGCGCCAACCCGCAGCTGTTCCAGAAGATCCTCGTCGACTACTACGGCAGCCCGACACCGCTCGCGCAGCTCGCGTCGCTCGCCAACCCCGAGGCTCGCTCGCTCGTGGTCACCCCCTACGACAAGTCCGCCCTCAAGGCGATCGAGCAGGCGATCCGCGACACCCCGAACCTCGGTGCGAATCCCACCAACGACGGAAACATCGTGCGCGTGACCATGCCCGAGCTGACGGAGGAGCGTCGCAAGGAGTACGTCAAGATCGTCCGCGGCAAGGGGGAGGACGCCAAGGTGCACGTGCGCGGCATCCGTCGCAAGACCAAGGACGACCTCGACGCCCTCAAGAGCGATGTCGGCGAAGACGAGCTCGTCCGTGCCGAGAAGGAACTCGACGCCCTCACGCGCGCGCACGTCGACGAGATCGACGACGCTCTGAAGCGCAAAGAGGCGGAGCTGCTAGAGGTCTGAGTCGCCGGATGACCGACGCGCCCGACGCTCCGTCCGGAGACGACGACGTCCCACCACTGACCCGGCGGGACGCTGGAGCGCGCCAGGAGCCCGGATCCGACGCGCAGGACCCCTCGCAGGCTTTCCAGGAGCACATGCGGGCGATGCGCACCGGTGTCGAGTCGCAGATGGCTCACGCGCGGGCGGAATTCGACCAGGCGAACGAGCGGATCAAGGAGCGAACCGGTCGTGACCTCATCGTCGCCATTGTGATCGGCATCGCGATCGGCGGTGTGCTGCTGCTCTCGCTCGTGCTGCTGAAGTGGATCTTCATCCTCTTCGCGCTCGTCGCGACCGTCTTCGGGATCCTCGAGATCAGCCGCGCGCTCACGGTCGCCGGTCGCCGTATCGACGTCGCACCGCAGGTGGGCGTCGGCGTCGTCCTCGTGCTGTCAGGCCTGTTCGCCGACCTGTGGTTCCACTGGGTCGTCACGTTCGTCGCCGTCGTCGTGATCGCCGTCTGGCGACTGATCGCCCAGATGGTGGCCGTGGACCAGCGCTCACCGTCGGACGTGCTCGCCGATGTGCTGACGGGCGGCTTCGTCCAGCTGTACGTGCCCTTCTTCGCCAGTCTCTCGCTCGTGCTGCTGCGTCAGGACGGCGGCGAGTGGTGGATCATCACGTTCATCCTGATCGCCGTCGTGGCCGACACCGGCGCCTACATCAGCGGACTCACCTTCGGGCGTCATCCGATGGCGCCCCGGATCAGCCCGAAGAAGACGTGGGAGGGCTTCGCCGGAGCTGCCGTCGCGGCCCTCGTCGCGGGTGTGCTCGCGTCGATGTTCCTGCTCGGGCTGCCGTGGTGGACCGGCCTCGTCTTCGGAGCCGCGATCCTGGCGACGGCCACGGCCGGTGACCTCGGTGAATCCATGATCAAGCGCGATATGGGCATCAAAGACATGAGTTCGTGGCTGCCCGGTCACGGCGGTGTGCTCGATCGCCTGGACTCGATCCTCCCGTCGGTCACCGTGGCCCTCGCACTGTCCTATCTGTTCACTCCTCTGGTGGTGACCCCATGAGCTCGGCCCCCGTGTCGTCCGATTCCCCCTCGCCCTCCGAGCGCACGTCGTTCCCGATCGCGCAGGGGCGCACGAAGGGGTATGACCGCGCGGCCGTCGACGACTTCCTCGCTCGTGCACGCGGTGTCTTCGAAGGCGAGACCGGAGACGCGCTGACCTCCGAGAGCGTGCGACGCGCGGCCTTCCCCCTGACGCGCCATGGCTATGTCATCGCGGCGGTCGATGCGGCGCTCGCGCGCATCGAAGACGCCTTCGCCGCCCGTGAGCGCGAGACGGCACTCGCGGACGGTGGTGTCGGCGGATGGGTCGGCGCGACGCGCGGAACCGCGCAAGAGGTGCTCGATCGCCTGACACGACGCAAGGGACGACGATTCGACCGTGTCGGCGCGCTGCGGTACGGGTATCGCATCGATGAGGTCGATCTGGTGGGGGACAAGCTCGCCCGCTACCTGGCGGACGGCGAACCCGTCTCGGTCGAGCAGGTGCGATCGGTGGCGTTCCGCATGCAGCGCGGCGGGTACCGCGAGGCGCAGGTGGATGCCGTTCTCGACGCGGTCGTCGAGGTGATGCTCGCTGTGCGGTGACGCGCGTTGCGGGGCGGATGACACCGGGAGTCCTCGCGGCTAGAATCGGGTCACTGTGACTGCCGGAAGCGACCTGACCCCCGCGCGCCGCTCGCGTCGCGACGTGGCGAACGTCGCCGCGCCGGCAGGCCGCCCGTCGGCACCGGCGCAACGCTGGTCCCGGCGTCGCGGGGTCCTCGCCGTGTTCGCCACGCTGGCCGCGTTCGGCTTCGTCATCGCGTACGCCGGCCCGACGGGCGTCGCTCTCAGTCAGGCGGCCGCCGAGGAGACGCAGCCCATCACGCTGTACTCGAGCACGTTGGGAGACGTGCAGACCCTCGTCACCGCCGACGCCGGCGAGGGCGACGAGATCCCGACCTTCGAGCGCGGGAACTACGAGGTCTATGTCACGCCGACGCCGACCCCGACTCCGGAACCCGTCGTCGCGAGTGAGTCGTCGTCATCGTCGACCGAGGGAGGATGGGCGCCGCCGTTCGTCACGCCCGATCCCGGGTCCGCACAGGCCATCGCGTACGAGATGGTGACCGCTCGGGGATGGGGCGACGGCGAGTTCTCCTGCCTCGTGGCGCTGTGGAACAAGGAGTCGGGCTGGCGCGTCAACGCCTACAACGCCTCCAGCGGGGCCTACGGCATCCCGCAGTCGTTGCCGGGAAGCAAGATGGCCAGTGCCGGGGCCGACTGGGAGACCAATCCGGCCACCCAGATCTCGTGGGGCCTGGGATACATCGGCGGACGCTACGGGACCCCGTGCGGGGCGTGGGGGCACTCGCAGTCCGTCGGCTGGTACTGACCCGTGCCGCGGTCCAACCGTCGGCGCCGCGACCAGGCGGCGGGCGACGCATCCTTCGATCGGCTCCTGGCGGGGTGGAAGCGCACGGAGGTGCGCCGCGGCGCCGAGTGGACGGTGCAGCCCCTCTCGGCCGCACAGGCGGTCAAGCCGTACACGTGCCCGGGATGCTCGCGCGTGATCGAGCCGGGTACGGCACACCTGGTGGCCTGGCGGGCCGACGGCGTGCTCGGCGACCGCGCCGACCTCGCGGCGCGCAGACACTGGCACAACGCCTGCTGGAGGATCAGCTGATGGAGATTCGCGGACCGCTCATGCTTCCCGCTCGCCGGGAAGAGATCGAGCTCGAGACGCTCGACGGGCTCACCCTCGTCGGCGAGCTCGCGCTGCCCGCCGATCGTGAGCCGCGCGCGACGTTGGTGACCCTCCACCCCTTGCCGACCGCAGGCGGATTCATGGACTCGCACGTCTTCCGCAAAGCGGCCGCGCGCCTTCCCGCGCTGGCCGATCTCGCCGTTCTGCGGTTCAACACCCGCGGCACGTCATCGCCGCGCGGCACCAGCGAGGGGGAGTTCGACGGTGGGCGCGCGGAGGCCTTCGACGTCGCCGCGGCCATGGACTTCGTCCGCGAGCGCGGGCTCCCGCATCCGTGGCTGATCGGGTGGTCCTTCGGTACGGAGCTGACCCTCAAGTACGGACGCGACCACGCCGCCGAGGGCTTCATTCTGCTCTCGCCCCCGCTGCATCGTGCGACACCGGAGGAGGTCGCCGCGTGGGCTCAGGAAGAGCGCCCGCTCATCATCCTCGTGCCCGAGCTCGACGGCTTTCTGCGCCCGGACGAAGCCGCGGAGCGGTTCGCCGCCGTGCCGCACGCGAACCTCATCGCGGTCGACGGCGCCAAGCACCTGTGGGTGGGGGAGTCGCAGACGCGACGGGTGCTCACCGAGATCGTCGCCGCGGTGAACCCCGACGCGCTGCCTCTCCCCACCGAATGGTCGGGAGAGATCCCCGGCACGGCGTGACGATCACCGTTCGTTCTGACGGGGGATCAGCACCTGCCGGTAGAGGATGAGGATGCTGGCCGCGACCGGGATCGCCACGAGCGCACCGAGCAGTCCGAGGAGGGAACCGCCGGCGAGGGCGGCGATGACGATCACGGCGCCGGGGACGGAGACCGCGCGACCCATGATGCGGGGGGCGATCACGTACGCCTCCAACTGCATGTACACGAGGTAGTAGACCGCCGCGATGATCGCCGTCGACGTGCCGCCCAGTCCCGGAATGAGGCACAGCAGCACGATGATGGTCGATCCGGTGAGGGTGCCCACGAGCGGGATGATCGAGAAGAGGAACGCGACGACGGCGAGCACGGCCGGGAAGGGCGCGCCGATGATCGACAGGAAGATCGCGCTCAGCACGCCGTTGAGCACGCCGAGCGAGAGCTGTCCGATCACGTAGTAGCCCACCGAGTCGGTGATCTGCTCGGACAGATCGATGAAGCGGGCGCGCTTGGATGCCGGGACAAGCTGGTAGACCGCTCGCTTCAGGCTGGGAGTCGATGCGGTGAAGTAGATCGTGAGGATGAGCACGATGAACGCGCCGGTGAGTCCGGCCAGGACGGCTCCGCTGAAGGCGAGGACGCCTTGACCGATCGATCCGCCGATCTCGGTGACGTTCGTCGTCAGCCAGTCCTCGACGTAGCTGAATACGTCGTCGACCCTCAGCGTGGGGAAGGTCGTCTGCAGCCAGGAACGCAGATCCTCGATGAAGGTGCCGCGCTCGACGAGTCGCACGATGGCGGTGACGAGCTGCGAGATCTGCGACACGATCAGCGGGACGATCATGAGGACGATACCCGCGAAGAGCGCGAGGACTCCCAGGATCGTCACCACCACCGCCGCCCAGCGGGGCAGCCGCCGCCGCTCCAGGAAGGAGATCACCGGGTCCAGACCCAGCGAGAGGAACAGCGCGGTGCCGACGTAGAGGAGGATGGTCGAGAGAGTCTGAATGCTGGCGATGAGCACCAGACCGAGCCCGACGCCCAGCGTGGCGAGGAACGCCACCCGGAACGGGTTATGGATCTTCACGCGGTCTCCTGCCTCGGCCGTGCTCCTGTGGTGTCAGGATACGCATGCGCGCCGAGGAGTCTGCGCATCGACGCCTCCCGGTGGCCTTTCAGGTCGTCTCCGCTAGTCTGAAACGTCGATTGACGTCTGCGTTGGGACCCGAAGCGGACGTGGAGAGGTGTTTCCTTGCGATTCGTGTGGGCCGTGCTGGCGTTCGTCCTCGCCGCGGTGATGATCGGCGCGGGTATCGCGCAGCGCACCGTCTTCCAGGGTCCCGACGCGCAGACCGCGCAGTTCGACGTCGAGGGAGATGTGCCGTACGTGCTCATCGACGGCGGCGCGATGACGGCTGTGTCCGGTCCGCAGACGCTTCGGGTGCAGGGGGAGGGCGAGCTCTTCGCGGCCTACGGCCGCACGGCCGATCTCGAGGCGTGGCTCTCCGACGCCGAGTACGCCCACGTGACCGCCGACGACACCGGCACGATCACGACGTCCACCATCGCCCCCGCCGTCCCGGAGCCGGCAGAGACGGAGGTCGCCGATGAGGGTGAGGGTGCCGACGATGCCGCTTCCGCGGACGACGCCGCCGCCGAAGAGGCAGCGCCCGGGCGCAATCCGGTCGGATCCGACCTCTGGCTCGACGAGTATCAGCAGGCCGACCTCCTCGTGGCGCCGCTGCAGCTTCCCGCGGACATGAGCGTGCTCGTGGCCGCCGACGGAACGGAGCCCGCGCCCACGGATCTCAGCGTGTCGTGGCCGATCGAGAACGGCACGCCGTGGGCCGGCCCTCTCATCGTGGGTGGTGCGATCCTCATGGTCATCGGACTGATCCTGTACGTGCTCGGAATCCGTCACGTGCGCCGGTCGCGCGGACCGCGCCGGAAGGGTCTGCCCCTTCCCGCGACGGAGCCGATCGACGTCGCGGTCGACGACCCCGACAAGGGCGTGATCAGCAGCACCCCGTCCCGGCGCGCCGTGGGGCGTGGTCGGCGCAGCATGATCGCGGTCCCGGTCGTCGCCGCTTCGGCGCTGGTCCTCGCAGGCTGCACGGCCGACGCGTGGCCCGACCTGGCCGGAACACCCACCCCTTCGCCCACCGCTTCGGTCATCGTCCCGGAGGGCCAGCAGTCTCCTGCGGTCACGCGGCCCCAGGCGGAGCGCATCATCGAGCGCGTGGCGGCGACCGTCGCCGAGGCGGACGAGGCCCGAGACGCCGATCTGGCGGCCACGCGGCTCGAGGGTGCACCCCTCGCCGAGCGAGAGACCCTGTACACCCTGCAAGAGGCGATCGAGGACCGTGAGGGGCTGCCGGCCTTCGCCACCACGCCCCTCGAGGTCGTGCTGCCCCAGGCGACCGAAGGCTGGCCCCGCACCTTCCTCGCGGTTGTGAACGATCCCGAGGGCACGGCCGCGACGACGATGTTCCTGAGCCAGCAGGACGCATGGTCGGACTACAAGCTGACCTCGTACTCGTATCTCGAAGCAGACACGACCCTTCCCGACCTGGCGCCCGTGTACGTCGGTGCGACGCAGGTTCAGCCCGATTCGCCGTTCCTCATCATGGAGCCGCAGGAATTGTCGACCGCCTACGCGGATGTGATCAACAACGGCGAAGACAGCGAGTACGCCTCCCTGTTCGAGCTCGATGAGGACCAGTTCCGCATCGGTGTCGCTGCCGACCGGCAGAAGCGGCTCGACGAGTTCAACGAGACGGCCGAATCGACAGGGGAGCTGACCTTCTCGACCGAGCCCGGCGAGGAGGACCCCACAGCGCTGGCCACCCTCGAGAGCGGAGCCATCGTGGCGGTCACCATCCAGGAGATCGACACGGTCCAGCCCACCGACGACGATGCGGTGATCAAGCTCGACAACAATCCCACCGTGCAGACGCTGACCGGTGTGGACGAATCCTCCGAAGGATTCAGTACCGTGTATGTCGACCAGCTGTTCTTCTACGTGCCCGGCCAGGGCTCGAGCGAGAAGATCCGGCTTCTCGGATACGTTTCCAACATTCTCGACGCGAAGGTGATTGAGTGACCGATGCCGCCACGGCGGCCGCGATGCGCGGTGCCGTCGACCTGTCTTCCCTCCGTAACCGCCCGGACCCCGCCGCGCCCCGTGCGGCCGGCGGTTCGGTTTCGTCGGCGCTCGTGCGCGACGTCACGGACGCCACGTTCGGTGAGGTGCTCGAGCTCTCGCGCACCGTCCCGGTGGTGGTGGATCTGTGGGCCGAGTGGTGCGGGCCGTGCAAGCAGCTGAGCCCCATTCTCGAGAAGGTCGTCACCGAGCTCGGCGGGCGAATCGTCCTCGCCAAGGTCGACGTCGATGCGAACCCGCAGCTCGCACAGGGATTCCGTGCGCAGTCGATTCCGATGGTCGTCGCCCTCCTGGCCGGACAGCCCGTGCCGCTGTTCCAGGGAGCCGTGCCCGAACAGCAGGTGCGCGAGGTGTTCGCGCAGCTCCTGCATGCTGCGGCGCAGAACGGTGTGACGGGCACGATCACGCCGGAGGATGCGCCGGACGACGACGTCGCCGAAAGCGAGCCCGCACTGCCGCCGGCCCACGCGGAGGCATACGCCGCGATCGAGGCCGGCGACTACGAGCGCGCCGCGCGAGCGTATGAGGCGGCGATCACCGAGAACCCCGGCGACGCCGACGCGAAAGCCGGTCTGGCGCAGGTGCAGCTGCTGCTGCGGGTGCAGGGCGCAGACCTGCAGCAGGCGCGCGCGGCTGCCGCCGATGCGCCCACCGACGTGGACGCGCAGCTGCTCGTGGCCGACCTCGATGTCGCCGGCGGTCATGTCGACGACGCGTTCGCCCGGCTTCTCGAGCTGTTCTCCCAGCTCGCCGGAGACGACCGTGCACCCGTGCGTGCGCGCCTGGTCGAGCTGTTCCAGGTCGTCGGCGACGCCGACCCCCGGGTGATCCGCGCACGTGCGCGGCTTGCCTCCTTGCTGTTCTGACTCCGACGACGCGACCTGATCGCCCCCGGCCATTCGTGCCGGGGGCGATCTCGTGTCAGCGGTGCGTCGGCGACGGGATACTCGCCCGCCGATCGTGGCTCAGCCAGAGCACTCCGAGAGGAGGCAGCACCATCGTGGCGCGGCCGTTCTCGTCGGCGTGGACCACACCGAGATTGCCGACGCCTGATCCGCCGTACTCCTCGGCGTCGGAATTGAGGATCTCCCGCCACACCCCGGCCTCCGGGAGGTCGATCTCGTACGGTCTCACCGGCACCCCGGAGAAGTTGCAGATCACCGCGACGGTGTTTCCATGCCAGTCCCGGCGGGAGAAGGCGATCACGCTGGAATTCCACGCCGGACCGCCGAGGCGAGAGAAGGCCGCTCCGTCGGCATCCCGCGACCACAGCGCGGAGTGATCCCGGTAGACGTGGTTCAGCGTGGAGACGAACCGCGCCAGCTGCTCGTGACTGGGCTGCTCGAGCATCCACCAGTCGAGGCTGCGCCCCTCGGACCACTCGGACATCTGACCGAACTCCTGGCCCATGAACAGGAGCTGCTTGCCCGGATGCCCCCACATGTAGGCGAGGTAGCCGCGCATGTTGGCGAGCTTCTGCCAGTGATCGCCGGGCATGCGCCCGAACAGGCTGCCCTTGCCGTGGACGACCTCGTCGTGGCTGATCGGCAGCACGAAGTTCTCGCTGAAGGCGTACACGAACGAGAAGGACATCTCTCCCTCGTGATGACCCCGGTACATCGGGTCGCGCGCGACGTACTGCAGCGAGTCGTTCATCCAGCCCATGTTCCACTTGAAGCCGAAGCCGAGTCCGGCGTGGTCGGTGGGGGCCGTGACGCCGGGGAAGCTGGTCGATTCCTCGGCGATCATCGAGATGCCCGGGTATCGCTTGTACGCGGTCGCGTTGACCTCTTGCAGGAAACGGATCGCCTCCAGGTTCTCGCGACCGCCGTGCACGTTGGGTTCCCACTCCCCGGCTTCGCGGGAGTAGTCCAGGTAGAGCATCGACGCGACGGCGTCGACACGCAGACCATCGACATGGAACTCCTCAAGCCAGTACAGGGCGTTGGCCACGAGGAAGTTGCGCACCTCGTTGCGGCCGTAGTCGAAGATGAGGGTGCCCCAGTCCTTGTGCTCACCTCGCCGGGGATCGGGATGCTCGTACAGCGCCTCGCCGTCGAATCGCGCCAGCGCCCAGGCGTCCTTCGGGAAGTGACCGGGGACCCAGTCCATGATCACGCCGATGCCGGCCTGGTGCAGCCGGTCGATGAGGTAGCGGAGGTCGTCCGGATGCCCGAAGCGTCGCGTCGGGGAGTAGTAGCCGGTGACCTGATACCCCCAGGACCCGCCGAAGGGATGCTCGGCGAGGGGGAGGAACTCGACGTGCGTGAATCCGTGCGCGGTCACGTACTCGACGAGCGGGTCGGCCGCCTCGCGGTAGGACAGCCCCGGGCGCCAGGATCCGAGGTGCAGCTCGTAGATCGACATCGGCCGCGACAACGCCGGCGTCTGGGCGCGCTCGGTCATCCAGGCATCGTCCTGCCACGAGTAGGACGTGTCGACGACCACCGATGCAGTCGCTGGAGGCAGTTCCGCCCAGCGCGCCATCGGGTCGGCCTTCTCGACCCAGTGACCGCTCTTGGTGCGCAACTCGAACTTGTACGCCGAGCCGGGCTCGACGCCCGGGACGAACAGCTCCCACACGCCGCTGGAACCCATCGATCGCATCGCGTGCGCGGCGCCGTCCCACCCGTTGAAGTCGCCGATCACGCGCGCGGCCTGGGCGTTCGGCGCCCAGACGGTGAACGCGGTGCCCGTGCTGCCGCCGGACTCGCGCGTGTGCGCGCCGAGCGCGAGCCACAGCTGCTCGTGGCGGCCCTCGCCGATCAGGTGCAGGTCGAGCTCGCCGACCGTCGGCGGGTGTCGATACGGATCGTCGACGATCCAGTCGGGCCCGTCATCGTAGGATGCGACGATCTCGTACGCTGCCGCATCGCCCCCGCGCGATCCCTCCCAGACTCCACCGCGCACGTGTTCGAGCGGAACGCGCGTGCCGTCGTCGAAGACGGCGGTCACACTCGATGCGAGGGGGCGCCGCGCCCGCACGGTCCACACCGAGGCTCCCTCGTCGTCGCGGGTGGCGTGAAGGCCGAGGACCGAGTGAGGGTCGTGGTGGGAGCCGGACGCGATCGCGTCGAGCAGGGATTCATCGGGGTAGGTCATCGCGCCTCCTTCACGTGGAGGATGTGCACCGGTTGGGTGAACGCGTCCAGTCGCACGTAGTTGTGGTCGGTCCATGTCCAGCGAGCCCCGGTCACGAGGTCTTCGACCTCGTAGGCGTCGCCCGGGGCGATGCCCCAGATCCGGGTGTCCAGGTGCACGGTGGTCTCCCGCACCGAGTGCGGATCGACGTTGACGACGACGATGATCGTGTCGGCGACGCCTTCGGGGCTGAGGGCGGCGTCCAGATGCTTGGAGTAGACCAGCACCGAATCGTCGTCGCTCCAGTGGGCGGAGAAGTTGCGAAGCTGACGAAGGGCGGGATGGCCTCGACGGATCTCATTGAGGCGGGTGAGGAACGGCGCGAGCGAGTCGCCGGTCTCGACGGCACCCTGCCAGTCGCGGATCTTGTACTCGTACTTCTCGTTGTCGATGTTCTCTTCCGAGCCGGGCCGCGCCACATTCTCGAAGTGCTCGTATCCGGCGTAGACACCGTAGACGGGGGCGGCGGTCGCTGCGATCGCCGCCCGGATCACATAGGCCGGTCGGCCGCCGAACTGCAGGAACTCGGTCAGGATGTCGGGCGTGTTCACGAAGAGGTTCGGCCGCAGGAAATCGGCCGTCTCGTGGGCCAGACCGCCGAGGAACTCCTCCAACTCCGCCTTCTCGTTGCGCCAGGTGAAGTAGGTGTAGCTCTGCTGGAATCCCGCCTTGGCGAGTCCCTGCAGCGGCGCGGGCCGCGTGAAGGCTTCGGCGAGGAAGACCACGTCGGGCTCCTCCGCGTTCACCGTGGCGATGAGCCACTCCCAGAACTGCAGCGGCTTGGTGTGCGGGTTGTCGACGCGGAAGATCCGCACCCCCTGCTGGATCCAGTGCCGGACCACCCGCAGAACTTCGGCGCGGATGCCCGCCGGATCGTTGTCGAAGTTGATCGGGTAGATGTCCTGGTACTTCTTCGGCGGGTTCTCGGCGTAGGCGATGGAACCGTCCGGGAGGGTCGTGAACCACTCCGGGTGCTCGGTGACCCACGGGTGGTCGGGGGAGGCCTGCAGGGCGAGGTCGAGCGCCACCTCGACGCCGTGGGTGCGGGCCTCCTGCACGAACGCACGGAAGTCTCCAAGGGTTCCCAAATCGGGGTGGACGGCATCGTGTCCGCCGTCGGCGGACCCGATGGCCCACGGCGAGCCCGGGTCGGCGGGCCCGGCATCCAGGGAGTTGTTCGGGCCTTTGCGGTTCGTGCGGCCGATCGGATGGATCGGCGGCAGGTAAAGGACGTCGAAACCCATCGCCGCGACGGCGGGAAGCCGCTCGGTCGCGGTCGCGAACGTGCCGCTGCGGATCGATCCATCCTCGAGGACGGTCGCGCCTTCGGACCGGGGGAAGAACTCGTACCACGCACCCACGCCCGCCCGCTCGCGCTCCACCAGCAGCTCCTGCTCGTCGCCGCGCGTCATCAGGGCCGTCAGGGGTCGCCGCCAGAACATCGCCGCGATCTCGTCGTCGAGCACGATGCCGCGTGCCGCGACATCGTCGACCTGGTCGTCGCGCAGAAAGGCCGCGGCGGCGGTGAGCGCCCGCTTCTCGGCTGCCGGCCGGGATCGCTCCTCGGCGCCGCGCGTGAACAGCCGCGCACCGATCTCCCGCATGAGCGCCGTGTCCACACCCGCGGCGATCTTCACGTCGGCGGCATGGCGCCACGTCGCGAACTCGTCGGAGAACGCCTCGAAGCGGAAGCGCCACACGCCCTGCTCGAGAACCGATACGAGTGCGCTCCACCGGTCCATCCCGCCATCGAGCGGGTTCAACCGATGGAGGGACTGGTCTCCGCCCGGCGACGTGAGGCGCACCTGAACGCCGATCCGGTCGTGCCCGTCGCGGAACGCCGTGATCTCGAACGGCACCACCTCGCCGACGAACGCCTTGGGGCGGAAGTCGCCGTCCGGCACGGTGGGAGAGGATCCCGTGGTGGGGATGCGCCCGATCGCGGTATCCCGCGCGGGTTGCGCATCCGACGCAGGCCGGACGGGGATCGAGGCGGCGCTCCGCCAGGACTGGGGCTGTGCTGTGCGCGACGTGACCACGGTCCGAACCTATCGCGACAGCGTCGAGGGATACAGGGTCAGGGGTGGGGGTTGACACTCTCCACGCGGAACAGTTCCATAGCGGTCCCCGGCAGGTCGATGCGGTCGCCGGGCGCGTGGGCGGAGGCCTCCTGCGCGGGTCGTTCGTCGAGGCTGGACCACAGGCGGACGAAGCGGTGCGCGTCGTCGATCTCGGGGAGGGTCACCGTGACCGGACGCTCGGACCCGTGCACGACGAGCAGGATGCGATTGCGGGCCTCGTGCTCGGGCGTCGATGCCGCGACATACTGGAGGGTGCGCTTGGAGGAGTCGTTCCATCGCTCATCCGACATCGTCTCGCCGTGCTCGTCGTACCACTCCATCACCGACGCGGACGGAACGTGCTCCCCGCGCTTGGCGTAGCGCACAGGCCGCAGGGCCGGATTCTGCTGACGCAGTGCGATGAGGCGCGCGACGTGAGCCTGGAGGTCCTCCTGCCAGCCCGCGTGCTCCCACGACAGCCACGTGAGCGGGGAATCGTGGCAGTAGGCGTTGTTGTTCCCGCGCTGGCTGCGTCCGAACTCGTCGCCCGCCGTCAGCATCGGCACGCCTGCCGAAAGCAGAAGTGTTCCGAGCAGGTTCCGCATCGCCTTGCGTCGTGTCGCGAGGATTCCCGCGTCGTCTGTGTGCCCCTCGGCACCGTGGTTGAACGAGCGATTGGTGTCGGCGCCGTCGCGATTCTGCTCGCCGTTGCCGAGATTGTGCTTGACGTCGTAAGAGACGAGGTCGTGAAGGGTGAATCCGTCGTGGGCGGTGACGAAGTTCACGCTCGCCAGCGGCCCGCGCTCGGCGGAGAACGTGTGGGAGGAACCCGCGAGTCGCGTGGCGAAGCCGCCGACTCCGACGGGCGTGACATCGGCCCGGCGCGCGTAATCGATGTCGCTCAGCCAGAAGTTGCGCACGCGATCGCGGTAGCGGTCGTTCCATTCGTGCCAGCCGTCGCCGAAGTTGCCGGTCTGCCAGCCCCCCATTCCGACATCCCACGGTTCGGCGATCTTCTTCACGCCCGCCAAAGCCGGATCGGCGATGATCGCCTGCAGCAGGGGATGGTCCGGGGTGAAGGCGTGGGCGGCGTCGCGGCCCAGGGTGGCGGCGAGATCGAAGCGGAAGCCGTCGATCTGCACGTCCTGCGCCCAGTATCGGAGCGAGTCCAGCACGAGACGGGCGGCGGCATCCGTTGCGGTGTTCAGCGAGTTCCCGCACCCGGTGACGTCGATGTAGGTGCCGTCGTCCTGCTGCCGGTAGTAGTGGCGGTTGTCCAGACCGCGCAGGCTCGTGCGGGGTCCGCCGAGACCTTCTTCGCTGGTGTGGTTGTAGACGACGTCGAGGATGACCTCGATGCCCGCCTCGTGCAGGAGCTTCACCATTCCCTTCACCTCGCGCAGGACCGCGTCGGGGCCTCGGCGACGGTTCTCCTCGGTCGCGTACGCGGCGTGGGGAGTGAAGAAGTTCAGCGAGTTGTAGCCCCAGTAGTTGGCCAGCCCGTGCTGCAGGAGCCGAGGTTCCGTGGCGAATGCATGAATGGGCAGCAGCTGCAGCGCGGTCACCCCGAGCCGCTGGAAGTGCTCGATCATCGCCGGATGCGCGAGGCCTGCATACGTGCCGTGCAGCGCGGGCGGCACTCCCGGGTGGCGCTTGGAGAGTCCCTTCACGTGACCCTCGTAGATCACGGTGCGATCCATGGGGGTGAGCGGCTTCGTGACGCCTCCCCAGTCGAAGCTCCGATCCACCACGACCGACCGCCAGTCCTCGTAGCCGTCACCGGTGGCCAGGCCCCGGGAGTACGGTTCGATGAGCAGCGTGCCACGGTTGAAGGTGGCCCCCGGCGTGCGTGGGCCGTCCGCGCGCACGGCATATCGCGCACCCGGCCGCAGCAGATCGCTGCTCACGCTCCACACGCCGTCGCCGACCGGTTCCAGCGGGATGTCCGCGATGCTCCAGTCGAGATCGGCGTCATCGAAGACCACGAGGTCGATCCCACCCGCGTCCTCGGACCACACGCGGAGGGTGCCGCCGCCGTCGTGCAGGGTGACTCCCAGATCGTCGAAAGCGTGCGAGGAAAGAGCCGACGCGGGCGCGGTGGAGGGCGCGGGGGACATGCGATCTAGAGTAGTGACGCCGCGAGGCAGCAGCACTCGGACGCGAGACCGTCGAAGGAGGGGGATGGTCGTCTACCTCGATCACGCCGCCGGCACATCGCTGCGCCCCGAGGCGCGCGACGCCTGGGTGCACGTGCAGACGCGCGTCGGCAATGCGTCTGCGATCCACGCCGCCGGCCAGGGCGCGCGCCGCCTCCTGGAGGAAGCGCGCGAACGGCTCGCAGCGGTGCTCGGATGCGGATCGATCGAGGTGGTGTTCACGTCGGGAGGCACCGAAGCGGTGAACCTGGCGATCAAGGGCCTGTGGGACGCGCGCGGGGGTGATGGGGATGCGATCGTCCTCCCCGACGGCGAGCATCACGCGACCCTCGACACGGTGGGATGGCTGGCAGCCCGCCGCGGAGCCCGTGTCCGCTCGGTGGAGCTCGACCGGCTCGGGCGCATCCCGCCTGCGTCCTTCGGGGCGGCCCTCCCGGGTGCGGCCTTGGCCACGGCCCTCGTCGCGAACAACGAGGTCGGCACCGTCAACGATGCGCCGGCTCTCGCGGCGGAGGCAGTCGCCGCGGGGACGCCTCTCCACCTCGACGCCGTCTCGGCCTTCGGGCACGTGCCCGTCGACTTCGCTCGGTGGCGGGGCGATGTCCGCGATGGAACGGGGCTGGTGGCACTCAGCGTGTCGGCGCACAAGATCGGAGGGCCCGTGGGGGTGGGCGCGCTCGTGGTGTCGCGCCACGCCGAGCCGACGCCGCTGCTGCACGGAGGCGGACAGCAGCGCTCCCTGCGGGCGGGCACGCAGGATGTCGCCGGAGCGACCGCCTTCGCCGTGGCCGCCGAACTCGCCGTCGCCGAACGGGAGGAGGAGGCCAGGCGCCTCTCCGCGCTGCGCGAGCGCGCGCTGACGGCCATCCGCCGCGACATCCCGGATGTCGTTCCCCTCGGAGATCCGATCGACAGGATCCCGGGCAATCTGCACCTGCATCTGCCGGGAGCGGGGGGCGAGTCCCTGCTGTTCCTGCTCGATCAACGCGGGATCGCCGTCTCCACCGGCTCGGCGTGCCAGGCGGGCGTGCCCGAACCGTCCCACGTCGTGCAGGCGCTGGGGTTCGACGAGCGGGCGGCGCGACAGGTGCTTCGCATCACTCTCGGTCGCACGAGCACCGTCGACGACGTCGACGCGCTGTCCGCGGCGCTTCCGGAAGCGGTGTCGCGGGCTCGCGCCGCCCGCTGAGAAGGCCGCGCGAGGACCGGAGGTCAGGCGGTCAGTCCGCCGTCCCTAGACTGGTTCGCATGAGGATCCTTGCGGCGATGAGTGGCGGTGTCGACTCGGCGGTGGCGACCGCCCGGGCGGTCGAGGCCGGTCACGACGTCGTCGGCGTGCATCTGGCGCTGTCGCGCGCAGGCGGCACGCTCCGAGCCGGCAGTCGCGGCTGCTGCACGATCGAGGATGCGATGGACGCCCGTCGCGCCGCGGATTCACTCGGCATCCCGTTCTACGTGTGGGACTTCTCCGAGCGCTTCCGCGATGACGTCATCGATGACTTCGTCGCCGAGTACCGCGCCGGTCGAACGCCCAACCCCTGCATGCGCTGCAACGAGAAGATCAAGTTCGCCGCTCTCCTCGAGCGCGCTCTCGAGCTCGGCTTCGACGCGGTGTGCACCGGGCACTACGCCACGCTCGTCGAGGGTGAGGGCGGACTCGAGCTGCACCGCGCATCCGACGCCGCGAAGGACCAGTCGTATGTGCTCGGTGTGCTCACCGCCGACCAGCTGGCGCACACGTACTTCCCCCTGGGCGACACGCCCTCGAAGGAGCTCGTCCGGGCCGAAGCCGAAGAGCGGGGGCTGACCGTGGCCCGCAAGCCCGACAGCCATGACATCTGCTTCATCCCCGACGGTGACACCCGAGGGTGGCTGGCCGACAGGGTCGGGGCGGAGAAGGGCGACATCGTCGATCGCGCCGGCGCGGTCGTGGGATCGCACGAAGGGGCGCACGCGTTCACCGTGGGGCAGCGTCGGGGTCTTCAACTCGGCGTGCCCGCAGCCGACGGCAAGCCCCGTTTCGTGCTCGAGGTCAGGCCGGTGTCGAACACGGTCGTGGTCGGTCCGAAGGAGGCGCTCGCGTGCGCGCGCATCGCGGGCGTGCGCCGCTCGTGGGCGGGCGCGGCCCCGACGGAGTCGGACTTCTCCTGTCACGTGCAGATCCGCGCTCACGCGGAGCCGGTGCCGGCGCGGGCGTGGATCGAGGACGACGTGATCACCGTCGAGCCGCAGAAGCCGTTCGACGGCGTCGCCCCGGGACAGACGGCCGTGCTCTACGACGGCACGCGCGTACTCGGCCAGTTCACGATCGACCGGACGGAATCAGCCGTTCCCGTCGACGCATGAGGGTGGCCGCGATCCCGCTCCGGCCCCGTCCGACCGTCGTGTCGGCGGGCGTCCATAGACTGACGGGGTGGCTGAAGGTGAACGAGCTGAGCTGACTCTCGACCAGGCGCGCGACGAGGTGAGAAACCTCACCGACCGCATCGGCGCCGCGCGCGACGCCTATTACGGCGACGATGCGGAGATCGTCGACGACGCCACCTACGACGGCTGGATGCAGCGCCTGGACGAGCTCGAGCGGCTCCACCCGGAACTGCAGGGCCAGGATTCCCCGACGCTCACCGTTGGCGCGGCCTCCGGCACGCTGTTCGCGCCGGTCACGCACGCCGAGCGCATGCTGAGCCTGGACAACGTCTTCAGCGAGGACGAATTCCGGGTGTGGGCGGCACGCGTGGAGCGCGATGCCGGCCGCGTGGTGCCGTTCCTGTGCGAACTCAAGATCGACGGCCTCGCGCTGTCGCTTCGCTACGAGCACGGCAGGCTGACCAGTGCCGCCACGCGTGGAGACGGTCGCGTCGGCGAAGACGTGACGGAGAACGTGCGCGGCATCGCGGGCATCCCGTCTGCGCTGCACGGAGACGGGCATCCGCCCCTGGTCGAGGTGCGCGGCGAGGTCTTCTTCACAGTCGCCGACTTCGACTCGCTGAACGCTTTCCAGCAGGAGCAGGGCGACCGCCTGTTCGCCAACCCGCGGAACGCCGCGTCGGGATCGCTGCGCCAGAAGCGCGAGGGCAAGAACGAGCGTCAGCTGCAGGCGATGCATGAGCGGCTGTCGCGGCTGCGGCTCACGGTGCACGGGATCGGGGCCTGGCCGAATCCGCCGGTCGCGTCCCAGAGCGAGGTGTACGGCCTGCTGGCGTCGTGGGGTCTTCCGGTCAGCCCGTACTTCCGCGTGGTCCCCGGCGCGGCCGAGGCCGCCGCATTCATCCGTCATTACGGCGAGCACCGCCACGACGTGGAGCACGAGATCGACGGCATCGTCGTCAAGGTGGACGACCTGGCGATGCACGAGGAGCTCGGGGCGACCAGCCGCGCCCCGCGCTGGGCCATCGCCTACAAGTATCCGCCGGAACAGGTGAACACCAAGCTGCTCGACATCGTGGTCTCGGTCGGACGCACGGGGCGCGCCACGCCCTTCGCCGTCCTCGAGCCCGCGAAGGTCGCCGGCTCGGTCGTGCGTCAGGCGACCCTCCACAATCAGGATGTCGTGAAGGCCAAGGGGGTTCTCATCGGCGACACCGTCGTGCTCCGCAAGGCCGGCGACGTCATTCCCGAGGTGCTGGGGCCGGTCGTCGAGCTGCGGGACGGCGGTGAACGCGCGTTCGTGATGCCCGCGAGGTGCCCGGAGTGCGATTCACCGCTCGCCCCCGCGAAGGAGGGCGACATCGACCTGCGCTGCCCGAACACCAGGTCGTGCCCGGCTCAGGTGCGCGGTCGCGTCGAGCACATCGGGTCGCGCGGTGCGCTCGACATCGAAGGACTGGGCGAGGTGTCCGCCGCCGCCCTCACGCAGCCGGTGCGCCCCGAGGAACCCCCGCTGAGCACCGAGGCGGGCCTGTTCGACCTCACTCCGCGCGACCTGTTCGGAATCGATGTGGTCGTGCGCGACGCCGAGACCGGTCTCCCTCGACTGCTCGAAGACGGCACCCCCGATACACGGTCGCCGTTCCGGCGGCGTCGCAAACGCACAGATCCCGCGTTCGACGACGGCGGCGATTTCGACGGCGACGAAGAGCACATCCTCTCCGCCGCGGCGACATCACTGCTCGCGAATCTCGACGGCGCGAGGTCGAAGGAGCTGTGGCGCTTCCTCGTTGCGCTCAACATCCGGCATGTGGGTCCGGTCGCCGCCCGCGCCCTCGCGCAGTGGTTCGGATCGGTCGATGCGATCCGGGCAGCGACCCGCGACGAGCTCGCGGCGGTCGACGGCGTCGGCGGCATCATCGCGGATTCCCTGCAGGCATGGTTCGATGTCGACTGGCATCGCGACATCGTCGAGCGATGGGCCGCGGCCGGCGCGCGATTGGCGACTCCCGGTCACCCCGGACCGGGGGCGGCGGCCGTCGCGGGGGGCGTGCTCGAAGGCGTCACCGTGGTGGCGACGGGGACGCTGGAGGGCTATACGCGCGAGGGAGCGCAGGAGGCGATCGTCAACGCGGGTGGCAAGGCGGCTTCGAGCGTGTCCAAGAAGACCGACTTCGTCGCGGCCGGTCCCGGCGCGGGGTCCAAGCTCGCCAAGGCAGAGCAGCTCGGGGTGCGGGTGATCGACGCCGCTCAGTTCCACCTGCTCGTCACCGAAGGTCCCTCCGCGCTGGAGGAACCGGCCTGACTCCGGACGTCCGTCCGGCGACGGCCGCCCGGCTCAGACGTCGTCCGCAAGGAGTCGATCGCGCACCTGCCGCCGCAGCACCTTGCCGATCAATGATGTCGGCAGCTCGTCGACCACGACGACCCGCTTGGGCACCTTGTAGGGCGTGAGCTCCTCGCGGGCGAAGGCCCGGATCGCCTCCGGGTCGATCCGGGCTCCGGCGGCGGCGACGACGGCCGCGACGACCTGTTCACCGGCACGATCATCGGGCAGACCGACGACGGCGGCATCGGCGATGCTCGGATGCCGCCGCAGCGCGTTCTCGACCTCGGTCGGAGCGACGTTGAAGCCGCCCGTGATCACGAGCTCCTTGATGCGGTCGACGATCCGGACGAACCCGGCATCGTCGATCGTGACGATATCCCCGGTGCGGAACCAGTCGCCCGCGAAGACGGCGGCGGTCTCCTCCGGCTTGCGGAAGTACCCGTCGAAGACCTGCGGTCCGCGCACGATCAGCTCACCCGCCTCTCCCGGGGGCATGTCGCGGCCGGGATCCTCGGGATCCACGACGCGGCACTCCGTGCCGGGGAGGGGGAGTCCGACGGTTCCAGGGACGCGGTGGGGGGCGACCGGGTTGGCCATCAGGACGGGGGAGCACTCCGACAGGCCGTACCCCTCGACCAGATAGCCGCCGGTGGCCGCCTCGAAGGGCACGACCAGATCGTGTGAGAGCGCCATGGCGCCGGAGATCGCGATGCCGGTTCCCGCCAGCGACACTCCCCGCTCCTCGGCCGAGGCGAGCAGGCGTCGTGCGATCGGCGGCACGAGAGGGAGGAACGTCGCGGGCCGCTTCTTCGTGACCGACAGCACCATGTCGGGATCGAAGCGAGGGAAGAGCACCAGGCGGGCCGCCATCGACATGGCGAATGTCAAGCAGAGCGTGAGGCCGTAGGCATGGAACATCGGAAGCACCGCGTAGACGACGCAGCCTTCGCCGCGCGTGATCGTGGGAACCCATGCTCGGGCCTGCGCCGCGTTTGCGAGAAGGTTCCGGTGCGTGAGGCGGGCGCCCTTCGGTGACCCGGTCGTGCCGCTGGTGTATTGGATGAGCGCGAGGTCGTCCGTCTCCGGTCGCGGATGCGAGGCATCCAAGGCGGTGGCGCTGACGACGTCGTCCCAGGCGATGGTCCCGGAGGTGGGTGCCGTCAGCGCCTCACGCCCCTCGCGCGCCTTTCGGATGGGCAGGTGCAGCGCCAGTCGGGTGTGCCAGGGCATCGCGGTGGTGAGATCCACCGAGACGAGGGAGTCCACGCGTACCTCGTCGGAGAACGCCTGCACCGTCGCCGCGACCTTGGACCACACGATGGCGTGCTTCGCGCCGTGATCGGCGAACTGGCGTTCCAGCTCGACCGGCGTGTAGAGCGGATTGTGCTCCACGACGACCGCACCCAGGCGCAGGATCGCGTAGAAGGCCACGACGTGCTGCGGGCAGTTGGGAAGGACGATCGCGACCGGTTCGCCCGCGGTCACCCCGACCTCCCTCAGCCCGGCGGCGGCTCGAGAGATCTGCACCTCCAGATCCTGATAGCTCGTCGTGCGCCCGAAGAACTCCAGCGCGGGAGCATCGGGGTGGGTGCGCGCCGAAGCGGCGACGATGTCCACGAGCGAGCCCGAGACCTCCGCCAGGTCCTCCGGAACTCCTTCGGCGTAGCTGTGGATCCACGGACGCGGCGGGTCGTAGGTCGCTGACACGGGCATCAGCCTAGACGGGTCGCGTGCCCCGGGACGGACGGAGACACCCGCCTACAATGGTCTGGTGTCTGAAATCACCCCCGATCTCGTGCGCCATCTCGGTGTGCTCGCCAGGATCCAGCTCGACGACGAGGAGGTCGACCGCCTCACCGGGCAGCTCGATGCGATCGTCGACAACATCGCGAAGGTGTCGCAGGTGGCGACACCGGATGTGGTCGCCACGAGCCATCCCATCCCGCTGCTGAACGTCTTCCGTGCCGACGAGGTGGGGCACACGCTCACCGTCGACGAGGCGCTCCAGAACGCTCCGGATGCCGCCGACGGCCGTTTCCGCGTGACCGCGATCCTCGGCGAAGAGCAGTAGAGGACGGATTCGTGACCGACATCACCAACCTCTCCGCCGCCGCGCTCGCCGACCGCCTCGCTGCCGGCGAGATCTCCAGCGTCGAGGCGACACAGGCCCACCTCGATCGCATCGCCGCCGTCGACGGCGACATCCATGCCTTCCTGCACGTCAGCGACCATGCACTCGACGTCGCCGCGGACATCGACCGTCGTCGCGCGTCCGGCGAGGTCCTCAATGCTCTCGCCGGCGTGCCGGTGGCGATCAAAGACGTGCTCGTGACCACGGACATGCCCTCCACGAGCGGATCGAAGATCCTCGAGGGGTACATGTCGCCGTACGACGCGACCGTCGTCGCGCGTTCGCGTACGGCGGGCCTGGTTCCGCTCGGCAAGACGAACATGGACGAGTTCGCGATGGGCTCGTCCACCGAGCACTCCGCCTACGGGCCGACCCGCAACCCGTGGGACCTGGAACGCATCCCCGGCGGGTCGGGCGGCGGCTCCGCCGCCGCGGTCGCCGCCTACGAAGCGCCCCTCGCGCTCGGCTCCGACACCGGGGGCTCGATCCGGCAGCCGGCGCATGTCACGGGAACGGTCGGGGTGAAGCCGACCTACGGTGCCGTGAGCCGATACGGCGCGATCGCCCTGGCATCGAGCCTGGATCAGGTCGGCCCTGTCACCCGAACGGTGCTCGACGCCGGACTCCTGCACGATGTCATCGGCGGTCATGACGCGAACGACTCCACGTCGCTCACGGATTCCTGGCCGTCCTTCGCCGAAGCCGCCCGAGAGGGCGCGCGCGGCGATGTGCTCCGGGGTCTGCGGGTGGGCGTGATCCGCGAGCTCGGGGAGGATGGATTCCAGCCCGGCGTGACCGCGGCATTCCGCGCGTCGCTGTCGGCGATGGAGGCCGCGGGTGCCGATATCGTCGAGATCAGCGCTCCTCACTTCGAATACGGCGTGGCCGCCTACTATCTCGTGCTGCCCGCCGAGGCATCGAGCAATCTCGCGAAGTTCGACTCCGTGCGCTTCGGCATGCGCGTGAGCCCTCGCGCGGGCGCGACGGTCGAAGACGTCATGGCCGCCACGCGCGACGCGGGGTTCGGCGACGAGGTCAAGCGGCGGATCATCCTGGGCACCTACGCCCTCTCTGCCGGATACTACGACGCCTACTACGGCTCGGCGCAGAAGGTGCGCACGCTCATCCAGTCCGACTTCGACGCCGCCTTCGAGAGAGTCGACGTCATCGCCACCCCGACCGCGCCCACCACGGCGTTCCGCCTCGGCGAGAAGCTCGACGACCCGATGCAGATGTACCTGAACGACGTCACGACGATCCCGGCGAACCTCGCCGGCGTGCCGGGGATCTCGATTCCGGCCGGCCTCGCGGCGGAGGACGGCCTGCCCGTCGGCATCCAGTTCCTCGCGCCCGCTCGCGAGGACGCCCGTCTGTACCGTGTCGGGGCCGCACTCGAGGCTCGTCTTGTCGATTCATGGGGAGGTCCGCTTCTGGACCGCGCACCTGTCCGAGGAGGGGCACGCTGATGGCCGGCAGCAAGCTGATGGACTTCGACGAGGCGCTCGAGCGCTTCGAGCCCGTGCTCGGGTTCGAGGTGCACGTCGAGTTGAACACCCGCACCAAGATGTTCTCCGGTGCGCCCAATCCCGCCCACCCCGACAACCACGACGCCGCGCCGAACACCCTGGTGGCTCCCGTGGACATGGGGCTTCCCGGTTCACTGCCGGTGGTGAACGAGCAGGCGATCCGCTCATCGATCAGTCTGGGCTTGGCGCTCGGGTGCTCCATCGCCCCGTCGAGCCGATTCGCACGCAAGAACTACTTCTATCCCGACCTGGGGAAGAACTACCAGATCTCGCAGTACGACGAACCCATCGCCTTCGAGGGGAGAGTCGAGGTGGAGCTCGAGGACGGAACGATCGTCGAGGTCCCCATCGAGCGTGCGCACATGGAGGAGGACGCCGGAAAGCTCACCCACATGGGCGGTGCCACGGGCCGCATCCAGGGGGCGGAATACTCGCTGGTCGACTACAACCGCGCCGGCGTTCCGCTGGTCGAGATCGTCACCAAGCCGATCTTCGGTGCGGAGCACCGCGCGCCCGATCTCGCGAAGGCCTACGTCGCCACGATCCGCGACATCGTGCGATCGCTGGGCATCTCGGAAGCGCGGATGGAGCGCGGCAACCTGCGCTGCGACGCGAACGTCTCCCTGCGGCCGCGGGCCGCAGCGGGACAGCCGGTGGCGCCGCTGGGCACCAGAACCGAGACGAAGAACGTCAACTCGATGCGCTCGGTCGAGCGCGCCGTGCGCTACGAGATCCAGCGACAGGCCGCGATCCTGGCCGATGGCGGCGCGATCGTGCAGGAGACCCGCCACTGGCACGAGGACACCGGCACCACGTCACCTGGGCGCCCGAAGTCCGACGCGGACGACTATCGTTACTTCCCCGAGCCGGATCTGCTGCCCGTCGCGCCGGCGCCCGACCTGGTCGAGAAGATTCGCGCGGCCCTTCCGGAAGCGCCGGCGGCGCATCGTCGTCGCCTGAAGGCCGCGTGGGGGTTCACCGACCTGGAATTCCAGGACGTCCGCAACGGCGGACTGCTCTCGGAGGTCGAGGCGACCGTCGCCGCCGGGTGTGCGCCCGCTGCCGCCCGCAAGTGGTGGACGGGTGAGATCAGCCGCATCGCGAACGCGCAGGGTGCCGACCCGGGAGCGCTCGTCACGCCGGCCGATGTCGCGGCCCTGCAGGCGCTGGTCGTGGCCGGCACCCTCACCGACAAGCTCGCACGGCAGGTGCTCGAGGCGATGATCGCCGGCGAGGGCACACCGCAGGAGATCGTCGACGCACGTGGTCTTGCCGTCGTCTCCGACGACGGCGCGCTCGTGGCGGCGATCGACGAAGCCCTGGCCGCACAGCCCGACGTGCTCGAGAAGATCCGGGACGGCAAGGTACAGGCCGCCGGAGCGATCATCGGTGCCGTCATGAAAGCGATGAGGGGGCAGGCCGACGCCGCACGGGTGCGGGAGCTCATCCTGGAGCGCGCCGCGCAGTGATCAGCCGGTCAGCCGACCGGCGTCGGCTGCGGGCGGCGTGTCGGTGGCCGGGAGCACGATAGAAGCATGGGACGCGGGGACGGTTCGGGGCGCATCGTGTCCGCCGCGGGCGCGGATGACACGGGGGCGGGAATCCTCCACGTCGACATGGACGCGTTCTATGCGGCGGTGGAGGTGCTCGACGACCCTTCCCTGGCCGGGAAGCCGATCATCGTCGGTGCGCCGAAGGGGCGCGGGGTCGTCTCGAGCGCGTCGTACGAGGCCCGGCGCTTCGGCGTGCGCTCGGCGATGCCCGTGGGGCAGGCGCTGCGCCTCTGCCCGACGGCGACCGTCGTCCCGCCGCACTTCGAGCGCTACATCGCCCTGTCGCGGCAGGTGATGGACATCTTCCGGGATGTCACGCCCCTTGTCGAGCCGCTGTCCATCGACGAGGCCTTCCTCGACGTGCGCGGGGCGCGACGACTCTGGGGGAGACCTGGGGAGATCGCACGGATGCTGCGGCGGAAGGTCCGCGATGAAACCGGCCTCACGTGCAGCATCGGCGCAGCGGCCACGAAGCACGTCGCGAAGATGGCGTCGACGATCAGCAAGCCCGACGGGCTGCTCATCGTGGCCGAGGCAGACACGCAGCGTTTCCTCGCTGCCCGCTCGGTACGCGCGCTGTGGGGCGTGGGGCCCAAAGCGGCGGAAGCGCTCGAATCGCGCGGACTGCGCACCGTCGCCGACGTTCTCGACGCACCCACATCGGTGCTCGAGCACGCTCTCGGCTCCGCGATGGCCCACCGCGTGTGGCACCTCTCCCGAGGGATCGACCCCCGCGAGGTCACGACGGAGCGGGTGGAGAAGAGCGTCGGGCACGAGGAGACCTTCGGCGAAGACATCGACGACCCGCGCGTGCTCCGCTCCGAGTTCCGGCGCCTCGCCGATCGTGTGGCGGCTCGGCTCCGATCGCACGGGTGGGAGGCCGGCGTCGTCGCGGTGAAGGTGCGTCTGTCCGACTTCACCACCCTGTCGAGATCGCAGACTCTCGCTGAGCCGACGTCCGTCGGTCAGCGGATCGGGGAGACCGCGATCGAGCTGTTCGAGACGGTGGCGCGGGATCTGCCGGTGCGCCTGATCGGGGTCCGCGGAGAAAAGCTCCGTTCGTCCGGCAGCGGAGCGCTGGCGCTCTGGGACGACGATGAGGACTGGCGGCGCGTCGAAGACGCGCTCGACGGCGCGACGGCGAAGTTCGGGAAGGGCGCTGTGACACGGGCCACCCTTCTCGGGCCCGCGAGAGCCGGTGGTGCCGCGCCGTCGCATCCGCGGGCCGACCACCCGCCCGCACACTGATCGGGATCTGTCCCCGCGGCTCGGATGCGGGTAGCGTGGACGACATGCCCAACATCGCACTCGAACTCGGCAAGCAGTCGGCGGCCTTCGGCGTCAACAGCGCGTATGGAGAACAGCAGGACGTCGACGGCGTCCGCATCGTTCCCGTCGCCCTGTCGTGGTCGGGATTCGGTGGCGGCAGCGACGACGCGGGCAACGGTGGTGGCGGTGGCGGTGGCTACGCGATCCCGCTCGGCGCGTACATCCGCCGCGGTGACGACCTCCGCTTCGAGCCGAACATCGTGTCGCTGCTCGCCGTCGCGATCCCCTTCGTGTGGGTCGCGGGTCGCTCGCTCAGCCGTGTCATCCGCATCCTCAAGAAGTAGTCGCGACCCGGTCGATCTCGCCCTCGCCCGTGCGGCCTCCGTCGTGCGGGATGCCGTTGCGGCGACCGCTGCGGCGAATCCGGTCGTGCTCATCGACGGTCGCAGCGGGGCAGGAAAGTCCTCACTGGCGCGACGTCTGATACGGGATTGGCCGATGCGCGGTCGCGTGCAGGCTGTCGCCCTCGACGCGCTCTATCCCGGATGGGACGGGCTGCGCGAGGGTGTCGAGCTCGCGCGAGAGCAGATCCTGATCCCTCATGCTCGCGGTGTCATCGGCGTGTGGCGCAGCTGGGATTGGGAGCGCGACGGGTGGGATGCGGCCCACGCCGTCGACCCGGCGCTGCCGCTCATCGTCGAGGGAGCCGGGCTTCTCACTCCCGGGACGGCGCCGCTGGGCGACGTCCGCGTCTGGCTCGAGTCTCCGGCGGCCTCCCGTCGGCACCGCGCGCTCGATCGCGACGGCGAGACCTACCGTCCGCACTGGGAACGGTGGGCGGCGCAGGAGGACCGCCACCTCGCCGAAGACGAGCCGGCGTCCCGTGCGACGCACGTGTTCCCCGTGCCCTGATCACGCCGTGAGGTGATCCGCGCTCGGCGATATCAGTCGTCGAGAGCCGTCATCAGGCCGTCGAGACGGAATCCCAGCCATTCGTAGACGCCGAAGCGGGGATCATCGACCTCGCCGTCGCTCTCCGTCCGGATCCCGAGGCGCTCGGCGAGCACGAGTCGCAGGGCGGCCAGGCAGCGTACCCACGCGGCCGCGGTGGGCGGATCCAGGGGAAGTCCCACCGGCTCGAGGTCGGTCGGATCCTCCGCGAGCAGGGGCGCCAACGACGCCACCACCATCGCGGCGTCGTCGCTGCGCCGCTCCAGGAGGGTCGGCTCGGTGAGGCGGCGGAATTCGGCTGAGCCCTGCGGGTCGTCGGTGTACGCATCGGGGACCAGTCGCGCGACCGCCGGGTCCTCCGTCGGTCGTGACGCCTGAAGCAGCTCGTCGAACTGCGTGACGAGGTCGGTGAGGTGCGTCGCCTCGAGTGGAGTGATCTCGAGGATCACGGTCTTGGCGTCGGTCATTCCGGTGCCTCTCTCACGGTCGCCCACAGTCCGTAGTCGTGCATCGCTTGCGCATGAAGCTCCATCTGTTCGCGCGCTCCCTCAGCCACGACGGCATGTCCGTCGTGGTGCACGGCGAGCATGAGATGCTCGGCGCGATCCCGCGGATAGCCGAAGTACGTGCGGAACACGTGCACCACATAGCTCATCAGATTCACGGGGTCGTTCCAGACCACGGTCTGCCAGACGCGTGCGAAGTGCTGGCCAGCGGTGACGGACTGCTCGATCTCTGGGAGTGTCGGAGTCGTCGTCATGCCCACCCCAGTTCGTGCAGCTTCTCGTCGTCGATCCCGTAGAAGTGCGCGATCTCGTGAACGAGCGTCGTGTGCACCTCGCGGCGCAGCTCCGGCTCGTCGGCGCACCGGTCCAGGTGGGGCTCGCGGTAGACGATGATGCGATCGGGCAGCTCGCCCATGCCGTATCGATCACGCTCGGTCAGCGACCATCCGTCGTAGAGGCCGAGCAGATCGAGACTCCCGTCCTCCGGGCGGTCCTCCACCACGAACACGACATTGTCGAGACCGTCGACCATGTCGTCGGGCAGTCGGTCGAGCTCGTCCACGACGAGCGCCTCGAATGTCTCGGCATCCATGTCACGCATTGGGGTGGCTAACGGGACTTGAACCCGCGACCCCCGCGACCACAACGCGGTGCTCTACCAACTGAGCTATAGCCACCATGTCCTCCCGCCGAGCGGGCAACCAGAAGATTCTCTCACATAATCGGAGCGAACGACGACACGACGGATGCCGCGGCGGTGCGTGCGTGATCGCTCGTCGGGCCGGGCTCCGGCACGAAGACCGCCTGGCGGTAGTAGGCCAGTTCGCGGATCGACTCCTTGATGTCGGCGAGCGCGCGATGGCCGCCGTCTTTCGCCGGCGCGTGAATGTATGCGCGGGGATACCAGCGTCGGGAGAGCTCCTTGATGCTGGAAACGTCGACGTTCCGATAGTGCAGGTGATCGTCGACGTCGGGCATGTACTTCGCCAGGAACATGCGGTCCGTTCCGATGGTGTTGCCGGCCAGCGGGGCCTTGCTCGGCAGGGGGGCGAATCGGCGGATGTACGCGAGAGTCTGCGCCTGCGCGTCCGCGAGGCTGACGCCTGCGGGGAGTTCGTCGAGAAGCCCGGAGGACTCGTGCATCGAGGTGACGAAGTCGTTCATATTGGCCAGCGCGGTCTGGGACGGCTTGATCACGACCTGGAATCCCGGGTCGAGCACACGCAGCTCGAAATCGGTCACCACGACGGCGATTTCGACGAGTTCGTCGACCGCAAGGTCGAGACCCGTCATCTCGCAGTCGATCCATACGAGTCTGTCGTTCTCGCTCCCGGCCATGGGCTCATCCTATCGATCGCGCCGACACCGGCCGCGTGCGCACCGTTCGCTACTCTGGAAGGGCCCTCGTAGCTCAATGGATAGAGCATCGGCCTTCTAATCCGGTGGTTGCAGGTTCGAGTCCTGTCGGGGGCGCTTCTGATCGGTCACGCGACCCCCTTCCGTTCCGTGTATGACGGGCGTACCGTCGGTGGCGTCGGAAGGAGTTCATCATGGCAACGACCGAGACCATGCACGGACTGTGGGTCGCCTACGGGCCCGCGGGCGTGGTGGGAAGCATTCGCCGGGACGACGCGGGCTACACCGTCACGATGGCCGGCGCAGACGAGGCGATCGGCACCTACCCGACGATGGACGTCGCGAAGAGCGCACTGCACGCCCATCTCAAGCCGGGGTCGGACTGGCCGCAGTTCCGCGAACACTGACGCCGCGTCGTCGGGTCTCCGTCAGCGGTAGCGCGACGTGGACGAGCGGACCGATCAACACCGCGAACAGCACGGTGCCCACACCCACGGTGCCGCCGAGCATCCACCCGGCGGCAAGCACCGTGACTTCGACGCTGCCGCGTGCCAGCCAGATGGGCCACCTCCACCGTCGGTGGATTCCGGTCATGAGACCGTCGCGCGGACCGGGACCGAAGTTCGCTCCGATGTAGAGGCCGGAGGCGGCGGCGACCACCACGATCCCGCCGAGGCACGCGGCGACCTGCCCCAGGGTGCCCTCCGCCGGAGGCAGGACGTCGAGGACGACCTGCATGGAGGTGCCGACGAGAACGATGTTGGCCACGGTACCGGCGCCGGGTCGCTGTCGAAGCGGTAGCCACAGCAGGAGCACGCCGAGTCCGATGAGATTCGTCGTCCACCCGACACCGATGCCGATGTGACCGGAGACACCTTCGGCGAGGACGGTCCACGGGTCCACGCCGAGGCCCGCCCGCACGGTCAGGGCGCACCCGGCTCCGTAAAGCAGCAGCCCCACCACGAGCTGCACGAGGCGACGTGTCATGTCTCAATCCAATACCTCGATTGGCTCGAGGTAAACGGGCCAATGTGATAGGGGTGGCTTCGTGGATGCGAAGATCTCGGCACGTTCCCTGTCATCTGCGCTCGGCGGCTGGCGGTCGCGCGAGCCCGCCTACGAAGCGCTGGCCGACGGGGTGCGGCTCTTGTGCATGGACAACCGGATCGCTCCGCGAACCGCACTGCCGGCTGAGCGCGAGCTCGCACACGCGCTCGGCCTCAGCCGCAGCACGGTGGCGGCGGCGTACCGCAGTCTGCGGGAGTCCGGACACATCACGAGCGTGCGCGGATCCGGCTCGATCACCTTGCCGCTCCGGCGACACGACCCCGGCCACACTCGAGGCGACGAGGGCGCGATCGACCTGCAGCAGGCGAGTCCGCCCGCGTGGCCGGGGCTGTCGGGGGTGATCGCCGAGGCGGCGGCCGACGCAGCCTCTCTTGTCGGACGATCCGGCTACGACATGGTCGGCGACGAGCGCCTGCGCGCCGGGATCGCGGCTCGCTACTCCGAGCGCGGCCTGCCGACCGATCCCGAGCAGGTGCTGATCACGAACGGCGCGCAGAGCGCCATCCATCTTCTGGCGCGCACGCTCGTGACGCGCGGTGACCGCGTGTTGCTGGAGACTCCCACGTATCCGCACGCCGCGGACGCCTTCCGACGCGCCGGAGCCCGATTGGTCGGCGTTCCGGTGACCACGTCCGACGGCTGGGATCTCGATCGCGCGACCCAGGCCTTCGGGCGCACTCTGCCGATGCTCGCTTACCTCATGCCCGACTTCCAGAACCCGACCGGGCGGTCGATGTCCGACGAGGAGCGGGCCGTCTTCCTTCGCGAGGCCGAGCGAGCGGGCACCACCCTCATCGTGGACGAGACGACGGCGGACCTCGGGATCGAGGAACCCCGTTCCGGCGTGCGATCTTTCCGCGCCGCTGATCCCGCGCACGTCGTGCGCATCGGCTCGGTCGGCAAGACCGTCTGGGGCGGCTTGCGCGTCGGATGGATCCGGGGCGAGGTGGGGCTGCTGCGCCGACTCGTCGCGGCACGGCCGGAGGGCGACCTCGGCACCCCGGAGCTGGAGCAGGACATCGCTCGACGTCTCGTCGCTCGCCTGGACGAGATCGTCACCCAGCGGGCGCACGTGCTGGGGGAAGGTCGCGATGCCGTGACGGCGGCGCTGCGCGAACGGCTTCCCGAATGGGCCGTGCCGGAGGTGCGCGGAGGCGTCTCGTTGTGGGTCGGGCTGGATGCGCCGCTGAGCTCCGCCTTGGTGATGGATGTGCGATCACGGGGCCTTCTGCTCTCGGCGGGGCCGCGCTTCTCGATCGAGGGTGGCCATGACCGCCACCTTCGGGTCCCGTTCACGAGTGCGCCCGACGCCCTGGTGCGTGCGGTCGACATTCTCGCGGAGCGCTGGCCGCAGGTGCGGCGGCTCGCTCCGGACGCCGGCGTGGACGCTCTCGCGACCGTCGTGTGAGGCCCGCACGCGGCCTCGTCATGTGTAGCGGATGCACTCGAGAGCGTCGTCGGGTGACCAGAAATCTCCCAGGTTCTGGAACTCTCGACGCAGCGGGTTGAGACGACGTGCGCGCCAGCGCTCGAGCGTGTCGTCTCCGACGCGCTCGAGGTGACCGACGATCCTGCCCCGCGCGTCGAGCACACGCCACAGGCCGAAAGATGCCGGGTGCAGTCGCAGCGGGGTGGGTCGCGTGAGGTGCGGCGCGATGGTGTCGGTCAGGACGATCATGATTCTCTCCTCTCGAGTTCGAACGTAGCTTCGACCTCCGACATCGCGATCGGGGGCTCACCCTTCCTGCACAGGTGATGCCTCGCCGTGCTCTGTCCACGGCGAAGCCGGTGGACGGTCGTCGTCTCGTCGGCGCCGGTGAAGCTGGTCGTGCCGGCGGTCGTCGGGCACGCGGCCGCCGGCTCACATCGTGGGGAAGTCCCCCGCGCACGCTGAGGAGGAGACATGAACGACACCATCACCGTGGTGGGCAACCTCGCCACGCCACCCGAGACGAAGCACCTCCCGGACGGCACGCCCGTGACCAGCTTCCGGCTCGCCTCGAGCAGGCGGAAGTTCGACACCGGCGCCGGTCGCTTCGTCGACGTCGACGCAAATTACTACACGGTCTCCGCGTATCGGGAGTTCGGCCAGCACGTGGCGCAGTCGCTGACGAAGGGGAGCAGGGTCGTCGTGACGGGGCGCCTGCGACTGCGCTCGTGGCAGTCCGAGCACGGATGGCGGACGTCGCCGGAGGTCGACGCCGACGCGATCGGACCCGACCTCCGCTACGGCGTCACGTCGTTCCGCCCCCAGGAGCGGTCGACTTCGGAGCGAACACCTTCCGAGGCATCGGACACCTGGACGACGGCGACACCGGGCGGGAGCGATTCCTCCGAGAACGGAGCGCTCGCGGCCTCTCCGGCGACCGGCGCGGCGGGGGACTGGGGTGCGCCGGCCCCCGAGGCGGAGGCCACGCCGTTCTGACCGGGCGCGCAGCATGGCGCACGTAGACTCGGCAGGGTGTCCCCGCGCCTGCGAGATTCCCGCCGCCTGCATCCGCCCGTGACGCCCACGCGAGGCGCGGCCAGGACCCCGCTCGCCGCACTCGCGGTGTTCGGCGTCGTCGCGCTCACCGGGTGCACCGCTCTCGCGGAGGACCCGGGCCCGACGGCGACGCCGACCGTGTCCATCGAGGTGACCCCGACGCCCACCGAACCGGCGGAGCCGGCGCTCCGTCCGGAGGGCACCGCCGCGGAGAACCTGGAGTTCTTCACCCTCGTGGTCGAAGAGGTGTGGGCGGCCGGGGGCGAGAGTGCCGTCGCCGGCAGGACGTACATCGACGCACTCACCGCCGCCGGTTTCGACAAGTCCGCGATGCAGGTCACCGAGGACACCTCCACGGTCGGCAACCCCGCTGAGAGCATCCAGTTCTCGGTCGCGTGGGGCGAGGAATGCCTCGTGGGACAGGTCGGTCCGGCGACGGGAGATCCGTTCACGGTCGTCGTCGATGCGCTTCCCGACGGGGGATGCCTGGTCGGTGCAACGCGTCCGATCGACTGGTGAGCAGGTCCCGCTACGGCGCGCAAGCGGTTCGCGGACCCGCATAGACTGGAGCGGCTATGGCTGAGTACATCTATCAGATGGTCCGCGCGCGCAAGGCCGTGGGCGAGAAGTTGATCCTTGACGACGTCACGATGTCGTTCATCCCCGGTGCGAAGATCGGCATGGTGGGCCCCAACGGCGCCGGCAAGTCGACGATCCTGAAGATCATGGCCGGCCTCGACCAGCCGTCGAACGGCGAGGCGAAGCTCAGCCCGGGCTTCACCGTCGGCATCCTCATGCAGGAGCCGGAGCTCGACGAGACCAAGACCGTGCTGGAGAACATCCAGGAGGGCGTCGCCATCAAGGCCAAGCTCGACCGCTTCAACGAGATCTCGGCGCTGATGAGCGACCCCGACGCCGACTTCGACGCACTGCTGGCGGAGATGGGCCAGTTGCAGGAGGAGATCGACGCGGCCGACGCGTGGGATCTCGACTCGCAGCTGGAACAGGCCATGAGCGCCCTCCGCACACCGCCCGGCGACGCCGAGATCTCGCACCTCTCCGGAGGCGAGAAGCGTCGTGTCGCCCTGACCAAGCTCCTGCTTCAGAAGCCCGATCTGCTCCTGCTGGACGAGCCCACCAACCACCTCGACGCGGAGAGTGTGCTGTGGCTCGAGCAGCACCTGCAGAAGTACGCCGGTGCGGTGATCGCGATCACCCACGACCGGTACTTCCTCGACAACGTCGCAGAGTGGATCGCGGAGGTCGACCGCGGGCGTCTCTATCCGTACGAGGGCAATTACTCGACCTACCTCGAGAAGAAGCGCGAACGCCTCGAGATCCAGGGCAAGAAGGACGCGAAGCTCGCCAAACGCCTTTCCGAGGAACTCGACTGGGTCCGCTCGAACACCAAGGGCCGTCAGGCCAAGTCGAAGGCGCGTCTGGCTCGCTACGAGGAGATGGCGGCCGAGGCTGAGCGCACCCGCAAGCTCGACTTCGAGGAGATCCAGATTCCGCCGGGACCTCGCCTCGGCAACATCGTGATCGAGGCGAAGAAGCTGCAGAAGGGCTTCGACGGTCGTTCGCTCATCGACGGTCTCACCTTCAGCCTGCCGCCGAACGGCATCGTCGGCGTCATCGGTCCCAACGGTGTCGGCAAGACCACGCTGTTCAAGACGATCGTCGGCCTGGAATCGCTCGACGGCGGGGATCTGAAGGTCGGTGAGACCGTCAAGATCAGTTACGTCGATCAGACGCGCTCGAACATCGACCCGAACAAGTCGCTGTGGGAGGTCGTCTCGGACGGCCTGGACATCATCACCGTGGGCAAGACCGAGATCCCCTCTCGTGCCTACGTGTCGAAGTTCGGATTCAAGGGGCCGGACCAGCAGAAGAAGGCGGGCGTCCTCTCCGGAGGTGAGCGCAACCGACTGAACCTCGCGCTCACGCTCAAGGAGGGTGGGAACCTGTTGCTGCTCGACGAGCCCACCAACGACCTCGACGTGGAGACCCTCGGCTCGCTCGAGAACGCGCTCCTGGAGTTCCCGGGATGCGCCGTGGTCATCACGCACGACCGGTGGTTCCTCGACCGCATCGCCACCCACATCCTCGCCTACGAGGGCACCGATGAGGATCCCGACCGGTGGTACTGGTTCGAGGGCAACTTCGAGGCCTACGAGCAGAACAAGCTCGAGCGTCTCGGGCCCGACGCCCTCAACCGGGCGAGCTCGACGTATCGCAAGCTCACGCGTGACTGAGACCGGCGGCGGTCGGCTCCACATCCCCATCCATCTACGGTGGGGCGACCTCGACGCGTTCAATCACGTCAACAACGCGACGATGCTGAAGCTCCTCGAAGAGGCGCGCGTGCGTGCCTTCTGGCTGCCGCATGCCGGCGAGACCGCGCCGTCGACGGCCGTGCTCGATTCCGGGCTGCACAGCGGCGTGCTCACGCTCATCGCCCGACAGGAGATCGAGTATCTCGCGCCGGTGCCCTACCGACGCGAGCCGCTGGATGTGCAGATCTGGTTCGGGAGACTCGGCGGGTCGAGCATCGATGTCTGCTACGAGGTGTGCGGGCCGATCACCGACCCCGAGCCGCAGGTGTTCGCACGGGCCACGACTGTCGTCGTGAAGGTGGACGCCGCATCCGGCCGTCCGATGCGGCTCTCGACGGACGAGAGGTCCGCGTGGGAGCCGTTCCTGGGTGATCCGATCAGCTTCGGCCACCGGCGCTGAGTCCCGCCCCGTCACGATGCCGGGACGCGCACCATGACCTCCTGGGCGACGCTTGCCACGAGGGCGCCGTCCCGCGTGTAGAGCCGGCCGGTGCCGAGACCGCGGCCGCCGCGCGCGCTCGGGGATTCCTGCACATAGAGCAGCCACTCGTCGACGCGCGCGAAGCGGTGCCACCACATGGCGTGATCGAGGCTGGCGACCTTCAGACCCGGCGTCGCCCACGCGATGCCGTGCGCGCGCAGGATGGACTCCTGGATGGACAGGTCGCTCATGTAGGCCAGGACCGCTCGGTGCACCAGGGGGTCGTCGCCGATGGGACGTCGCAGCCGCAGCCACACCGCCTGGCTGGGGCTGTGCTCGCCCTCGACGCTCAGATACAGCGGCGACGGGATGTGCCGGAGGTCGACCGGCCGATCGATGAACAGGCTCTTGGACATGGGGTGGACGTCGGGAAGGTGATCCTCGATGCGGGGCAGATCCTCCGGACCGGGCAGACCCTCCGGCATCGGCGCGTGATGCTCGAAGCCCGGGTCGTCGACCTGGAACGACGCGATCATCGAGAAGATGGGCACACCGTCCTGGAAGGCCTGCGTGCGTCGCGTGGAGAAGGAACGGCCGTCGTGGATGCGATCGACGGAGAACGTGATGCCCTGGGCGGAGTCGCCGGGCCGCAGAAAGTATCCGTGCATCGAGTGCACCGCGCGATCGTCGGGGATGGTTCGCTCCGCGGCGACGATCGACTGCGCCAGCACCTGCCCGCCGAACACGCGTCCGAGCGGCATCGCGAGGGAGGAGCCGGTGAAGATGTCCTCGGTCGTCCGGGCCGCCGTCGTCGACAGGTCCAGCACGTGCAGCATGGCCGCGACCGGGTCATGGTCGGCGGTGGGCGAGGTCGGGGCGACGTCGGTCATGGGGCCTCCGGATGCCGTTCACGCCGTCGGAGCACGGCTGGTGGATAGTCTAAGTCGGATGTCCCCGCGCCTTCTTCTTGCCGATCCGCACGCCGCATCGGATGCCCTCACCTTCGCCGGACGCACCCGTGCCCTCGGCGATGGCGCGGTGAGGCTTCGCGCGTCGGCGGGCGTGCTCGTGATGACCTCCGCCCCGCTCGCACCGCGCGGACTGTTCGACCGCACCCCGACGGTCCTGGCGATGCGCATGCTTCAGGCCGATCCCGAACTCGAGTGCGATCTCCTGGTGGACGCGTCCGCCCTCGATCGCGAAGACGCCTCCTCCTCGGCGCTGATCCTGCCCGACTCCGCCGTCTCAGCGCCGTGGGCCGGGGTCTCGCCGCCGCGCGGATCGTGGGAGGCCCACGGTGGGTTGGCGGCGTCGGTGCTGGCCTCGCGCGCCCAGTTCGGCATCGCCGCGGTGGCGGACGCGATGCCGGTCGATCCGGGCGAGGACATCGTGCGCGAGGTCCGGGCGGCGATCTGGGGCGAGCCGGACGACGCGCTCGGCGGGCTTCCCCTCGGCGCGGCTTTCGCCGCGTTCGCGCTCGGATTCATCGGTGGCGAAGAAGCGGCTCGCGTGCTGATCAACGGACCCTGGACGCGTGTCACCCTCGACCGTGGCCACGTGGTGGTGCGGGGGCCGGTCCGCGTGGGCATGACCGACGTTCGGTCCACCGGATCGCGCTGATCGCCTCAGACCGCGGCGGCCGCCGCTCGTCCTGCGGAGCGACCGGAGAAGAGGCACCCGCCGAGGAACGTCCCCTCCAGCGCGCGATAGCCGTGAACGCCGCCCCCGCCGAAACCGCTCGCCTCACCGGCCGCGTAGAGGCCGGGAATCGGATCCCCGGTGGCACCGAGCGCGCGCGAGGACAGGTCGGTCTCGATGCCACCGAGGGACTTGCGCGTGAGGATGTGCAGCTTGACCGCGATGAGCGGACCGGCTGCGGGGTCCAGCAGTCGATGCGGTGATGCGGTGCGCACGAGCCGGTCGCCGCGGTAGGCGCGCGCGGAGCGCAGCATCGCGATCTGGGCATCCTTCGTGAAGGTGTTTCCGACCTCGCGATCACGACCCTCGACCTCTGCACGAACGAGCGCGGAATCCAGCGCGTCTCCGCCGGGAAGCTCACGCATCTTCACGATCAGGCCGTCGAGGTCGGGGCTGACCACGAAATCGTCGCCACGGTCGAGGAAAGCCTGCACGGGCCCGCTCGCGCCCCTGCCCAGGCGCGAGCGCAGCAGCAGGCTGATGTCCTTTCCGGTGAGGTCGGGATTCTGTTCACTGCCGGAGAGGGTGAACTCCTTCTCGATGATCTTCTGCGACAGCACGAACCAGGAGTGGTCGTGACCGGTCGATCGCAGGTGGGCAAGGGTGCCCAGGGTGTCGAAGCCGGGGTAGAGCGGCACCGGCAGACGGCGGCCGGTCGCGTCGAGCCAGAGCGAAGAGGGCCCGGGCAGGATGCGGATGCCGTGTCCCGGCCAGATCGGCGACCAGTTCTGCACCCCCTCGACGTAGTGCCACATGCGGTCGCCGTTGATGAGGCGTGCGCCGGCGGTCTCGGAGACGCCGAGCATGGCTCCGTCGACGTAGGCCGGGACACCCGTCACCATCGTCGCCGGTGGGGGACCGAGACGCTCCGGCCACCGGCGACGCACCAGGTCGTGGTTTCCGCCGATACCCCCGGATGCCACGATGGTCGCCGCCGCGTCGATTTGGAACTCTCCCACGATCTCGCGGGACGACGCGGTGCCCCGCACCGCACCGGAGGGCGCCAGCACGTCGCCCGCGGCACCCGTGACAGAGCCGTCGACCACGGTGAGCTCGCGCACTCGCCTGCGGGGGAGGATGACGGCACGGCCCTCGCCCTCTGCCTGCTCGAGCTCGGCCTGGAAGGCTGCGACGAGAGCCGGTCCCGTTCCCCAGACGATGTGGAAGCGCGGGACGGAGTTGCCGGGGCCGGTCGCTCCGTAGCCGCCCCGCTCGGCCCAGCCGACGACGGGGAAGAACCGCACTCCCTTGGACCGGAGCCACGAGCGCTTCTCACGGTGGGCGAATTCCAGATACGCCTCCGCCCACTTCCGTGGCCACGCGTCCTCGGCGCGGTCGAAGCCCGCCGTTCCGAACCAGTCCTGTCGGGCCAGATCCGGGGAATCGCGGATTCCCATGCGTCGCTGCTCCGGCGAGTCCACGAAGAAGAGCCCACCGAACGACCACCACGCCTGTCCGCCGAGATTGAAGCGGGGCTCCTGGTCGATCAGTGTGACATGTCGTCCGGCGGCGAGAGCCTCGGAGGCTGCGACGAGGCCGGCAAGGCCCCATCCGATCACCAGGACGTCGGTGCGCTGCATGTTTCCGGTCATCGGGACTCCTTCGTCTCGACCCGCGTCAGGAGGGTGCGTCCTCCTGGGCGGTCACCGACAGGTTGCCATGATCGCGACCGTCAGCGGCGGCGCCGATGCCGGTCGGCTCGAACGTGTTGACCATCGCGTGCGCCGCCCGCTCGAGGTAGTCCCACAGCGTGGCCTCGTGCAGCGGCGCGAGATGCAGGGAATCCACCGCGGTGCGCATGTGCGCCAGCCACCGATCCCGCGCGTCGGGATTGACGTGGAACGGCCGGTGCCGCATCCGCAGGCGCGGATGCCCGCGCCGTTCCCCGTAGGTGGTCGGGCCGCCCCAGTACTGCTCCAGGAACATCAGGAGGCGCTCCTTCGCCGGACCGAGATCCGCCTCGGGGTACATGGGCTGCAGCACGTCGTCGCCCGCGACACCGTCGTAGAAGACATCGACCAGCTTCACGAAGGTCTCGTGGCCGCCGATCTCGTCGTAGAAGCTGGCGGGTGCGGGGTCGGTCATCAGTTCTCCTCCTCGTCGTCCGCCGCCGTCTGGGGCGGAGGCGCGTCGGCGCCTCGCTTGAAACGCCACCGCGGAGATGCGGGGAGCTCGTCGGTGGCGGGTGCGAGCGGGTTCGGCTTCGTCTTGGGCGGGTTCGCGCCGCGCACGCGCTGTGCCGCGTCCGGGCCGGTCAGGGTCACCGTGCTCAGGTGCGGAACGTCGATGCCGTCGGCGTCGAGCGCGCGCCGCACGCGTGTGCGCAGCTCCTGTCCGACATCATCCCGTGCGCCGGCGCGCGTCTTGATGACCACGCGCACGACGATGGCATCGCCGCCGATCGATTCCAGACCCCACACCTCGGGAGGCTCGATGACGCGCGTGCGCCACTTCGGATCCTCTGCAAGGTCGGTCGCTGCCGTGAGCATGACTGCTTCGGCACGGTCGACATCGGCGGCGCGCGCGACGCCGATGTCGAGGACCACGCGCGACCACCCCTGCGACATGTTGCCGATCCGCGTGATCTCACCGTTGCGCACATACCAGAGGGTGCCGTGGACATCGCGCACGTGGGTGATGCGCACGCTGACGTACTCGACGATGCCGGTCGCGAGCCCGAGATCGACCACGTCGCCGATGCCGATCTGATCCTCGGCGACGATGAAGATGCCGTTCAGCACGTCCTTGACGATGTTCTGCGCCCCGAACCCCAGTCCCGCTCCGATCGCGGCGGTGAGGAGGGTGAGGGACCCCAGCGCGTTCGGGGCGAGCACGTTCACGATCAGCAGTCCGGAGACGATCACCACCGCCACACCGACGATGTTCTGCAGGATCGAGCCGAGGGTGCGCGTGCGCTGCACGAGTCGGAGTGAGGCCAGCGGCGACCTCTCCAGCGCCTGGGTGTCGAGCACGTTGGCGCGAGACTTCGCGCCGTGGACGATGCGGTCCACCACCCTTCGGATGATGATCCGCAGGATCCACGCGACGACCACGGCCACCGCGACGATCGCCGCCACCGCCAGCAGGCGGGTGCCGGCTTCCAAGAGCCACGCCTGCACAGCCGTCCACAGGTCCGTCTCCAGAACCTGCTCGGTCGTGTCATGCGCGAAGTCGATGGCGCTCATCGCGACGATCCTAACGACGGATGCCCCGGTGCTCGCTGTGCGGCGAGCACCGGGGCAACCGGAGCGGGATCACGAGGCGTCGCGCTCCTGAACCGCGAGCGCGCGCTCGACACCGGCGAGGTTCTCGTAGACCATGCGGCGCAGAGCCGCCGGGGCATCCGAGTGGGTGTCCAGCCAGGCGCGCGTCGCGTCGCGCAGCTCGACCGACGCGAGCACGCTCGGATAGAGCCCGGTGATCAGATACTCGGCGATCTTGTACGTGCGGCTGGTCCAGACGGTGTCGAGCATCGCGAAGTACGGTTCGACGAAGTCCGGCAGCAGTGCCGCACCCGAGGGGTGCACGAAGCCCATGGCCGCGAAGCGCACGATCGTGTTCGGCAGGTCATCCCGCTCGACCAGCGAAGCCCATGCGGCCTTCTTCGCTTCCGGCGTGGGGAGGGCGGCACGGGCCTGGGCGGCGAATTCACCGCCCTTTGCCGTGTTGTCCTGGGCGAGGGCGCGCTCGATGTCCGGCACGTCGATGACCGCACCCGCAGCGAGAGAAACCAGCAGCTGCCACGACAGGTCGGTGTCGATCTCGAGACCCTCGAGAGCGGTCTCGCCGTCGCGCAGCGCACGCACGTTCTCCCACTGCGACGGTGTCGCCGCGGCGGCGGCGAACGCCGTGGCGAACTGCAATTGGCTGTCGCTTCCCGAGGGAGCCTCCAGAGCGAGATCCCACAGCGCATCGGCGACCTTGATGCGCGTGATCTCGCGCTTCTCGGGTGCGACGTAGGCGTTCGCCGCCAGCTGCAGCTGGGCGAGGGTGGTGCGCACCGTCGTCGACTCGGTCTCGCTGCCGATGTTGCGCAGCACGAGATCGACGTAGTCGCTCGCCGGGGCTTCCGCGTCGCGCGTCTGGTCCCACGCTGCACCCCACACGAGGGAGCGGGCGAGCGGATCGCTGATCTTCGAGAGATGGTCGATCGCGGTCTGCAGCGAACGCTCATCGAGCCGGATCTTCGCATAGGCGAGGTCGTCATCATTGAGCAGCACGAGATCGGGGCGCTTCTGGCCGACGAGGTCCGGCACCTCCGTGAGGTCGCCGTCCACGTCGAGCTCCACGTGATGCGTGCGCACGAGGCTGGAGCCGTCGAGGTTGTAGAAGCCGATGCCCAGCCGGTGCGGACGGATCGTGGGATAGTCCGCGGGGGCGGTCTGCACGACGGCGAAGCGCGAGATCGTGCCGTCGGAACCCTCGGTGATCGCGGGGGAGAGCGTGTTGACGCCGGCGGTCTCAAGCCACTTCTTCGACCAGGCCGTCAGTTCGCGGCCGCTGGTGGCCTCGAGCTCGACCAGGAGGTCGGTGAGCTCGGTGTTGCCGAACTCGTGCTTGGTGAAGTACGCGGAGACGCCCGCGAAGAAGGCCTCGACCCCCACCCAAGCGGCCAGCTGCTTGAGCACCGATCCGCCCTTGGCGTAGGTGATCCCATCGAAATTGACCTGCACATCCTCGAGGTCGTTGATCTCGGCGACGACGGGGTGGGTGGATGGCAGCTGATCCTGGCGGTACGCCCAGGTCTTCTCCATGGCGTTGAAGGTCGTCCACGCCGCCGTCCACTCGGTGGCCTCGGCGGTGGCGATCGTCGAGGCCCACTCGGCGAACGACTCGTTCAGCCACAGGTCATTCCACCACTTCATGGTGACCAGATCGCCGAACCACATGTGCGCCAGCTCGTGCAGGATCGTGACCACGCGACGTTCGCGGACGGCGTCGGTGACCTTGCTGCGGAACACGTACGTCTCGGTGAAGGTCACTGCGCCGGCGTTCTCCATGGCGCCCGCGTTGAACTCCGGAACGAACATCTGGTCGTACTTGGCGAACGGGTACGGGTAGGAGAACTTCTCCTCGTAGTAGGCGAAGCCCTGGCGGGTCTTCTCGAACACGTAGTCCGCGTCGAGGTGCTGCCACAGGCTCTTGCGGGCGAACACCCCCAGCGGGATGACGCGCCCGGATGCGCTGGTCAGCTCCGAGTAGGTCGCCTCATACGGACCGGCCACAAGCGCGGTGATGTACGACGAGATGCGCGGTGTGGGCTCGAAGGTCCAGGTCGCCGTGCCGTCGTCGCCCGGCTCCGGTTCGGGGGTGGGGGAGTTGGAGATGACCTTCCATGCCGCCGGAGCCGTCACGGTGAACTGGAACTCGGCCTTCAGGTCGGGCTGCTCGAAGACCGCGAAGACGCGGCGGGAATCGGGCACCTCGAACTGGGAGTAGAGGTAGACCTCGCCGTCGACGGGGTCGACGAAGCGGTGCAGGCCCTCACCGGTGTTCGTGTAGACGCCGTCGGCGTCGACGACCAGCTCGTTCGTGGCCGCGAGCCCGTCCAGCGCGATCCGCGAATCGGCGAACGCCACGGCGGGGTCGATCGACCGGCCGTTCAGGGTGATCTCGCGCACATCGCGCGCGATCAGGTCGATGAAGGTCGAGGCGCCTTCGGTGGCCGTGAAGCGCACGACCGTGCGGGAGCCGAAGACCTCGGCGCCCCGGTTCAGGTCGAGGGTGATCGCGTACGACTGGGTGTCGACGACCGCGCGGCGCTCCTGCGCTTCGAGGCGGGTGAGGTTCTCTCCTGGCACTGAGTCTGCTCCCGGGGTTGGGGTGGATGCCGCGGAGCGGCGCTGCTGGCGCCGGCGACAACCCTCCCACCCTACGCCAGTCGGCGGTGCGGATCCGGCGTGTTCGCGCGGTGCGAGGATGGTGGGGTGAGTACGCCTTCTCCCGCATCCGACCCCGCCGGCGTGTCCGGTCCTGTGCCGTTCGCCTCACCGTTCGCCGCCTCCGGCCCGGAGCACGTCGAGGAGCCCGTCTCCTACGACGGCCTCCTGCTCGCCGGGTTCGGCGGACCCGAGGGACAGGATGATGTCATCCCGTTCCTGCGCAATGTCACACGCGGACGCGGGATCCCCGATGAGCGGCTCGAAGAGGTCGCCCATCACTACCGTCACTTCGGCGGCGTGAGCCCGATCAACGCCCAGAACCGAGCGCTGAAAGCGGCACTCGAGGCGGAGCTGGCGCGACGCGGCATCGACCTGCCGGTGTACTGGGGGAACCGCAACTGGGCGCCCTACCTCGAAGACGCCGTGCAGGATGCCGCGGCGGCCGGGGACACCACGCTGCTCGCGCTGGCGACCAGCGCCTACAGTTCCTTCTCGAGCTGTCGTCAGTATCGGGAGGACTTCGCGCGCGTGCTGACCGAGACCGGCCTGGGGGAGCGGGTGACGATCGACAAGGTGCGCCAGTTCTTCGATCACCCGGGCTTCGTGCGGCCGTTCGTCGACGGTGTCGAGGCGGCCGTGTCGACGTTCGTCACCGACGAGGGCATCGCACCCGAGAACGTGCACGTGCTCTTCTCCACCCACAGCATCCCGACCGCCGATGCGCAGCGTTCCGGGCCCCGGGACGTCGACTTCGGCGACGGGGGCGCCTACGCCGCGCAGCACCTCGCCGTGGCTCAGGTCGTCATGGACGCCGTCGCCGCCGCTGTGCCCGCCGCGAGCGGGATCCCGTGGGAGCTCGTCTACCAGTCGCGCTCCGGACCGCCGTCGCAGCCCTGGCTCGAGCCGGACGTGTGCGACGTCATCGCGGAGCTACCCGCCCGCGGGGCGAGAGCCGTGGTCATCGTTCCTCTCGGCTTCGTCAGCGACCACATGGAAGTGCTGTGGGATCTCGACACCGAGGCCATGGAGGCGGCCGAGGAGGCGGGCCTGCGCGCTATCCGGTCCCAGACCCCCGGTGTCGATCCGGCGTACGTCAGCGGCCTGGTCGACCTCGTCCAGGAACGGCTGGCCGGAACGAAGGCGGGCGATCGGCCGCATGAGACGCCGCTCGGTCCGTGGTACGACGTCTGCCGCCCCGGATGCTGCGAGAACGTCCGTGCCGGCTTCAAGCCGGCAGCGGCCGGCATCGCGCCGTGATCGGCGTCAATAGGATGGGCGCCATGCGCATCCACATCGCCACCGATCACGCGGGCCTGGAGTTCTCCACGCAGCTGCAGCATCACCTCGCCGCGGAGGGGCACGAGGTCGTCGATCACGGTCCGATCGACTATGACCCGCTCGACGACTACCCGGCCTTCTGCGTCCGTGCCGCTCAAGGAGTCGTGGCGGACCAGGCCGCCGGTGTGCCGGCCCTCGGCGTGGTCTTCGGCGGGTCGGGCAACGGCGAGCAGATCGCGGCCAACAAGGTGGCCGGCATCCGCGCCGCCCTGGTGTGGAGCATCGCCACCGCGGAGCTCGCGCGCGAACACAACGACGCCAACGTCATCGCGATCGGAGCACGCCAGCACACCTTCGAAGAGGCCGTGACCTTCATCGACCGATTCGTCGCGACCCCGTTCTCCCACGACGAACGCCACGTGCGCCGCATCGGTCAGATCGCCGCGTTCGAGGCGGACGGCTCGCTGCTTCCCGACCCGCGGGCCGATGAGGCCGCCCCCGACGTGCTCGCTGCGGACGACAGTTCCTTCGACCCCGAAGCCGGCTGATGCCGGAGGGGCATTCCGTCCATCGCATCGCGCGACAGTTCGACCGCAATATCGTCGGCCGTGCCGTGGCGGCATCCAGCCCGCAAGGGAGGTTCGTCGAGGGTGCGGCGGTCCTCGACGGGCGGGTTCCGCACGAGGTGAGAGCCGTCGGCAAGCAGATGTTCCTCGGTTTCGACGACGATCTGTGGCTCCGAGTGCACCTCGGGATGTACGGGGCATGGGACTTCGCCGGCGATATCCTCGTCGACTCCACGATCGCGTCCGCCAACGGGCGCATGGGACAGACGAATCACCGCGGCACCGCGATCGATGGCGACGAGATGCCCGTCTTCGACCGAGCCGGCGAGAACTCGCTTTCGTCGATCGGCGCACCGCGGCGGACTCGGGTGCACGTTCGCATGTCGGAGCAGACAACAGGGCTGGATGACGACGGCGATGTCCCCTGGCCGCCACCCGTCGTGGGGCAGGTGCGGCTGCGTCTGCTCACCGATGCCGTCTGCGCCGATCTGCGGGGCCCGACCACCTGCGCACTCCAGACCGGAGAGGAGATGGCGGCCACCGTCTCGCGGCTCGGCCCCGACCCCCTGGTGGACGACCCCGCGATCGGCGAAGAGCGCTTCGTCTCGGTCGTGCGACGCAAGCCGACCGCGATCGGGCTCCTCCTGATGGATCAGTCGGTGGTGTCGGGGATCGGCAACGTCTACCGTGCCGAGCTGCTCTTCCGGGCCCGCCTGAATCCCCACACACCCGGTCGAGAGGTGCCGGAGGACATCGTCCGAGCGCTTTGGCGCGACTGGGTGAGGCTGCTCGCCATCGGCGTCGAGACCGGCCAGATGATGACGATGGACGACCTCGCGCCCGAGGACTACCGTCGCGCGATGGCCAGTCGTGATGACCGGCATTGGGTCTACCATCGGGCGGGTCTGCCCTGCCGGGTCTGCGGAACCGCGATCGTGGTCGAGGAGGCCGCCGGTCGCAAGCTCTACTGGTGTCCGCGCTGTCAAGCGTGAGCCGTGTCGCCGCGTAGGCTGGCCGGGTGCGTCAGACCGTCTCGCGTGCCCGCGTTTGCCACCCCCGACGAGTGAGCTCGAGAGGTGATCGGTGACGGCCGTCGGGGACCGTGTCGACACCATCGTGGCAGCCCGGCTGAGCGGACCGGGGAGCAGCCTCGCCCCGCTGGGGCCGGTCGATGTCTTCCTGGCCGACGGCGTGATCGTGGACATCGCCCCCGCCGGCGCCGTGCGTCCCGTCGGCCGAGTCCTCGACGCCGGCGGCGCGTGGGTCATCCCGGGGCTGTGGGATCATCACGTGCACGTCATGCAGTGGGCACTCGTCGCGCAGCGTCAGCATCTCGACGTCGCGACCTCGGCAGCGGATGCCGCGCAGATCATGGCGTGGGCTCCGGTGCTCTCCGACGGAAGGCGCGTCGGCACCGGATTCCGCGACGGGCTCTGGGGCGACGCGCCGACACTGGAGCTGATCGACGCGGCGACGGGTGCGGTGCCGACCTATCTCATCAATTCCGATGTGCACAGCGTCTGGATGAACTCCGCAGCCTTCGAGCGAGAGGGGATGCGCCCCGACGAGAGCGGTCTCGTTCGGGAAGAGCCCGCCTTCGAGATCTCGCGGCGCCTCAACGATGTGGACCCCGCGGTCGGTGACGCCGCCGTCGACGCCATGGCCGCCGATGCCGCCTCCCGAGGTGTGGTCGGGATCGTCGACCTCGACATGGCATGGAACGCTTCGGCGTGGGAGCGCCGCGTGGCGGGCGGGTTCGACGCCCTTCGCGTGGATTTCGGCATCTACCCCGAGCACCTCGAGCGCGCCGTCGGCGAAGGGCTCCGAACCGGCGACGAGCTCACCGGATCCGGCGGCCTCGTGCGGGTCGGACCGCTCAAGGTGATCACCGATGGATCGCTCGGCACGAGGACGGCGGCCTGCTCGCGTCATTACACCGGAGAACCGGGCAATGTCGGCGCACTCAACTACCCGCCCGACGAGGTGCTGGCCCTCATGACGCGCGCGACGGGAGCGGGTATCGACTGCGCGATCCACGCGATCGGCGACGTCGCGAACTCGGCCGCGCTGGACGCGTTCGCCGCCTCGGGGGCGCGGGGGACGATCGAGCACGCTCAGCTGGTCGCCCACGCCGATCTGGCCAGGTTCGCACGCCTCGGTGTCGCGGCGAGTGTGCAGCCGGAGCACGCGCTCGACGATCGCGACATGACCGACGCCATGTGGCGTGATCAGACCGCTCTCGTCTATCCGCTGCGCTCGTTGTCGGCGGCCGGTGCGAACCTTCGGTTCGGCTCCGACGCCCCGGTGGCGCGTCTGGACCCCTGGGCCGCGATGGCATCGGCTGTGCACCGCAGCCGTGATGGACGTGAAGCGTGGCGGCCCGATGAGAGGGTCTCGGCGGAGATCGCGATGGCAGCTTCGACACGGGGCGGTTCGACATCGCCGTCCATGCTTCAGCCCGGCACCGTGGCGGATCTGGTCGTCTGCGACCGCGATCCCGCGACGGCCGACGAATGGGAGCTGCGCGCGACGACGGTCGCCGCCACCGTTCTGGCTGGTCGCGTCACGCACCTGGCGTGAACCCGGCGCGGCGTCCGCCGGCATGAGTGAAGCCCCCGGCGAGGAGTGTCACCGGGGGCTTCGAGGATCGTCATCTCACTCAGCGAGGTGAGCGACGAGGAACCAGCGGTCCTTCTCGATCGACTGCTTCAGGGCGATCGCGATGTCCTGGCTGGTGAGGTCGACCTCGTCCAGTCCGTCGATCGCGGCCTGGAGGTCGGCGATCACAGCGTCCATGTCGGCGATCACGGCGCGGATGATGTCCTGCCACTGCGTGAAGCCGGCGGGAACGGCGGTCGCCTTGGTCTTCTCCGCCACGGTGCCCAGTCGCGCGTCGATCGGCAGGCCCAGAGCAACGATGCGCTCCGCCGCCTCGTCGGCGCCCGCCTGCGCGTGGTCGACGACCGAGTCGAGCAGTTCGTGGATCGCGATGAAGTTCGCACCGCGCACGTTCCAGTGCGCCTGCTTGCCGTTGACGGCGAGAGCCTGGAAGCCGAGCGCGACGGGGGTGAGGAACTGTGCGGTTCCGGCAGCGACCGTCGGGTCGGCGGCGGTGGTCGGGGTGGTCTGGATGTCCGTCATGTTGTCGCCTCCATTCGGGCGGCTCCGGCGGGTGTGCCGGCTCTGCGCCCTGTCGATGACAACGCTACTCAGCGTCGGGTATTCCGCAAGCAAGCCCAGGCTGGGCTTGCTTTTCTGAGCCTATCCATACCCCTTTCGACCTCGCGCGCTAGCCTCGCCCCATGATCTCCTCAGAGTGCTCTGTCCTGACCGTGGCCGGGCTGCGTCCGGTCATCGACCCCTCGGCCTTCGTCGCCCCCGGCGCTCGCATCATCGGCTCGGTCTCGCTCGGGCCGGAGGCGAGCGTCTGGTACAACGCGGTTCTCCGCGGCGACAGCGCCTCCATCACGATCGGCGCGGGCAGCAACCTCCAGGACAACGTCTCGGTGCACGTCGACGCCGGCCGGCCGGTCGTCATCGGCGACGACGTGTCGGTCGGACACAACGCCGTGGTGCACGGCTGCACCGTCGGCGAGGGGTCGCTCATCGGCATGGGGAGCGTCGTTCTGTCGGGTGCCGAGATCGGCCCGGGCTGTCTCGTGGCCGGGGGAGCGGTGGTGCTGGAGGGAACCGTCGTTCCGCCGAACTCGCTGGTGGCCGGCGTGCCGGCGAAGGTGCGGCGCGAGCTCACGGAGGAGGAGCGGACGGCGATCCGACGGAACGCGGACACCTACCGCGCCCACCTCGCCGCCCACCGCGACGCGCGCCCGGCCGGCTGAGCCGAGCCCCGCGGGTCCCTTCCGCTCCGCAGTCACTTTCTGCGGGTCGAACAGGGCCACCACCCGCCGGAAGTGACTGCGGAGCGGCGCCGCGCGGGCGGCTCGGATCCGACGCGGCATGGGCGGAGGGGGGAGTGGTGTGGAGGGGATGACGGGAATCGAACCCGCACCATCAGTTTGGAAGACTGAGGCTCTACCATTGAGCTACATCCCCGCAGCGGCAAGCCGCGGCGTGACCAGTCTAGACGACATCCGGTCGTGGCCTGGACACCGGCAGGCGAGTCGACCTCGCGTCGGCTAGACTTCTCGGGGCCGATCGCCGCACGTTCGCGTGTGCGCACCCAACCGGGGCGTAGCTCAGCTTGGTAGAGCGCCCGCTTTGGGAGCGGGAGGCCGCAGGTTCAAATCCTGTCGCCCCGACGTCCACCGACCAAGACTCAACCGCCGCGCGCTACCGCGCGGTCGACAGCGAGGAGAACGAACAGGCATGGTCACGAGCACCGTCGAGAAGCTGACCCCGACCCGGGTGAAGCTGCACATCACGGTCACCCCCGACGAACTGAAGCCCAGCATCGCGCACGCCTACGAGCACATCGCCAAAGACGTGCAGATCCCCGGCTTCCGCAAGGGCAAGGTTCCGGCCCCGATCATCGATCAGCGCATCGGTCGCGGTGCGGTGCTCGAGCACGCCGTCAGCGAGGGGCTCGACGGGTTCTACCGTCAGGCCGTCGAGGCGGAGAGCATCCGCGTCCTCGGGCGTCCGAGCGCCGAGGTGGTCGAATGGCCCGCCGAGAAGGACTTCTCCGGCGACCTCGAGGTCGACGTCGAGGTCGATGTGCGGCCCGAGTTCGACCTCCCCGCGTACGAGGGGCTGACGATCGAGGTCGACGCCGTCGAGGTCGACGAGGCCGCCATCGACGAGGAGCTCGACAAGCTCCGCTCGCGTTTCGGCACGCTGGTGACGGTCGACCGCCCCGCGGCATCCGGTGACTTCGTCGAACTCGACCTGGTCGCCACCATCGACGGTGCCGAGATCGACCGCGCCGAAGGCGTGTCGTACGAGGTCGGCTCCGGGGAACTCCTCGAGGGCATCGATGAGGCGATCGACTCGCTCACCGCCGGCGAGGAGACCACGTTCCGCTCCAAGCTGGTCGGCGGCGACCACGCCGGGCAGGAGGCCGAGGTGTCGGTCTCGGTGAAGGCGGTGAAGGAGCGCGAGCTTCCCGACGCCGATGACGACTTCGCGCAGATCGCCAGCGAGTTCGACACCATCGCGGAGCTCCGCGACAGCCTCAGTGAGCGCGTCTCGCAGCAGTCCGTCTTCACGCAGGGCTCGGCGGCCCGCGACAAGCTCGTCGAGCAGCTGCTCGAGCAGGTCGAGATCGCCGTTCCGCCGCAGCTGATCGAGGACGAGGTCCACGCGCACCTGGAGCAGGAGAGCCGACTCGAGGACGACGAGCACCGCGCCGAAGTGACCGAGGCCAGCGAGAAGCAGTTCCGCACGCAGATGCTGCTGGACGCGATCGCCGAGCAGGCTGAGGTCCAGGTCTCGCAGGAGGAGCTCACCCAGTACCTTGTCCAGTCGGCCGCTCAGTACGGCATGGCTCCGCAGGAGTTCGTGCAGGCCCTGCAGCAGCAGAACCAGCTGCCGGCCGTCGTCGCCGAGGTCGCTCGCAACAAGGCCCTCGCCGTCGCGCTCGGCAAGGTCACCGTCGTGGACACCGCCGGCAACACCGTCGACCTCACCGGCTTCATCGCGGTGGGGGACGACGAGGCCGCCGCGGAGGAGGCCGTCGAAGAGGCCGAGGAGATCGTCGACGACGCCGCCGAAGCCGACGCCGAGGACGCCGACGACACGAAGTGATCGCCTTCGGGTGATGAAGGGCGGATGCTGCGGCATCCGCCCTTTGTCGTCCGGTCCGCTGATCGATCTGCCCACGGCGAACACGCGCGGTGCGCCGAGTGGGCGCCGGTAGATTCGACTCAGACCCAAGGAATCAGGAGCACACATGGCCGCTGAACCCCTTGTCGCGACGAGCGTCTTCGACAAGCTGCTGAGAGACCGCATCATCTGGCTCGGGTCGGAGGTGCGTGACGAGAACGCGAATGAGATCTGCGCGAAGATCCTCCTTCTCGCCGCCGAAGACCCCGAGAAGGACATCTACCTCTACATCAACTCGCCCGGTGGCTCGATCACCGCGGGCATGGCGATCTACGACACGATGCAGTTCGTGCCGAACGACATCGTCACCGTCGGCATCGGCATGGCCGCCTCGATGGGGCAGCTCCTGCTGACCAGCGGGACGAAGGGCAAGCGCTACATCACACCGAACGCCCGCGTCCTCCTGCACCAGCCTCACGGCGGCTTCGGCGGAACCGCGAGCGACATCCAGACGCAGGCGCAGCTCATCCTCGACATGAAGAAGCGCCTGGCGGAGATCACCGCTTCGCAGACCGGCAAGAGCGTCGAGCAGGTCAATGCCGACGGCGACCGGGACCGGTGGTTCACCGCTGCGGAGGCGCTGGAGTACGGGTTCGTCGACCACATCCGCGAGCACGCCGCCGACGTCTCCGGCGGCGGCGGGACCGCGAGCTGAGTCCGCAGGCGAAAGAGAGAGAACCGCACATGTACACCCCGACACACGGCGTCCCCGCCCCGTCCGGTCTGCAGATGCCCGGTAGTCGCTACGTGCTCCCGCAGTTCGAGGAGCGCACCGCCTACGGTTACAAGCGACAGGATCCCTACAACAAGCTGTTCGAAGATCGCGTGATCTTCCTCGGCGTGCAGGTCGACGACGCGTCCGCCGACGACGTCATGGCGCAGCTCCTGGTTCTCGAGAGCCAGGATCCCGACCGCGACATCATCATGTACATCAACTCGCCGGGCGGATCCTTCACCGCGATGACGGCGATCTACGACACGATGCAGTACGTCTCGCCGGAGATCCAGACGGTCGTGCTCGGACAGGCGGCCTCCGCCGCGTCGGTCCTGCTGGCAGCGGGCGCTCCGGGCAAGCGTCTCGCTCTTCCCAACGCGCGCATCCTGATGCACCAGCCCGCAGTGGGGGAGGCCGGCCACGGGCAGGCATCCGACATCGAGATCCAGGCCGCGGAGATCCTCCGCATGCGCACCTGGCTCGAGGAGACGATGGCCCGACACACCAACCGCACGGCGGAGCAGGTGAACAAGGACATCGACCGCGACAAGATCCTCTCCGCCTCCGAGGCGCTGGAGTATGGAGTCGTCGACCAGGTGCTCACCACGCGCAAGCGCACACCCGCCGCGATCACGTCCTGACGCGACGGTCCTGATGACGCCCCGCCCCCGATGGGAGGCGGGGCGTCGTCCGTTCGGTGTCTCCGGCACATTCGCCGTCGCAATTCCCACCGATGTCACAGACTACGGTTAGGCTCGAAGGACACCCGGGGCTGAGGCCCGCTGTTTGAGGAGGAGCCGGATGGCACGCATCGGAGAGAGCGCCGACCTGTTCAAGTGCTCCTTCTGCGGCAAGAGCCAGAAGCAGGTGCAGCAGCTGATCGCCGGTCCCGGCGTCTACATCTGCGACGAGTGCGTCGAGCTGTGCAACGAGATCATCGAAGAGCGCATGGCCGAATCGTCCTCGGGCGAGGTCGCCGACTTCGATCTCCCCAAGCCGCGCGAGATCTTCGCGTTCCTGGAGGAGTACGTCGTCGGGCAGGAGGACGCCAAGCGCGCCCTGTCCGTCGCCGTCTACAACCACTACAAGCGCGTGCGCGCGCACGGCACCATCCAGTCCGCCGAGCAGCGCGCCGAAGAGGTCGAGATCGCGAAGAGCAACATCCTGCTCCTCGGTCCGACCGGATGCGGCAAGACCTACCTCGCACAGACCCTCGCGAAGCGGCTGAACGTGCCGTTCGCCGTCGCGGACGCGACCGCGCTCACCGAGGCCGGCTACGTCGGCGAAGACGTCGAGAACATCCTGCTGAAGCTCCTGCAGGCGGCGGACTTCGACACCAAGCGGGCCGAGACCGGGATCATCTACATCGACGAGGTCGACAAGGTCGCCCGCAAGGCCGAGAATCCGTCCATCACCCGCGACGTCTCGGGCGAGGGCGTGCAGCAGGCGCTGCTGAAGATCCTGGAGGGCACCGTCGCGTCCGTCCCGCCGCAGGGCGGCCGCAAGCACCCGCACCAGGAGTTCATCCAGATCGACACGACGAACGTGTTGTTCATCGTGGCGGGGGCGTTCGCCGGACTCGAGGACATCATCTCCTCGCGCGTGGGCAAGCACGGCGTCGGCTTCGGCGCGCCGCTTCACACGAAGGGCGACGACCTGAACCTCTTCTCGGAGGTGCGCCCGGAGGATCTCCACAAGTTCGGTCTCATTCCCGAGTTCATCGGTCGCCTCCCGGTGGTCGCGGCCGTCTCGCCGCTTGATCGCGAGGCGCTCATGGAGATCCTGACGGCACCGAAGAACGCACTCGTGAAGCAGTACGAGCGCATGTTCGAGCTCGATGGCGTCTCCCTCGAGTTCGATCGCGCTTCGCTGGAGGCCATCGCCGAACTCGCCGTCGAGCGAAAGACCGGTGCGCGCGGTCTGCGCGCGATCCTCGAAGACGTGCTGGGCCCGATCATGTTCGAGATCCCCTCCGCCGACAACGTGGAGAAGGTCATCGTGACCCGTGACGCGGTGGAGAAGGGTGCGGCCCCCACCCTCGTCATGCGGGAGAAGCGCAAGAGCGCCTGACCTTCCGTGACGCGAGGACCCCACCGGCAACGGTGGGGTCCTCGCGCGTATCAGGCGGTGAGGCCTCGGCGCGCCAGGAGCGGCGTGATCTCGGCGTCCCGGCCGCGGAAGTCCCGGTAGGCCTCGAGCGGGTCCTTGGACCCACCGACGCCCAGGAGGCGGGCGCGGAACCGTTCGCCGTTCGCCCGGGTCAGGCCGCAGTTCTCGCGGAACCATTCGACCGTGTCCGCGTCGAGCACCTCGCTCCAGATGTACGAGTAGTAGCCGGCGCTGTAGCCTCCCGAGAAGATGTGCGCGAAGTACGCGGACGAATACCGGGTGGGAACCGCGGGGTGGTCGAGTCCGATATCGGCAAGAGCGGCGGCCTCGAACTCCGCGACGTCGATCTCGGCGTCGACCTCGCCGCTGCTCAATCGATGCCAGGCCTGGTCGAGCCAGGCTGCCGCGAGATATTCGCTGGTCTCGAAGCCTTGATTGAACGCCTCGGAGTCATGAAGGCGTCGGACGATCTCCGCGGGGAGCGGCTCGCCGGTGTCGATGTGACGTGCGTACGCCGCGAGCACGTCCGGCCAGTAGATCCACATCTCGTTGACCTGACTCGGGAACTCGACGAAGTCGCGGAAGACGTTGGTCCCAGCGAAGTGCGGGTAGGTCACGGTGGCCAGCAGGCCGTGAAGGGCGTGGCCGAACTCGTGGAAGAGCGTCGTCACCTCATCGAGGGTGAGGAGAGTCGGACTGCCGGCTGCAGGCTTGGAGACGTTGAGGTTGTTGACGACGACCGGATGCGTCCCGCGCATCGCGGACTGGGAGACGATCGGATTCATCCATGCGCCCCCGCGTTTGCTGTCGCGAGTGTAGAGGTCGAGCACGAAGAGACCCAGCGCGGATCCGTCGGCGTCGAACACCTCGAACACGCGCGCATCGGGGTGGTAGGCGACCAGGTCGTCGCGCTCCCGGAAGGACAGACCGTACAGGGCGTCAGCTGCACGGAAGACGCCCCCCTTCAGCACCCGCTCCGCCTCGAACCAGGGCCGCAGGGCGGCTCGATCGAGGTCGTATCGCGCGGCGCGCACCTTCTCGGTGTAGAACGCCCAGTCGTGTGCGGCGATCTGGTGGGGTGAGGCGGAACGGTCGGCGATCTCCTGGAGCGCCGCATACTCTGCCGCGGCGTTCCGGGCCGCGGGGACGGCGAGCCGGCGGAGCATCTCTTCGACCGCTTCGGGGGAACCGGCCGTCTGGTCGGCGGTGATGTAGGCGGCATGCGACGGGTAGCCCAGCAGTGCTGCGCGCTCGGCGCGCAGTCGCACGATGTCGCGCAGGACGCCTCGGTTGTCGTGCGTTCCGCCGCGGGAACCGCGGCTGCGTGACGCGGCCATGATCCGCTCCCTCGCGCGGCGGTTCGTCAACGACGACAGATAGGGGTGGCCGGTGAAGAGAGTGAGCGTCACCACGTACGCGCCGTCGAGGCCGCGTCCTCGGGCGGCTTCGGCCGCAGCGGAGAGTTCACCCTCGGACAGCCCGTCCAGGTCGGCTGCATCCTCGAAGACCACGGCGAGCTCGTTCGTGTCGGCCAGGAGGTTCTTCTCGAAGGTCGTGGTGAGAACCGACAGGCGCCGATTCAGTTCCGACAGCCGCGCCTTGTCGTCTGCGTCGAGCGCCGCGCCCGCGTGCGCCATCTCCCGATGGTGTCGCTCCACGAGGTAGCGATCCTCCTCGCTCAGCGTCAGCGTGTCGAGCTGGTCGTGCACGGCGCGCACGCGCGCGTAGAGGCGCGCATCGAGGCGCACCGCGTCCTCGTGGGCGGCCATCAGCGGCGCCAACTGCTCGTCGACCTGCTGGATGGGCGCCGTCGCATCGGCTGATGCCACGGTGTAGAACGCGTGAGCGACGTCTTCGAGCATGCGTCCCGACTCTTCGAGAGCCACGACGGTGTTCTCGAAGGTCGGGGGTGCTGCGGAGGTCGCGATCTGCTCGATCTCCCGCAGGTGCTCCGTGAAAGCCCGCTCGAACGCGGGGAGGTAGTGCTCGGGTCGAATTCGTGCGTAGTCCGGCAGGCGATAGGGGAGCGTGGACGGGGAGAGCAGAGGATTCTCGTGGACCATTCATCCACCCTATTCGGCGAGCGCTTCTTCAGCAAAGATGTCTTTGCAAAGCAACGCTTGCAAAGAAGTCTTTGTGGTTTTATGCTCGAGCCATGGACGACAAGAGGGCCGATGTCACCCGGTCACCGGCGCATCACAGCAACGATCGGGTGCTCGAGGCCGGTGCTCTCCGAGCTCTCGCGCATCCTCTCCGGGTGCGGATCTACGACATTCTGAGCCAGTACGGTCCGCAGACCGCCAGTACGCTCGCGGAACACCTCGGCGAGTCCACCGGTTCGACGAGCTATCACCTGCGGGCGCTCGCGAAGCACGACCTCATCCGCGAGTGCGTCGACCGTGGATCGGCGCGCGAACGGTGGTGGGAACGACCGATCGGGGGAGTGTCGTTCACCAACCCCGCAGGGGCCACCTCGCCCTCCGAGCGGTCCGCGACGCAGCTGGTGATGAGCGAGTTCTTCCGCCACCGGCAGGAGCGGCTGATCGACTTCGTGATGAAGCCCGATGACGCGCTGGAGGATGCCTGGGCGGACGGAGCGATGGTCTCCACGGCCACGGCTCGTCTGACGCCCGAGCAGCTGCGAGACCTGTCGCACCGGATCATGGAGCTGATCGATGACGCCGTGGAGCGCCATCGCGATCAGGTCGGCGAGGGCGTCCGACCGGTCTCCATCCGTGCCGACCTCTTCCCGCTCACCGATCTGAAGGAATCGTGATGACCACTCTCGTCGAGGTCTCGCACGCGTCCGCACCGACCGCGGTCGATCGTGTGCTCCTGAGCTTCTCGCGTCGCCTGGCCGCCCTCGTGGCCGCGCGCATCGCGCGACGGCAACGTGCCGCTTTCGCGGCGGCCATCGAATCGCGTCATCACGATCTCCGTGCCCGCGCTCAGGCGTCCGCGGGCGTCGTCATCCCGCCCGGGTGAGCGTGGTGAGCGCTCGCGTCAGGCGGGTGAGCGCCTCAGGGCGACTCGTCGTCCGACGCGTGGCGCACCACGGCGTTGCCCTCTTCGTCGAGCTCGACGAGCACGCCGTTGGCCAGCTCGGCGATCGGCTTGCCCTCGAGCCATGTCAGCGTCCATCGTGGTCTCGGCGCGCCGAGGACGTCGACGGGGATGGTGGCATCCACACCCGCGATTCCCTCGCGCAGGCTCTCGGGGACCGCCTCCGGCGGTTCTTCTCCCGAGGTCCATCGTGTTCCGAGTCTCATCAGACCTCCCTGAGCTCGATCTCGACGACCGTGGTCTCGGCCGCTTCCACATAGGTCAGATCCTCGATCCGTCCCACAGCCTTCAGGTCGCCCTCCGCCAGGCGCAGGGCCTCGAGCCGGTCGGCAGGCGCCCCCAGAACAAGGCGGGTGACCGGAGTCTTCTGCGACGCCTTGGCCTCGGTCTTCGCTCGGCGGATGCCGATGAGTGCGGCGCCGACCGCTGCGAGCACCGCCGGGTCGCCGTCGCCGTCGCCGGTCTCGGGCCACGCCGAGGTGTGGATGGATCCATCCTCGAACCACGACCACGCCTCCTCCGTCGCGAACGACACGACCGGGGCGAGAAGGCGCAGCAACGTCGACAGGGCGGTGCGGAGGGCAAGCGCGGCGGAAGGCTGCCCGACGTCGGTGCGGTCGTAGGCGCGCTCCTTGACCAGCTCGAGGTAGTCGTCGCAGAAGGTCCAGAAGAACGACTCGGTGACCTCCAGCGCCCGCGCGTGGTCGTAGGCGTCGAGGGCGCGCGTGGCCTCGGCGACGACGACGTCGAGAGTGGCGAGCATCGAGGCGTCGAGGGCGTGGGTGATCTGCGCGCCGTCGGGAACAGGGAAGGACAGGACGAATTTCGCGGCGTTCAGGATCTTGATCGCGAGGCGCCGGCCGATCTTCACCTGCGTCGGGTTCTGCGGATCGAAGGCGGCGTCGGCGCCGAGACGACTCGAAGCCGCCCAGTATCGCACCGCATCCGAACCATGCCGCGAAAGGATGTCGGCAGGTGTGACCACGTTGCCCTTCGACTTGGACATCTTCTTGCGGTCGGGGTCGACGATGAAGCCCGAGATGGCGGCATCGGTCCACGGCGCACGGTCGTCCTCGAGCACGCTTCGGAGCATCGTGGAGAACAACCAGGTACGGATGATGTCCTGGCCCTGCGGTCGGAGGTCGAAGGGCGAGACGAGGTCCCACAGCCCGTGATCCCGCTCCCAGCCGCCCACGAGCTGCGGGGTGAGAGAAGACGTCGCCCAGGTGTCGAAGATGTCGCGCTCGGCGTCGAATCCCCCCGGCATCCCGCGCTGGTCCTCGGTGAAGCCGGCGGGCACGTCGATGGTCGGATCCACCGGCAGGCTCTGCGGGTCGGGGGTGAGCACACGCGAGTAGTCGCGTTCGCCCTCGGCGTCGAGCCCGTACCACACCGGGATCGGCACGCCGAAGAAGCGCTGACGTGAGACGAGCCAGTCCCCGGTGAGTCCACCGGTCCAGTTCTCGTAGCGGACGCGCATGAAGTCGGGATGCCACGACATCTCGCGACCGAAGGCGATCAGGCGCTCCCGGAGACTCTCGTCGCGCGCGCCGTTGCGGATGTACCACTGCCGCGTCGACACGATCTCGAGGGGGCGGTCGCCCTTCTCGAAGAACTTCACCGGATGGGTGAACGGTGCGGACACCGACATGAGCTCGCCGCTGGCCTCGAGCTGCTCGACGACGACCTTCTTCGCGCTGAAGACGGTCTTGCCGGCAAGCTCAGCGTAGGCCGCGGTGCCGCGGTCGGAGACGATGACATCCGGGGCCTCTGCGACCAGGCGTCCGTCCTTGCCCAGGATCGTGCGGTTCGGAAGGTCGAGTTCCCGCCACCAGATGATGTCGGTGACATCTCCGAAGGTGCAGATCATGGCGATGCCGGAGCCCTTGTCGGGCTGTGCGAGCGGATGGGGCAGGACGGGGACCTCGACGTCGAACAGCGGGGTGCGCACCGTCGAGCCGAACAGCGGCCGGTAGCGCTCGTCATCCGGATGTGCGACCAGCGCCACGCACGCGGGCAGCAGCTCCGGGCGCGTGGTCTCGATGTGCACGTCGCCCGACCCGTCGCTCTTGTGGAAGGCGATGCGATGGTAGGACGCCTGCTGATCGCGGTCCTCGAGCTCGGCCTGCGCGATCGCGGAGCGGAAGTCGACATCCCACAGCGTGGGTGCGAGCGCCTGATAGGCCTCGCCGCGCTCGATGTTGCGCAGGAACGCCAGCTGGCTGGTGCGGATCGTGTCGTCGCTGATCGTGCGATAGGTCTGATCCCAGTCCACGCTCAGTCCGAGCTGGCGGAACACCGCTTCGAACTGCTTCTCGTCTTCGACGGTGAGACGCTCGCAGAGCTCGATGAAGTTCCGGCGGCTGACCGGCACCTGGTCGGCGGGCTTGATCGTCTTCGTCGTCCCCTCGAACGGCGGCGTAAACGACGCGTCATAGGGGAGGGAGGGATCGCACCGCACGCCGTAGTAGTTCTGCACGCGGCGCTCGGTGGGCAGGCCGTTGTCGTCCCAGCCCATCGGATAGAACACGGCCTTGCCTCGCATCCGCTCGTATCGCGCCTTGATATCGGTGTGCGTGAAGCTGAAGACGTGGCCGATGTGGAGGCTTCCCGACGCCGTCGGCGGGGGTGTGTCGATCGAGTACACCCCGCCGCGTCCGGCAACCGCGGCCCGCGCGCGGTCGAACCGGTACGTTCCCGCGGCGTTCCATGCGACATCCCACTTGTCTTCGAGACCTTCGAGGGCGGGCTTGTCGGGGATCTCGGCCATGGTGCTCCTTGCGCGGTATGGGCGGCACTGTGTGAGCGTGCCTGAATGTGCGGGTGGGCACAGTCTACCGACGCAGGACGGCCCCTCGCTGAGGCCGGGTCACCCCCGCTGAGGTCGAGTCACACCTGAACGGGCTCGGGAGCCGCGACGTGCGCCGCCGTCGGCATCCGGGCCGCGACCCATGCCGCGAGCAGCGTGATGGCCGACATGATCGCCAGGACGATCCCGGGGTGCCACCACGCATAGGCGGTGGCCTCGCCCAGGGCGAGGGTGAGCGCGGGCACGAATCCGCTCACGGTCGCGGCGATGGCGTACGACAGCGAGAGAGCCGAGTAGCGGAAGTGATCGGGGAAGAGGTCGTTCATGAGTCCGCCGAGTGCCGCCCACGCCATCGTCGGCAGGATGCCGCCGATGATCATCGTGCCCACGAGGATCGGGAAGGTGGCGAACTGCAGCAGGAAGTACATCGGGAACGTGATCAGAAGCGTGCCGAGTGCGCCCCACATCACCACACGGGCGGACCCGATGCGGGTGGACCACCACCCGAAGAGGGGGATCGTGACCAGTTGCAGCAGACCGCCGATGGTCGTGGCGACCAGGAGGTCCTGGTAGGCGAATCCGAGCTGGGCGACCCCGTAGTTGACCGTGTACGTGTTCATCAGCGAGTAGGAGCCGATGCCGAGCAGTGCCGCGCCGATGGCGACCACGATCGCGAGCGGACGCCGGGCGAACATCGTCACGAACGGCACCCGGTCGCGGCGGCCCTCGGCGACGACGTCGCGGAAGACCGGCGTCTCGGTGATCGTCAGACGCAGGTAGAGCGAGACGGCGAGGAGCGGTATGGCCAGCAGGAACGGGATGCGCCAGCCCCACGCTGCGAGATCCTCGGCGCTGAGCACCTGAGTCATCACGATGTACACGGTGGCGGAGAGGATGGACCCGACCGGTGAGCCGAGCTGCGGGATGGCCGCGAAGAACGCGCGACGCACGGGGGAGGAGTGTTCGGTCGCGATGAGGATGGATCCGCCCCACTCGCCGCCGAGCGACAGGCCCTGTGCGATGCGGAGCGCGATGAGGAGAGCAGCGCCCAGCCAGCCGGCCTGCGCGTAGGTGGGCAGCATCCCTATGAGGCCCGTCGCGACGCCCATGATGCCGATGGTCCACAGCAGAGTCGCGCGCCGCCCCAGGCGATCGCCCATGTAGCCGAAGAGCACCGCGCCGATGGGGCGCACGACGAACGCGAGCGCGATCGTCAGGAACGACGTGAGCGTCGACCCGAACTCGCCGAGCGGCGAGAAGAAGAGCGGGCCGAGGAAGAAGGCGGAGAAGTACGCGAAGACGTAGAAGTCGAACGATTCGAGCGACGTGCCGACCATCGAGGCCCACGCCACGCGGCGCGGAGTGGAGGTCGGAGCTGTGGATGCGGGGGAGGATGTCACGAGCGTCAATTGTGGCACGAGTCCAGAAAGGCGGCATCGGGCGAAGAAGACCGGCGTCGGGAGGGTTCACCCCGCGATGGTCGCGGGTCGCCGATCCGCGCGTAGAATGTCCGGACAGACATCGATCCGGCCATCACCGGGGAGTCCTCGGAAGAACGTTCCGTCGTCCGCTCTCGATCGTGCGGCGGGATCACTAGAACCGAGCGGGTCAGGCCCGTCACAGCCGCTGTGAGAGTGGCCCCGGCCCGCGACACGCGGGTCGAGCGGCACGCGGGGTGGTACCGCGGTTCTCCCGACGGGTGGATCGTCCCCGCAGGACGAGAACCTGCGAGAGTGCGATGACCTACCCCCGATCCTCCTTCGGCCCGGCCGCCGACGTGCAGCCGAGCCCGCGTTTCCCCGACCTGGAACAGCAGACCCTCGCCTTCTGGGCCGAAGACGACACCTTCCGGGCCTCGATCGCACAGCGCGACGGTGCGCCGGAGTGGGTCTTCTACGACGGCCCGCCCTTCGCCAACGGACTGCCTCACTACGGTCACCTCCTCACCGGCTACGCCAAGGATCTCTTCCCGCGCTTCCAGACCATGCGCGGCAAGAAGGTCGACCGCGTCTTCGGATGGGACACCCACGGGCTGCCCGCGGAACTCGAGGCGATGAAGCAGCTCGGCATCACCGAGAAGAGCGAGATCGAGGCGATGGGCATCGCCACGTTCAACGAGAAGGCGCGCTCGTCGGTGCTGGCGTACACCCGCGAGTGGGAGGACTACGTCACGCGCCAAGCGCGCTGGGTCGACTTCGAGCGCGGCTACAAGACCCTCGACACCGGCTATATGGAATCGGTGCTCTGGGCCTTCAAGACCCTCCACGACCGCGAGATGGCCTACGAGGGGCACCGCGTGCTGCCGTACTGCTGGCGCGACGAGACGCCGCTGTCGGCGCACGAGCTGCGCATGGACGATGACGTGTACAAGATGCGGCAGGACCCGTCGGTGACCGTCACCTTCCCGCTCGTCGGGGCCAAGGCCGAGGCCCTGGGCCTGACCGGCGTGCGAGCCCTCGCCTGGACGACGACGCCGTGGACCCTCCCGACCAACTTCGCGCTCGCGGTCGGACCCGACATCAGGTACGCCGTGCTGCCGGCCGGTCCCGCCGGTGCCGCGGACGTGCACCGGGATGACGACCCGGTGGAGGCCACGGCGCACCGCTACCTGCTGGCCGAGGACCTGCTGGCCGGATACGCGAAGGACCTCGGCTACGCGTCACCCGAGGAGGCCCGCGAGGCGGTGACGGAGACCTTCCTCGGCGCCGACCTGGCCGACGTCTCCTACGATCGCCTCTTCGACTACTACGCCGACACCGACGCGTGGGGCACGCGCGATGCCTGGCGCATCCTCGTCGACGACTACGTCTCGACCGGCGACGGCACGGGGATCGTCCATCAGGCGCCCGCGTACGGCGAGGACGATCAGCGTGTGACCGCGGCCGCCGGGATCCCCCTCGTCATGAGCCTCGACGACGGTGGGCGATTCCTGCCGCAGGTCTCCGACGTTGCGGGCGAGTTGTGGATGGACGCCAACCGGCCACTCATCCGTCTGCTGCGACAGGCCGGCCGCATCCTTCGGGAGGCGAGCTACGAGCATTCGTATCCGCACTGCTGGCGCTGTCGGAATCCGCTGATCTACAAGGCGGTCTCCAGCTGGTTCGTGCGCGTGACCGACATCAAGGACCGTCTCCTGGCCGGCAACGAGCAGATCGCGTGGGTGCCCGAGAACGTGCAGCACGGGCAGTTCGGCAAGTGGCTCGACGGAGCACGCGACTGGTCGATCAGCCGGAACCGCTACTGGGGGACGCCGATCCCGGTCTGGCGGAGCGACGACCCCGAGCACCCGCGCGTGGACGTGTACGGCTCACTCGCGGAGCTCGAGCGGGACTTCGGCGAGCTCCCGTGCAACGAGTCGGGCGAGGTCGACCTGCACCGGCCGTACATCGACGAGCTCACCCGCCCGAACCCCGACGATCCCACGGGCCGCTCGACGATGCGGCGCATCGAGGACGTGCTCGACGTCTGGTTCGACAGCGGCTCGATGCCGTATGCGCAGGTGCACTATCCGTTCGAGAACCAGGCCTGGTTCGACGAGCACTCGCCCGCCGACTTCATCGTCGAGTACATCGGGCAGACGCGCGGCTGGTTCTATGTCATGCACGTGCTCTCGACCGCCCTCTTCGACCGCCCTGCCTTCACCGGAGTCTCCTGTCACGGCATCGTGCTGGGCAGCGACGGGCAGAAGATGTCGAAGTCGCTGCGGAACTACCCCGATGTGAGCGAGGTCTTCGACCGCGACGGTTCGGACGCCATGCGCTGGTTCCTGATGTCGAGTCCGGTGCTGCGCGGCGGGAACCTGGTCGTGACCGAGGAGGGCATCCGTGCGGGGGTCAGGGAGTTCCTCCTGCCGCTGTGGAACTCCTGGTACTTCTTCGCCACCTACGCCAACGCGAGCGGGGTACGCGGATACGAGGCGACGTGGCGCACCGACAGCACCGATGTGCTCGACCGATACATCCTGGCGCTCACGGGCGACCTGGTGCGCGGCGTCGCCGACGATCTCGAGGGACTGGACTCCACGACGGCCGCCGCGCGCCTGCGTGACTTCGCCGAAGTGCTGACCAACTGGTACATCCGCCGCTCGAGGGACCGGTTCTGGGTGGGCGTGACCGACGATCCCGCCAGCAGAGACGCCTTCGACACGCTGTACACGGTGCTCGAGACCCTCGCGCGGGTTGCGGCGCCCCTGCTGCCGCTGGTGTCGGAGCACGTCTGGAAGGGCGTGACCGGCGGACGCAGCGTGCATCTGCAGGACTGGCCGGATGCCTCGGCCTTCGCCCCGGCGTCCGACATCCGCTCGGCGATGGATGCCGTGCGCGAGGTCTCGAGCGCAGCGAACGCCCTGCGAAAGCGCGAGGGGCTTCGCGTGCGGCTGCCGCTCGCGGCGCTGACGGTCGTCGTGCGAGACGCCGCCGCGCTGGTGCCGTTCGAGGCGATTCTGCGCGAGGAGCTGAACGTCAAGGCCGTCGAACTGATCGAGCTCGACGAGGCCGTCGCCGAGCGGTACGGCATCAGCCGCCGGCTGAGCGTGAACGCCCGAGCCGCCGGCCCGCGACTGGGCAAACGCGTTCAGCACGTGATCGCCGGCGCCAGAGCCGGCGTCTGGGAGGAGATCGACGGCGCGGTGATCGTGGACGGCATCGCGCTCGAAAGCGGCGAGTACGACCTCACGCTGGAGGCGGGAGGCGTCGCCGAGGGCGTGGCCATCTCGCTGCTTGCCGACGGCGGCTTCGTCCTGCTGGACACCGTCACGACCCCCGAGCTGGAGGCGGAGGGACTGGCCCGCGACATGATCAGGGCCGTTCAGGAGACCCGCAAGGCGGCAGGATTCGAGGTGAGCGACCGCATCCGCCTGGAGCTGCTGTTCGCCGACGCGGGCGATCTGGCCAAGGTGGAGTCGGCGTTCGAGATCGCGGACGTCGCCGGCGAGACGCTCGCCCGTGAGCACGTCCTCGGGGACACCGCGACCGGATCGTCGATGGAGTTCGAGACCACCGTGACTGCGGGCACCTACGCGAACGCCGGCGTCGTCACGGTCCGCGTTTCCCGGATGGAGGCGATTCGATGACCGATCGCGAGAGAGCCGACGCCGTCTACGCGGCGCTTCTGGACCGCGCCGGTGAGCGATGGGTGCAGCCGCGGATCGAGCGCACTCAGCGGGTGCTCGACCTGCTCGACAATCCGCAGCGCACCTATCGCGTGGTGCACATCACGGGCACGAACGGAAAGACCTCGACAGCCCGCATGATCGAGGCGCTCGTGCGTGCGCACGGGCTTCGCACCGGCCTGTTCACGAGTCCCCACCTCGACCGCTTCACCGAGCGCATCCTGGTCGACGGTGAGCCGATAGACGACGCGGCCGTCGCCGACGCCTGGGACGAGATCGATCCCTTCGTGGGGATGATCGATGCCGAACTCGTCGCCGAGGGGGAGGACCCGCTGACGTTCTTCGAGCTCCTGACGGTGCTCGCGTTCGTCGCGTTCGCCGATGCCCCCGTCGACGTGGCGGTCGTCGAAGTCGGCATGGGGGGTTCGTGGGACTCCACGAACACCGCCGATGGCGATGTGGCGGTGCTCACACCGGTGGGCATGGACCACGCCGACCGCCTCGGCAAGACCCCGGCCGAGATCGCGACCGTGAAGGCCGGGATCGTGAAGGACGGCGCGCTGGTGGTCTCGGCACGGCAGGACACCGAGGTGGAGGCGGTCATCCGCGCCACGGCCACCGCGCGCGGTGCCAGGGTCGCGTTCGAGGGTCGTGAGTTCGCCCTGACCGAGGCTCGGCTCGCCGTCGGTGGCCAGCAGCTGACCGTGCAGGGACTCGCGGGACGCTACGAAGGGGCCTACCTGCCGGTGTACGGGTCGCATCAGGGGCGAAACGCCGCTCTGGCGATCGCCGCCGTCGAGATGCTTCTCGGTGCCGGCGGACGCGCGATCGCGGAGGACGTGCTCGCCGAGGCGCTGACCGTCGTCACCTCTCCGGGCCGGCTGCAGCTGCTCGGCACCGCGCCGACCGTGCTCGTCGACGCGGCCCACAACCCTCACGGCGCCGCAGCGCTGGCCACTGCGCTGCGGGAGTCCTTCGCGTTCGAGGAGTGGGGCGTGGTGCTCGGCGTGCTCGCCGACAAGGATGCCGCCGGCATCGTCGCGGCCCTCGCGCCGATCGCCACGCGCGTCTTCGTCACCGCACCCGCCTCGGACCGCGCCGGTGACCCAGACGCCCTGGCCGATCTCGCGGAGGCCGCGGGGTTGGACGTCACCGTGCACGGTGATCTTCCGACCGCCGCCGACGAAGCCCGGGCCTGGGCGGTCGAGTCCGCTCAGCGTGCGGTGGTCATCGCGGGCTCGGTGGTGCTCGCCGGCGAAGCGATCGCGGTATCGGTCGCCGAGGGATGGAAGCGCGGTGGCGCCGATGCGTGAGCCCCGAGTGAGGCGTTCGAGAGGAGCGGCCGAGTCGCTCGGGGCGGTGGTGCTCGGATTCGAATCGATCATCGTCTTCCTCGGTGGACTGGTCGTGTTCGGACTGCGCGCCCTCCCGGGGTCGATCCCGCCGTGGTGGGGGATCGTCGGCGGCACGGTCGTCGCACTGGCGATGGTCGTCACCGCTGGTCTGCTGCGGTACCGTGCCGGGATCGTGCTGGGGTGGGCCCTCCAGGTCGTCGTCGTCCTCGGCGGATTCCTCGTTCCCGCGCTGGTGCTGGTCGGTCTCATTTTCGGAGCGATGTGGGCGTATGCGACCATCAAGGGGGCGGCGCTGGACCGCCGGAACGCCTCGCGTGCCGCAGACGCGGACCCCACGAACGGAGACTGAATGGCCACCGAAGAAACCCTCGTCCTCGTCAAGCCCGACGGCGTCGCCCGCGGTCTCACCGGCGTGATCCTCGCCCGGATCGAAGCGAAGGGTTACGCGCTGGTCGACCTGCGCCTGGTCGAGCCCGAGCGCGAGCGTCTCGAGCGCCATTACGCCGAGCATGAGGGCAAGCCCTTCTACGAGCCGCTGCTCGAGTTCATGATGTCGGGCCCCTCCGTGGCCATCCGGGTCGCCGGCAACCGGGTCATCGAAGGGTTCCGCTCGCTCGCGGGAACAACCGACCCGACCACGGCTGCACCCGGCACGATCCGCGGCGACCTCGGCCGCGACTGGGGCCTGAAGGTGCAGCAGAACCTCGTGCACGGGTCTGACAGCCCCGAGTCGGCGGCCCGCGAACTCGCCATCTGGTTCTGACCCTCTCCTCAGCCCGACGAAGGCGCCGCATCCCCCTGGGGATCGGCGCCTTCGCGCTGCAGCTCAGCCGAAGATCGTCTGGAAGATGTTCGGAAGGGCGTTCAGCTGCACCTGTGCCAGCAGCACGACGACCGCATAGCTGAGGATCGCCATCAGCGGCACCCAGGCCATGAGGCCTGCGGCGGCCTTGCGCACGCGCGCAGGAACCGGCACCACGCCTGACCGCAGCAGGTGGGTCGTCACCGCGTAGAAGGACGGGATCGTCACCGCCCAGGTCACCATGCACCACGGGCACAGCGTGCCGAGGTCGAAGATGCTCTGCGCGATCAGCCAGACGACGAACCCGAACGCGAACGCCATGCCCGCCCAGAAGCACCACCAGAACCAACGCGCGAAGCGTGCTCCGGCGAGGATCGCCGCGCCGACGACGATCGGTGCGACCCACCCGGTGAGGCCGAGGATCGGGTTGGAGAAGCCGAAGACGCTGCCCTGCCAGGAGTCGAGATTCGCGCTGCACTGCACCAGCACGCTGAAGTCGCACGACGCCGACGCGCTCGGGTCCGCCAGTCGCTCGATCTTCTCGACCGTGAGGTTGAAGGCGGCGAACCACCCGATCACCCCCGCGATGATCAGCCAGATCGCCAGGCCGGTCGGGCGGGTGTGCGACAAGGGCGAAGCCATACGGCGACCCTCTCATCGTCCGCTATGGGTCTGCTGTGGACCGACTGCGGCCGCGGTCGCGCATTATCGGAGCGAAAGTGCGATAATGATCGTTTTGGCTTTCGGTGGTCGCTATTTCTGGAAATAGCGCCGTCCTCCTGCGGATGAGAGTACCCGAAGGCGGCGAGTTTTAGGCCGAAATTAGGCCACCTCAGACCTGGTGCGTGAGCCACACGTTGGTCTGGTTGCCTCCCACAGCCGTCGCAGGCGTGCCACCGCTCGATGAGATCGCGAAGTACAGCACGTCACCAGAGAGCACCTGCACCTTGGCCGACGCGATGATGGAGTCGTACGCCGACGAATTCGCCAGGTAGGCGGTTGCTGTGCGGATGACCGTGCTCGTTCCGCCCCGTCGCCGATACACGTCGATCCACACTGTCGCCACGGAGTTGTACACGGTGGCCTGGACGCGGAAGTCGACGTATCCGGCTTCGTTCACCGTGAACTCGCCCGAGCTGTAGCTGAAGACACTGTCGGGATCGATGGTGATCTCCGGCGACTGGAACAGGATCTTCGTGCCGCCTGCGGCGCTCTGGCTGGCCGTCGACACACGGGACACGTAAGTGCTTGTCCCACCGGCTCCTGGCTCTCCCTGGGGTCCCTGAGGGCCTTCTGGCCCTGCTTCTCCCTGGGGTCCCTGGGGTCCCTGGGGACCTGTGGGGCCCTGAGCCCCGGCCTCGCCGTCTGCACCGGCAGGCCCCTGCGGCCCAACTTCGCCTTGTGGACCGGTGGGTCCCGTCGCGCCGGTCGCTCCCGCGTCTCCGGTGTCACCCTTGTTGCCCTTGTCACCCTTCGGTCCGGCTGGTCCGGTGGGACCTGGAACGGTCGAGTCAGCACCGGCAGGACCCTGAGGCCCGGGGGCTCCAGAAGGCCCCTGAGGCCCGGTCGGTCCGGGGATGGTGGATGCGGCTCCGGTGAGCCCCGTAAGCCCTCGGGGACCCTCAGGACCGGTGGCGCCCTGTGGCCCGGTCGGGCCGACTGAGCCGGTGTCTCCCTTGTCACCCTTCGGTCCGGCAGGGCCGGTCGCCCCGGCAGGGCCGGTGGCTCCGATGGGGCCTTGCGGTCCTTCCGGGCCAGGAGGGCCTCCAGGGTCTCCAGGGTCACCCTTCGGCCCGGTAGGGCCAGACGGGCCCGCGGGGCCGGTGGCGCCGGGTACTGCGACCTCGACGACTTCCGTCTCGGTCACCTTGACTTCGATGCGGCTCACTTCGTTACCTCCTGGCTCACAGTCACGGCTCCCTCGGCCCATCGCAGGCGCTTCCCGCCGACGACGACTTCGAGGTCCCACACGCCACGCTCACGCTTGCTCCATGCGTCGGTGGCCGTAGCGCTCGCGGGAATGCGGACGGTGACCCAGCCGTCCACGTCATCGATCTCGGTGATGCACTCGGTCCAGAGCGTGCCGCCGTGTCGGTTGCGAAGCTGGGCCTGAGCTTCGGTCGGGATGATGGGCGAGCCCTCGGCGTCCACACGACGCTGGGTCCACTCGTGATCAGTTCCGACGTAGACCATTCGGTCCCAGCGGATGGGTTCGGATGCGGTAGTCATGGCTTCTCCTAGGGTCAGCCGCCGATGCGGAGGGCGTTGAAGATGGCGACGAGGCCGACAACCCCGCTGATGATGAGCGAGAGCACGCCGGTCACGCGTCCCCACCGGGCGGAGTTGTCGTCTTCGAGGTCGTTGACGCGCTCATCGAGGCGGGCAATCTGCTTGCCCTTCTCGTTGAGGCGTTGTTCGGCGGAGTCGTGGCGGGTCTCGGACTGGTGAAGGCGCTCGGCGTGGGAGGACACGAGCTGGGTCAGCATGCCCTTCATCTCGGCCACGTCTAGCCGGGTCTGCATGATGGGGTCGTCGGTGCTCATGCGCCCCTCCCGTCGTAGTCCGGGGACTCGTGGCCCTGGTAGACGGTCACGGTGGCGCTGGGGTCGTCCTGGACGTTCAGGATGGCCAGCACGAGCGGGAGGATGACCGGTGCCGCGTCGGCGGGCAGGAGGTCGAAGTAGATGAGCACGGGCACGGCGGCGATGCACACGCCGTACACGTAGCGGCGGATAGCGGGGGTCAGGAACTTCTTCATGGTGTTCTCCGGGTAGGGGTTATCGGACGTCGGTCCAGCTCGTGCCGTTCCATCGGCGGGCTCGCACGTACACCCACGCGGAGCCGGTCCACATGCGGGTGCGGCAGTCCTTCCAGACGCCGTCGATGAAGGCGCGGCCACCGCTGAGGGTGTCGAAGGAGCGCGTGGAGGACCACGAGCCGGAGCCGTCGCTGGACTGCGCACGGACGCGCGTGTAATACGTGTCTCCGGGGGTGAGGTTCGAGCGCGTGAGGGACCGGCTGGTGCCGTTGTTGACGGTGGTCGCACCGGAGAAGTTCGAGTTCGTCGAGATTTGGAACTGGTAATTCGTGATGTTGGCGTGACCTCGGGAGGCGGAGCCCCACGAGAAGGTGGCCGACACGGGCCCGATGTTGGAGACGGACGGGGTGCCCGCCTTGCCCGGGGCTTCCTTGATGCGGTCCGCGGAGAAGTTCACCGTGGGCGTCTGGGCACTGCCGAAGACGGAGCTGGTGGAGTGGTCCGCGACGATAGTGACGGTCAGGTTGCCGTCGCCGTTGTGACCCTTCCAGCCGGTGGTGCCGGAGCCTAGGGTGATCTCCTTGCCGCTGTAGTCGCCGCCATCGGTGAAGCGGAGGTCGTGGGAGCCGCTGTAGTAGGACCCTTCGACGTTGACGGCCCACGGGTGCGAGTCGTACGCGAAGGAGCCGTACCCGCTCTTCGAGCGCGCGTAGAGCCGCCAGTTGTAGCGGGAACGGTTGTTCCCAGAGTCGGTCGAGTGCGTCGAGACGGACAGGATCAGCTCGTACTGCGGGCGACCCGAGTAGTCGTCGCGCGCGGTGCCGCTAGCCATGGGTCACCTCCTCCTTCGGGTTAGATCGGCTGGAACCACAGGTGCCCCACGACCGGGCTTGCCGGTGCGGTGGAGCCCACGTGGACGGCGATGGTGGGCGAGTCGCGCTTGGCGCGGTTGGCGATCTCATCCCGGGTGCGGTTGATCTCGCGGGCGCCGTACTTGACCTTCCCGTTCTCGCCCGTGTCGGGCACGGTCTCCATGCCTGCCGCCGCGGCGGCGTCTCCGATAGCCATTAGGTCCAGTCCTCCCATTCGGTGTCGGTGGTTGGGGTGTCGTCCCACTCCAGAGCGGGGTCGACGGCGAGCCACGAGCCGGGCGTGACCTCGGTGAGGCCGGAGGACTCGATGTCCATGAGGCCTTCGTCAAGGCGCCAGGCGACGCGACGAATGCGGCCGACCTGGTCGAAGGTTCCGGGCAGGGAAATGCCGATTTCCATGCCGGGGGTGGCCGCGTAGTCGGTGGCGACGGTGACGTCCTGCGTGCGGCCCTGACCTGCGAGCTTGTTCAGGCGCGCCTGAGCGGCACCGGGTCCGGGGTAGGGGCGGTCCAGCTCGACGCGGACGACGTTCGGCCCGGTGCCTGCGTGGTCCACGCGACGCTGGGTCACGCCGTTCTCATCGGTCCAGCGGTAGACGACCACGACGCCGGTTGCGTAGAGGCCCGACAGTGCGCCGATGGCGTCGGTTCCCTCGGTGGTGTTCGACACTTGGGAGACGATGCGCCCGGGCAGGACGTACTCCTGCGGGTCGATGAGGTACCAGCGGCGCTGTTCGTCGCAGAACAGGCGAAGGCCCGCGGCGGCCGTCAGCGGTGCGAGGAACTCCCACGCGTTGGTGCCCGCCTCCCAGCGGAAGAGTTCGGGGGCGCGCTCGACGATGGGCGTACGGGTCGATGCGGAGGCATTGGCATCGCCAGCCCAGTCGTAAACGTAGAGGCTCGTGTCCGGGGTGCCCCCGTAGAAGAAATCCTCCAGCACTCCCTCGTTCCACATGAATCCGTCGATGCGGGTAGCGGTGTCGTCGGACCCGTCGTAGTAGAAGAGCGTGTTGACGATGGCGTACTGCGCGCTTGTCGGCGCAACGGAGGTCTGGTGGACGCGGCTCCAGCCATTGGAGGGGTTGCACGAGAAGCTGGCGCTTTCATCGCGGCGGATGCGGCGGTCGTTGGCGTCGTAGAAATCGATGGTGGCGCGGTGATTCCGGGTGACCACGGGCATCGCGTGATAGCTGAAGGTATAGAGCCGCCCCGGCGTGACGGGGAACTTTGTGGTGGCACCGGAGAAGGCCCAGCCCGCCGACGAACCGTTGCGGCGGTACACGATGTAGTGCGGGCCAGCGAACGGCGTCGATCCAGAGCCAATCGTCAGCCCAGTCGCGGTGGTGCCGGTGCCGAAGTCGCCGACTGTCCCGGTGCCGACAACCGGGTCCGGCCATTCGTTCGCGGCGCTCCAGGTGGCGGTGATGTCCGCGTCGGTGGTGCCAGCTTCGAGGGCGGCGCCGGGGATGCACTTGCCCAACACGTAGTTCACGAGTGAGCGGACGGATGCCTCGTGGGTGCGTGGGGTGCTGTCGTCGGTGACGTCTGCCCAGCGCTGAAGGATGGCCTCATCGGTGGCCAGGTCAATGCGGACCTCACGGGCGGCGTGGTCGACGGTGCGGTCCGTCATGACGAGATCGAAGGTGCGATCACCTGCGGGGACCCACGTCTGGGTGGCTGGGGTGAGGATGGATCTCGTTTCGAGAATCGACGCGGAGGCGTTGGCCGTGGTTGCCCACGAGTAGCGCTCCAGCTCCTGGTCGATGCTCTCGCCGTCGAAGTAGTCGCCCGCCGTGGCGGCCAGCTCCACGAGTACGCCGGTCACGTCGAGCGTCACGCCGGTCGTGCCACCGGAGGGGAAGATGAGCGCCACTCCGGAGCCGGTCGAGGTGCTCGCCGTGAAGGTCGGTCCGGAGACGTCGATGATCGAGAGGCCAGCCGGGATGTCGATGGTCTCCAGCGTCGTCTGGCCGGTGCTGGACGTGGAGGTAGGGCGGGTCACCACGGAGACACCTGTGAGCGCGGCTGAGGCTCGCACGGTGAGGGAGACATGGACGTCCTGGCCTGCGTTCGGCATCGTCGAGCCAACGAGCATCGAGATGCGACCCGCGCTGGTGGACACTCGCGTCCACCGGATGGCGGTGGGGATGTCGCCTTCCATGTCGGTGCGCAGGGAGTAGGAGCCGGAGCCCTGGCCCCAGTGCACAGAGCTGGTGGTGGTCCCACGCGGCGACCGGAAGAGGTTTCGGCGAGTCTCAGTCCAGGCGGAGTACGTCGCAGGGGTCTCGGCCCACGAGCCGGTGACGGAGGTCGTCAGCTCGACGCGCTGGTTTTCGTACGGGTCCAGCTCCTCGGCCAGCTCCGGGGTGGCCAGGGGCACGGTGATGGAGGCCTGCCCGTATGGGGCCCAGCCGGAGTCAAGCGCGACACTGCCCTGCGAGACGTCGAGGGATTCGGCGTCATAGAGGGCGGAGGCGCGGGGTCGGTTCTCGAAGCTCATGCGGTCAGCTCCTGATACCCGACCTCGATGACGTACATGCCACTGCGCGGGTCCAGCGTTGGCATGCTCAGCTCCCCGTCGAGGGCGTAGCTCATGCCGACCTGCGACACGGTCGAGGTGAGCGTGAACGAGGTCTCTTCGCCGTGCAGAGTGAACGCGGCGAAGGCCTCGGGGAGCGTGCGGTAGGTCAGGCGGAGCGTGCCGGAGCGGGGGCGAGGGGCGATGTAGGAGACGCCGATGGAGCCGTCCAGCAGGTCGTGGATGACGTTTCGGGAGGTGCGCGAGGGCGCGTAGCCGTCGATGGCGAGCGGGCTGGTGGTGCCGCTTCCGTTGGCGGCGCTGATGGTGTGTGCCATGGTGATCCCCTCCTCACACGAACTGCTGGTAGCCGGGCTGGTTGATGCGCATGTTGACGTAGGCCGTCTTCCGAGCCGGGGTCCAGTTGTCGTACTCGGAGGTGTTCAGGCGCAGGCGAACGGGCACCTCGAAGTTGCGTCGAAGGGCGTTCTGCACGGCGTCGTTCATCGCGGAGCCCTGCGTCTTACCCGCGGCGGTACCGTTGCGGCGGGCGGCGTCGATGATCCGGCCACGATTGGCGGCGTCAGCTCCGAGATAGGACTCGATGTAGCCCTGGGCGGCTTGCGGTCCCGCCTCTTCGGCGACACGGGCGGCTTCGGCGGCGACCTCGGGCGGGAGCAACTCCAGGTTGTCGCGCACGTACGCGTTCGCCTTCTCGACGGCCTCGGAGTCGCGAAGATACTTCTCAAGGTCGAACTCAGAGGCTCCCTCTTCGGTGACCGTGAAGTAGTTCTCGGCGTCCACGGCGGCGTTCTGCCAGGACTCGGCGAGAGCCTCGATGCGCTCGGAGTTGAGGAACTTCGTCGAGTTGTACAGCTCGTTGGCAAGCTCCGACTGCTCAACGGTCTTCTCCAGCTCGCCGCGCATCGCGGTGAGAGTGTCCTTGCGCTTGGCCCAGTCGTCGAGGTTGACGTCGGAGGACTCCTCCTTCATCTTCTCCAGGGCATCGTTGACCGCATCCAGGGCGTCTTGGGTGTCGCGGAGGTTGGCGCCGGACAGGCCCGAGATGAGCTTCTCGACCGGCGTCTCGGCGGCACGGGCGGCGTCCTTGACCTGGTCGATGTTCGTACCGAGATCGATGAAGTCATTCGCCAGCGCCTCGATGGGGTTACGGGCGAGACGTTCGGAGCCGAGAAGCTCGATGAGGTCGTCCACGCGCTCCGACATCGGAAGCTCGCCGCCGTTCTCGTACATGACCGACGCGAGGTCCACGGCCCGCTCACGGGCCTCTGCCAGCCGCTCCTGGGCCAGTGCGGCCTGGGACAGGACGGTGCCCATGATGGTGGCGAGAGCGATACCCGCGGCGGCTCCGATGGGGCCGAAGCCGGAGAGGGCGTTGGCGAGGGTCTCCTGCACGAAGTCGGCGACGTCGTCGAACTCGCCCGAGAAGGAGGCGGCGGCTTCACGTCCGGACTGGCCCGCTTCGTCCGCGGCTTCGTCGAAGCCCTCCTTCATCCGGTTCGTGGTCTGACGACTGTCGTCCTGGACCTTCTTGTAGGACTGGCGGAAGTGTCGCTCGATGGCCTCGGCGGTGTCCTTCGTCTCGTCTTTCAGGTCCTTCGTCGCGCGCTCAGCGATCTTCAGGTCGCGGTCGATGTCTCGGCCGACGTTGGCGTCGCCGAGATCTTCGAGGGCCTTTTCGGCGTCCTCTAGCGGTTCGATGACGCCGGACTTGATGCCCTTCTCGAACGCGCCGGTCTCGCTGGCGATAGCGATCTCGTACTTTCTGGCCATGGTTGATCAACTCCCTTCGGCGGCGTCGTAGAGGGTGCGCGCCGCGGTCTGGATCCACAGGGAGGCGACACGGGAGATCGAGGCCTTGCCGGACTCGAAGACCACGTACCCCTGACGGCGCGGAGCGAGGAAGACGGGGCCGATCTTGCGCGTGTACTCGTTGCCCTTCCGGGAGCGCTGAGTGACAGGACGGGACGGGTTCATGCCGAACTCGGCACCTGCCGCGACGACGGAGACCGGGGTGCCGGAGCTGAGCGTGCCCCGGCCTCCGGACCGGAGGAACACGTTTCGAGAAGTGGCCGAGACTTGCCGCGAGTCCACGAGGGCCCGCTGTTGCAGGCGCGTCGAAGCTCGGCTTCTCAGCTCGTCGAACCACACCTCGTCCGCGACCGGCTTAGTGCGCCGCGAGATCTGTCGTTTCGTCTCCGAGGGGACCTCCCTCAGAGCGAATGCCAGGTCGCGGAGAGGGGAGTCCACCAGGAGGCTGATGGACCCGGCCACGGCTCAGCTCGATACCGCGGTACGGACGGGCTTCGACGACGGCAGGCTGATGCTCGACTGCGAGATCTGCGCGGCGGCGCCACCGATGGACGGGGCGACGACGGTGATCGTTGCGGCGAACGACGCCTGAGCGGTCTCGACGGTCACCGTGGCCTCTTCGCCCTCGTCCTCGAAGAACATCGTGGCAAGGCCGGTGTCGGTCCAGTCCTGGAACAGGCCCAGGTTGAGGGTCCATCCGGCCTGACCGGCGAAGCGGTGGACGGTGCCACCGATGTCGGTGACCTCCTGAGTCGGTGCGTTGGGCACCCACTCGTAGGAGAGGATGTGCGACGTGTACGAGTTGGAGCCGACCGTGAAGGTGGCCTTGTTCAGGACGGGGTTGGATGCGATCTCGGGCATGGCGTGCTCCTAGTTACGGGGTGGGCTGTGGGGTTGAGGCGAGGACGGATACCTGAACTCGCCAGACAATCTGGCCGGTCTCCAGGCGGATCTTCTCGGCGGTGTTCCAGGCGACGTCGGGGAGCCATTCGAGGGCGAGGATGAGGTCCAACAGGGCCTCATCGACGGCTTCTTCGGCCTTCTCGGTGTCCTTCTGCGGGACCACAAGTACGAGGTCGAAGTCACAGAAGACGTGGCCGGGTGGGAGGCGCTGGCCGTCCGCCTCGGGGGAGACGCTCCCGAACACGAAGTACACGGCCGGGACGGTGAGGGTCTTCGTGGCCTCCAGGCTTGGCACGATGCGCCACCGCTGGGGGAGTAGTGGCTTGATGGTGTCGCGCAGGGTCTTGCGGACCGTGGCGAGCGGGGAGCGGTTAGAAGGCATCGGGCGCTCCCGTCGTCGGGCGGATCATCTGGCGGATGGTCTTGTCGAGCGGGCGGGGCACGAAGCTGAATCCCTCAGCGCCGATGTCGCCGGATGCGTTCGCTTCAGCGGCCATCCAGAGGTTGCGGGCCTGCTGGAGCTGGGCGAACACGAGACGGGGTGCGGGGGTCCACGTCTCGTCCTCTTCGAGGGTCCACGGGGTGGTGGGGTCCTCCTCGTCCGGCTTCGGGGCGAACGCAATGACCTGCACGCGGGCCACGTCGAGGAGCATCTCGCACACCTCGGCGTTGTCCGTGGGCGCGTCCTCCCAGGCGGCGAGAAGCCGGTCCTCGTCGGATGCGCTGAACCACATGGTCATCGCGTTCGCCCCCTGTGTCACTCGGCCTCGGTGCCGAAGAGGACGAAGCTCTCCGGGCGAACGACGAAGGTCTCCATGTAGCCGATGACGGCCTTGTCGATACCGCCCTTGGCGATGTCGAGAGCGTCGACCTGGATCGGGGTGGAGCCCTGCTCACGGAACTCGATGGCGCGCTTCGCGCCCGAGATCACGGCAGGCTCAGTCGGGTCGAGTCCGACGAAGAACTCGTCGGGTGCCTTGACCACGGCGACCTTGCCGTCTGCGGTTCCCGCGCCCGAGCCAGCCCGGAAGGCGAAGCTCACGAACTCCGGCACGAGGTCCTTCGGAGTGAAGAGGAGTTCGCGGTAGGCGGCGGGGTTGACCACGGCGAAGGTGGCTTCGTCCTTGCCCTCCGAGACGGTCTCGATGGCGTCGATGAGGAGACCCATCGATGCGGGGTAGTCGGCCGGGTAGGTTCCCGCGGGGCGGAGGTTGGCCAGCGAAGCGCCAGCGGCGGTCGCGAAGATCGCCTTCAGCGCGTCCTCGTCGGTCAGCTCGGCGTAGGAGTCCACGACGCCCTCGAAGAACGCCTGGATCACCTCAGCGCCGCCCTCCAGGTCGTACCACTCACGCGCCACGTCAGCCCCGTAGGCGTACTTCTGGAGGCTCGAAGCCTTGGTGCCGGTGGTAGCCGACCCGGACGGGATCTCCGACTTGTTGCCGTTCCAGTGCTGGACGAGAGCCGTGCCCTGGTCGAGGGTGAATCCCTTGCGGCCACCGAGCTGGATGCCGCCGTAGAGGTGCGTGCCCAGGTCGATGTACTTGCGGACGTAGGTCAGGCCCTGCCAGAGCTTGCCGACCCATGCGGGCTGGATGACGCCGGAGGCGGAGGTGGTGAGGCCGCCCGTGGCGTTCACCTTGATGTCGCTGAGCGCGGCGAGAAGGGTCTCGGCGTCGGCGGTCTGGGCGGACATGCCGCCCTTGACTGCGGCGATGCTGGCGAAGACGGTGCCCAGCTCAACCTCAGCGGGGGCGTCGTCCTTGGTGGGGGTGCCGGTAACCAGTGCCCCGGCGTTGTTGTCAGACATGGAGAACTCTCCTGTTTCCTCGGTGGTGGGTTCCTCAGCCGGGGTCGGCTCAGGTTCGGTAACCGTCGTGGTGACGGTGGTCTCGGTGGTGGTGGTGTTGCCGTCGTCGGCGACGGTCGTCGTGGAGTCCTCGACGCGGCGCCACGTCACGCCGTTCTCGTCGGTGAACTCGTGCTCGTCGTGGCTGGAGGTCGCGGTGTCCTCGGCGGCGAGGAGGGTGGCACCCTCGAAGGCGGGCTTCTCGACCTGTGCGGCGGCGAAGAGGACGGAGCCAGGCAGGGCCTTGCCGTCGCGAATGCGGACCTTGGCCACCTCGGCGCTGAGGTTCTTGCGCTTGCCGCTCTTGCCGTCCTCGAAGGCCTGGCGACCCTCGGGGGTGTCTCGGTAGCGGAAGGTGGCCATGACGCCTTCGGGCTGTTCCCAGACCTTCGTGAAGGAGCCGACGACGTCTTCGCGCTTGTGCTCGACGTTCAGGCTCATGCCGCCCAGGTCGGTCGGGAGTGCGATGTCACCGGCCGCGTAGGTGAACATGCCGAGATTGCTTCGGCACTGGACGCCGAAGGGGACGAGGAGCCCGGTCGCGGTCATGTCCTCGGCGGAGAACTCCAGCGTTCCGGCGTCGATGACGACGGCGGCATCCTTGTCGGCGTCGGTGATGGGGAGCTGTTCGGTCATGGCGTTACCTCGCGTCCGGGTGCGTCTCCGGCTTCTGGGTCGATGGCGGATGGGGCAGGCACGGAGAAGTGGGCGAGGTCGGCGCGGACTTCGCTGTCCGGCCCGACGACGTCGTCGAGGCTGAGGCGCGCCGTGATCGCATAAGCGAAGGCCGCGGAGCCGAACGTCCAAAGCTCGGAGTGGCGGTCGTTCTCGTTGCTGTAGGTCATGGCACCTGCGGAGCCGCCCTCCTTCCCGGCCTCCAGGAAGCTGGCGGGCACGGCGGCGTGCATGGCGAGCTGGAGGCGCAGGGAGTTCATGCCCGTCTCGAAGAGGTCGAGCTGGCCGGAGGTGCCGCGTTCCTTGACGTCGATGTAGGACGGCGTGACGCTGACGGAGCCGTTCTGGCGGCCCTCGGCGTAGGACTTGGCGAGGTCGCGCTTCTCGGCCTTGGTCATCTCGTCGAAGCGGGCGTCGGTGATGTGGAGTTCGGTACCGACCGGGGGAGCGTCCAGCCGAGACTGGCGGGCGAGTTCGAGCTTGCGAGCCTGGCGAACGGAGTCGATGCCGTCGACAAGGAGCCCGTTGCTACCGAGCGGGATGAGGATGAGGCGCTGTCGGTACTGGAGCGGGACGGACGCGTCGTCGACCGTGATCGACCCGGCGCTGTCGATGGTCCAGAACTGGTACGGGATGTGGACGACGTCGCGGGGGAGGTCGGTGGCGTCGTCCAGCTCGGCGCCCAGGAGCGCGTAGCCGTGGAGGAAGAGGTCCCTGACGACGCCCTTCCACCGCAACCACGGCGACATGCCGGGGTAGGCGGAGTTGGTGACCCAGTACGGCTGGGTTGCGTCCTTGGTGCCTCCGGTGAATCGCTCGAAGGCGAGAGGGGCGACGAGGGCCTGGTGTGCCTGGAGGGCCCGGGAGACCTCGGGGACGCGAAGCGCGATCTCGGGAGTGATGACCTCGGCGGGGATCTCACCGAAGACGTCGCCGACGATGGCCTTCTCAAGGCTGTCGGTCGTGGCCCAGGGCGACACGAGCGCGGCAGGCGCCGGGGCCACCTCGGTGAACCGAAGGCCTCCGGTGAGAAAAGAGAAAGCGCCCAACGCCGCTCCAATTTCGAGAAACGAATTTGGCGGCGTCAGGCGCTCAGTTCATAGCCGTGACAATTCTATCCAGCGGCGTCGACTTTCCCTAGCTGTGTGAATTCCCTGTGGATAACTCCGTCAGAAGAAGTCAATTTGTGCCGATTCGCGCTTACCGCGTTCGTCAGCGAGCTTGTAAGCGGCCAATGCGACCGCTTCGAGCGGCGTAATGTCTGCATCTTCTACGAGCTTTCCATCCTTCTTCGGGCGCCCGAATGCCCATCCCGTGCCTGTGGCGAAGTTGCGCTTCACAGCGATCTCCACGGCGGCGTTCAATTCGGGCTGGTCGAAATGCTCCAGCTTTCCCTCATTCAGCAATTTCGAGAAATGAATGGCCGCCCGTGCGATGTCCTTGGACATCACCGGCTTCTCGGCGGGCGCGGGCTTCGACTCGCGCAGTTGCCGTAGCTCGACCTCGGTCGCGGCGCTGGCGCTGTCGTAGGTGATCGCGCGGCGGTGCTTCCGAGCGAGAGCCTGGAGACGCTTGGCGAAGCCCTCCACGCCCTTCTGGTGGTGCAGGAGGCCAACCTTGGTCACGCCCTTGGGGCCGTACCAGGCGGCGGCGACAGACGCGGCGGCGGCGTCAGGGTGCACGAACGCGACGAGAGCGAACCGTGACGGAGCGACCTTGCCAGCCTTGGCGAGCGCCTGCGCAGACTCGGTCCACTTCGCCTGTGACAGCAGGGCGACGTTGGAGCCTTCGGTGCCAGGCAGACCCAAGTACTCGCGATGGAACACCTTCGGGGGACGCATCGTCTCGAAGTTGTCGGCCACGTCGGACAGGGGAGTGTTGAAGCCCACGCCGGGGTGGCTCAGCTCCACCAGCTCACGGACGCGGGCTCTCGGGTGCTCCTCATCGGCCTCCCATGCCTCCAGCTCCTCGGGGTCGGTCGCGGGGTCGATGCCGTGCATGAGGACACCGCCGCGCGGATGGTGGAGCATCTGCCACAGCAGGTTCCCGTCCTGCCAGTCCGGGGCGGTGCCGCTGGCGATCATCTGCGCGCCCATCTGGGTCCCGTCGTCGATGTACGAGAAGCGTCCGTCGAGGGTCGGGGGGATGGAGGTCAGCAGGGACTCGACGATGTCGGGGTCCGCGTCCTGTGCCTCGTCGACCCAGGCGAGGTCATAGGCGCCGGACGTGAAGCCCTCGTTCTGGGGTGCGTACATGCTGAAGAAGGAGCCGTTCGGCCATCGGATGTGCTCGCCCCCGTTCGAGGTGACCACGGTGAAGGGACGCGAGCGCTTGTCCGGCCAGCGGCGCTCGATGTGCACCAGGATGTCCTTGCGGAAGCGCTCGGAGACCTTCGTGCCGCCGTCTCGCTTCGTGATGGTCCACCCGACCTGGAAATCCTCACGGTGCTGGCACCGACCCAGGGCCACGGCCTGGATGCTGGTCGTCTTCGTCGTCCGGCGAGGCTCCATCACGCCGTTGAACTTGTGGCCCGCATTGAGCGTGTCCGCGATGGCGAGCTGGATGGGGCTCGGTCCGATGAGACCGTCGCCGCCTCGTCGGCGCTCATCCAGCCGGAGGATGCGGCAACCGTCTACGAACTCCTGCCGGGTCTGAGCCGTCGTTACCATGTCCGACTGACGGAGCGCCTGGGCGGGCACGAGTGAGCGCCACTCCAGCCACGTGGACTCGTGGAGGAGATCTTCGAGCGTTGGGTTCGTGCTCATGGTGCTCTCCGTGGTGGGGGGGACGTGCGTGTCGAGCCGTAGGCGGGGGTTGTGGCGATGTGGAAGAAAAAACCGCCGAGTTCGCGATAACCGTCGTGTTCGCGATAACCGCGCGGGGTGCGGTCGGTAGCGTTCGAGTCGTGGAGTTCTTCGCTTCGTTCACGGCTCAGGACTGGCTGACCTTTGTCATGGCGTCCCTCGCTGTCCTGGTGGCCGGTGCTGAGCTGATCCAGAATCACTTCTTCCGCCAGCGCCCACACTTCGAGTTTGAGTGGGCTGACGAGATCTTTGAGGGCCCGGACGGCATGCTCATCGGCGTGTGCCGATTCTGGAACGACGGCGATGCGACGGCGCGTAATCTCCGCCTGAACATCGAAGCCGAAGGGATGGTCTGCAATCTCAAGCACTGGGACCACTGGGACGAATTCAGGCCAGGAGAGCGTCACGGGTTCGAGGTGCCGTTCGAGCCTGCCATTCGCGGCTGGGGACCGCCCGGACCCGACCTTCAATCGACGAAGGTGATCAATGCCGTGGATCCAAAGCCGAGAACGCCACCCGGACAGCTTCCGTCTAGACGGCGTCCTCTTGTTCGCCCGGTCGTGAGCCTCCAATACCGGGGAAAGCGCCGGCCAGTCACGACGAAGGCACCCAGCCCTGAGAGCTTGTCTCTCATGGGCGGCGGTGGTTGCTGATCCGCTAGTCATTCGTTTCTCAAATCGACCTAGGCCCACGGCAGAGGGCGGAAGGTCGACGCCTTCGAGCGCTTCGCGTTGGTCTTCGCCGCGCCCATGCGACCGCCGTGTGACCGGTTGCCGCGTCGGCACTCGGGGGCGGCGTTGTCGATGCCTTCCCCTCCCAACGGCTGGAGATGCCCGACGTCGAACGGCACACCCTCGGGGATCTCGTCGCCGTGGCGCCAGCACATGACCGGCTCGCCCCGCTCGTAGGCCTGCCGGACCTGCGCGCGGATAGTGCGTACGGTGCGCCGCCACTCGGGAGAGGCGTGCTTTGCGGAGGTGGGGCCGGTGCGGGTCACTTCGGGTACTCCAGGCACTCAGGGACGGACCCGCCGTCAGCGATACAGGCGGAGTACGTGACTCGTTCGGGGCGCTCCAGCATGGGCGCGTACACGTGCGTCCACGCGATGAGCGGGATGCCGACGATGAGCACGAGAGCGCCGATGACGGTGATGACGACCTGGGGGTTCCAGGTGAACTCCATACGGGTGATGGACATGTCAGAGTGCTCCGATCAGGGCGGTGGCGAGGAGGACGACGACGTAGGTTGTTCGGCCCCAATGGGCAGGGCTGAGTTTCCGGAAACGAGTCATGGCCGGGCCTCTTCCTCGATGGCTGAGCGGAGCCATTCGCGCTCGGCTTCGGTGAGGTTGTCGCCCACGGCCTCGACGCCCGTGAGGAGGGCGATGGCGAGATCGATGTCCTTGAGCGTCTCGGGGTTCTCAGCGACGAGACGCGCCTGTCGGAGGATGGCAATTGAGCGAGTGAGCATGGTCACGTTCCCTTCGTCTGAGGGGAATATCGGCCGGTGAGGTCGTCGAGGAGGCTGAGGTCGAGACCTGCCAGGAACTTCTCAGCATCCAGGGCCGCGATGGCCTCATCCTCGGCCTGCGCACGGTACGCGTCGGGATCGGCGGAGATCTCGTCGAGGGTCCATTCGGGCGTGGGCTTGTCGGGTGCCATGTCCGTGATACGCGCCTCAGGGTCGCTCTGTGAAGCCTCGTTGGACGTTTCCGGAATCGGGCCCATGACCTCGTCGACCGCGGCATCCAGCTCAGCGGCCTTGTGCGCCTTCAGGTCGCGACGGCGTCGGGAGATGGTCGCTTCGGAGCATCCCAGGGCCTCCGCCTGCTCACGGATGCTCAGGTGCTCCACCTTGCGCAGATCCTCGACGGTGAACGCCACCGGGCGCCTGCCCCGGGCGCCCTTCTTGTGGCCTGACATCTTGCCGCCATTGCGAGCCCGCTGAACGCGCCGTTCATACTCCTCGACATCGAACACGCCCAGCGCGAAGACGGCGGCGTCCTCCGCCATTGCGTCGACCTTGTCGAACTCTCGCCGCGCCTGCGGGTGATGATCCAGGACCCACTCTTGGAGTTCATCCACGGTCGGGAACCGGCCGGTGGTCTTGTGCACCTCGTGGATGCGGCGAAGGGCGTTCCGGCCCATCGTGCGGAGTACGCGAGTCGAGTGGTCCCAGTAGACCTCGGGGCGGCCCTTCGAGGTCGCGCGGCGGCGAAGGTGAGGCTGAGGCTTCGGGTACGGGTAGAGCTTCATGGTCGGCTTCCACAAGGTTGCGATGTTGCTACCCTCACCGGTTCGCATTTCCGGTGACGACCAGACTCGAATTTCTCGAATCGACTTCGAAGCGAAGTCAAGCTATGCCGATGATGATACTCCCACGATGCGGAAATGCGAAGTTTCTCTCCATCCGTCCCGTGGACGGATAAGTTGAAATGACAGGGGCAATACCTAGCTCATATGACAGACCTTGCCTAGCTCATATGACAGGGCCTCGGATAGTGCTCAGTCCATGCTGAATTGCTAGGCTGAGTGCGTTAGTTGCTTTGGTCGGCACTCTCATCGAAGGACCCCTCGTCCATTTGCTCGCGGCGAGGGGTCCTTTCTTTATTAGCCGCGTTGGCTATTTCGATCGCGTACGCGCTATCGGACCGAAAGGCCGCGTCGGCCTCTTCCCACAGCTCACGCATTCTGTTCGCCAGAATCTTCTCTTCCGACCACGTGAATGTTCGGTTGCGTCCACCAACCCTCTCGCGACGGCGGCGGGAGTGGTCGGCGTTCCAGGCCCTGCACTTCGAGCACCGGCAACCGTGGCGACCGTATGCAGTTGAGCATGCTCGGCCGGTGAGGGGGCACCGTGGGGACGTCACTTCGCGTCCTCCATCGCCGCGACGATGGCCCGCTGGCGCTCACGGCTGGAATGCTGATAGCGAAGGGCCGAACGGTAGTCGGCATGGCCTCCGCGCTCCATCGTCTCGGCAAGGGTGGCGTGTTGGGCAAACGCAGTCAGGTGCAGGTGGCGCAGGTCGTGCAGGTGGAGATCATCCAGGCCCCGGGAGGCCCTGAGGCTCTTGAACCGCTCAAAGGCGACGGAGTAGGACAGGCGGCCTCCTCTGCTGTTCAGGAACACAGGACCCTCCTGGAGGCCCTGGGTGGTCTGGAAGAGCCTCAGGAGGGCGCTGAGGGCCGCTGACGGCAGGGCGAGGATGCGCACCTGGTCAGGGTGGGCCTTGGTGCCCGGCAGGACCGCTGTCCCTCTGCCTAGGTGCTTGGAGATCGTGATCTCACCGTTGTCGAAGTCGACGTCGCCCCAGTCCAGTGCGAGCACCTCACCGATGCGTGCGCCGGACCCTGCGAGCACATGGAGGAGGGCGCTCTCCTGCGCGTCGGCGGCGGCGTCCACCAGCATCTGAAAGTCGGTCCAGCTCCACGTCGGGCGCGGCTTCGACTTCACGGACGCGACGCCCTCAGTCATGCAGGGGGACCGGTCGATCTCGCCCTCCTTGACCGCTCGCCGCATGATGAGGCTCAGGACTGCGTAGCGCTGGGCATTCGACGGTGCGGGAGGCAGGCTCGCAAACCACTCGTCCACGTCCCGCACGGTGATGTCACGGAGGCGCATCCGTCCGAAGGTCGGCAAGATCCACCTCTGCGCCATGAGGTTGTAATTGACCCAGGTCGAGTGCGCCACCTTGCGCTTGCGAGCTTGGAGCGTTCGGGCCGCGAAAGTCTCGAACCTCTCGCCGCCGCGCTCGCGTGCTTGGACGGTCTCTCGCTGGTTTGCGAGCGCCTCCGCCTCGGCCTGCTTCCGCTCCCTCGCCGTGGTGAAGTAGCCCAGGTGGATCTGCTTGCCATCGATGGTCACCCGTGCCCGGTACCGCTTGCCTGCCATGTTGTGTCCCTTCCTCCGTGCTACGTCGGAGGAGGACGGGCCGAAAACCGAAGGCCGAAATTAGGCCAGCGGGCCGCGCGCCGTGTCGTGGCGCGGAACCTGGTCACCGTGCGATAATGAACGGCGATGCACGGCGGCCGCGCCGCCACGGGCATCGACAGAAGACTTCGGGCGATGAACGCCCTATCGTCGTCGCGGAACCCGCTGGACCGGGCGCGACGACACACCGAGTGAGTTCGCGGGGACGCCCCTTCCCAGGGATGGGCGCCACGCACGAGATTTCGACGGGTGACGCGCGGTGTCACCCGCGGGGAGTACGCCAGAGATGGCCGATGGAAATGATGCACACGTCCCAGCAGACTCCGAACCGGACGCCCCGGCGGAGACGAACGTAGAGGCGGAACAGTCGTCCGAGGTTGGGACGCAGGAACTCTCGGAACCCGCAGGGGCCGCCGAGGTCACGGTGCCCACCCAGGAGGAAGCGTCCTCCGAGCCGGCGCCGTCCCCTGAGCCCGAGTCCTCGGCCGAGCCCGAGGTTCCTCCGGCTCCGCCCGAAGAACCTTCCGAACCGGAGAGACTGACCGCTGTCAGTCTCGGTCTCCTGCCGGAGCAGTTCGTCTCCGCGGTGTCGACGCAGCTGCACTTCTACGCTCCCGAGATCGCGGTGCTGCCGGCGCGGCCCGATGACGACGTCGAGAGCGACCGGGAGCAGCAGTCTGGGAGCAGCTCTCGCCGCCGTGGTCGACGTCGCGGAGGCGGCGGCCAGAACGACAAGAGCGGCGGCGACGACGAATCGCGCCGGTCCTCCGGCCGGAAGCGGGCCGTCGAGGTCGTGACCGAGCCGCAGCGGATCAAGGGATCCACGCGCCTCGAGGCGAAGAAGCAGCGCCGCCGTGACGGGCGCGAGGCCGGTCGCCGTCGTGCCGTGGTGACCGAGGCCGAATTCCTCGCGCGCCGTGAGGCGGTCGACCGGGTCATGGTGGTGCGATCGAAGAACGGCCGGATCCAGATCGCGGTGCTGGAGGACGACGTCCTCGTCGAGCACTATGTGGCCCGCAATCAGGACTCGTCTCTCATCGGGAACGTCTATCTCGGTCGCGTGCAGAACGTGCTCCCCAGCATGGAGGCCGCGTTCGTCGACATCGGCCGGGGACGAAACGCCGTGCTCTATTCCGGTGAAGTGGACTGGGACGCCGTCGAGACCGGCAATCAGCCGCGACGGATCGAGCTCGCGCTGAAATCGGGCGACAAGGTGCTCGTGCAGGTGACGAAGGACCCGGTCGGACACAAGGGTGCGCGACTGACGAGCCAGATCTCGCTCCCTGGGCGCTATCTCGTGTACGTGCCCGGCGGCGCCATGAACGGCATCTCGCGCAAGCTCCCTGACACCGAACGGGCGCGTCTGAAGAAGATCCTCAAAGAGGTGCTGCCCGAGTCCTCCGGCGTCATCGTGCGCACCGCCGCCGAGGGCGCGACGGAGGAGCAGCTGACACGTGACGTCAACCGGCTCACGACGCAGTGGGAGCACATCGGCCGCCAGGTCGAATCCCAGCAGGCCCCGGCGCTGCTGCACTCGGAGCCCGATCTGCTGGTCAAGATCGTGCGCGACGTCTTCAACGAGGACTTCTCGAAGATGCTCATCCAGGGTGAGGATGCGCACCAGACCATCACCGCGTATCTCGAAGGGGTCGCTCCCGACCTCCTCGATCGCGTCGAGTCGTACGAGGAGGACCGAGACCCGTTCGACCGCTTCCGCATCACCGAGCAGATCGAGAAGGCGCTGGACCGCAAGGTGTGGCTGCCCTCGGGGGGATCGCTCGTCATCGACCGCACTGAGGCGATGACCGTCGTCGACGTCAACACCGGCAAGTTCGTCGGCTCCGGCGGCAACCTCGAAGAGACGGTCACGAAGAACAACCTCGAGGCGGCCGAGGAGATCGTGCGGCAGCTGCGGCTGCGCGACATCGGCGGAATCATCGTGGTCGACTTCATCGACATGGTGCTCGAATCCAACCGCGATCTCGTGCTGCGGCGTCTGGTCGAGTGCCTCAGTCGCGACCGGACCAAGCACCAGGTGGCCGAAGTCACGTCGCTCGGACTCGTGCAGATGACGCGCAAGAAGCTGGGTCTCGGGCTGCTCGAGACCTTCAGCGAGGCGTGCGAGGTGTGCGCCGGCCGCGGCGTGATCGTCCATCACGACCCGGTGGTCAAGCATCGGTCATCGGGGTCGTCCTCGAGCGGTCGTCGACAGCGCCAGAACGGCAACGGCGGTCCCTCGCAGGGCAACGGCAACGGAGCGTCGTCCCAGGGCGGCGGCACGCATACGATCACCGAGGGCGTGAAGTCGGCGCTGGCGCAGATCGCGGCCTCGACGATCCATCCGTCGCAGGGGGAGGAGGCCCCCGCCGCCGGTGGACAGGTGGATGTCGTGCTGCCCGAGCCCAAGGACGACCAGCCTGCCCCGAAGGACGGATCCCGGGCCGAGCACGCGGATCGGGGCAAGAAGCCCCGCCGCAAGAAGCCCGAGTCATCGAAGGGTCCCCGCACCGAGACGGACGTCCTCCTGGACTCCGTTCTGGATGCGCTCCCCGAGCCGAAGGCCCCCGGTCAGGGACGCGGTCGGCGCCGGGTGACCACCGCCGCCTTGACGGGTACGCCGGTGAGCACCGTCACGCCGGCCCCGCCGAGCGAAGACTGACGTCGCGGAGGTCGCGCGTCACCGCCCGCGGCGCTCGCGAGCGGTGACGCGCAGTCCGGAGGCGATGAGGCGCCGGACCAGTTCGTGGCCTCCGACGGCGTGAGCGCCCGCGGCCACGAGACGGTCGTAGGCGTCGTCGGGAACGTCGTAGTGATCGCGATCGAAACCGCGCCGGGGGATGCCGTTCGCCGCTGCGAAGCGGTGCAGTTCGTCGAGGCTCGCATCGCTGATCAGGTGCGACCACAAGCGTCCGTGCGCGGGCCAGCGAGGTGGATCGATCAGGATCGCCATCCCGCGATCCTACGGCGCGGACTCCGGCGGCGTCGCTTTGCGCGGGGCTGCGGCATCCGGTAAAGTATTCCTTTGGTGCGTAGCGTGCCGCATACTCATGGCGACACGCCGAGAGCATGGCTTCCGCACCGTTACCCGTCTTTCAAGACAACCGGAGCCGTGCGCTCCCCAAGACGAAACAAGGTGTGAAGTGGTTTACGCAGTTGTGCGCGCCGGTGGCCGGCAGGAGAAGGTCGAGGTCGGCTCGATCGTCGTTCTCGATCGTCTGGCCGCTCAGATCGGTGACAAGGTGCAGCTTCCGGCCGTCCTGCTCGTCGACGGCGACGCCGTCACGACCGACGCCGACAAGCTGGCGAAGGTCTCGGTGACCGCCGAGGTCCTCGGTGAGGAGCGCGGCCCCAAGATCGTGATCCAGAAGTTCAAGAACAAGACCGGCTACAAGAAGCGCCAGGGGCACCGCCAGGACCTCACGCGCGTCAAGGTCACCGGCATCAAGTAACTCCAGGAAGAAGCTGAGATGGCACACAAGAAGGGCGCAAGCTCCACTCGCAACGGTCGTGACTCCAACGCGCAGCGCCTCGGCGTGAAGCGCTTCGGCGGTCAGGTCGTCGGCGCGGGCGAGATCATCGTCCGTCAGCGCGGAACCCACTTCCACCCGGGCGCCAACGTCGGCCGGGGCGGCGACGACACGCTGTTCGCCCTCGCCGCCGGTGCGGTCGAGTTCGGCAACAAGGGCGGTCGCAAGGTCGTCAACATCGTCGCAGCTGCGGAGTGATCCGGGGCTCACGAGAAGTCTTCGATGAGGGGCGGGCTTCGGCTCGCCCCTCATCTGTATCCACATCCTGAGGGGAATGACATGGTCACCTTCGTCGATCGGGTGACCCTTCACCTGCGCGCGGGCAAGGGCGGCAACGGCTGTGTGTCGGTGCGACGGGAGAAGTTCAAGCCCCTCGCCGGTCCCGACGGCGGCAACGGCGGACACGGCGGAGACATCGTGCTCGTCGCCGACCCGCAGGAGACGACGCTGCTGTCGTATCACCACTCTCCGCACCGCAGCGCCGACAACGGCGGGTTCGGCATGGGCGACAACCGGTCCGGCGCGGCGGGAGAGCACCTCGAGCTGTCTGTGCCGGTCGGGACCGTGGTGAAGGCGCCCGATGGCGAGACCCTCGTCGACCTCATCCACCCCGGGATGCGTTTCGTCGCCGCCCCGGGCGGCCTCGGAGGACTCGGGAACGCCGCCCTGGCGTCACCGAAGCGTAAGGCGCCCGGCTTCGCGCTGCTGGGCACCTCGGGCTGGGAGGGCGATGTCGTCCTCGAGCTGAAGACCGTCGCCGATGTGGCGCTGGTCGGATTCCCCTCGGCCGGCAAGTCGAGCCTGATCGCGGCGGTCTCGGCCGCGCGACCGAAGATCGCCGACTACCCCTTCACGACACTGCATCCGAACCTGGGCGTCGTCCAGGCCGGTGACACGCGCTACACCATCGCCGATGTCCCTGGACTCATCGAGGGTGCCAGCGAGGGCCGCGGGCTGGGCCTGGAGTTCCTCCGGCACGTCGAGCGGTGCACGGCACTGGTGCACGTGCTCGACTGCGCCACCCTCGACCCCGGCCGCGATCCGCTGAGCGATCTCGACGTCATTCTCGCGGAGCTCGCCGCTTACCCGGTCGCGGACGATCAGGTGCCGCTGCTCGAACGGCCACAGCTGGTCGCGCTCAACAAGCTCGATGTGCCCGAGGCCAAGGACCTCGCCGATCTCGTGCGCCCCGACCTCGAGGCTCGCGGCTTCCGCGTCTTCGACATCTCCACGGTCGCTCGCTCGGGGCTGCGTGAGCTCACGTTCGCTCTGGGGGAGATCATCGCCGGTCATCGGGCGACGCGAGCCGACGAGGGGCCGCAGGAGCGCGTGGTCATCCGCCCGCGCGGTTCCGAGAAGGAGTTCTCCATTCGGGTCGAGGGCGGCACCTACGGCAATCTCTACCGCATCGTCGGCGCAAAGCCGGAGCGGTGGGTGCAGCAGACCGACTTCCGCAACGATGAGGCCGTCGGCTTCCTGGCCGACCGCCTCGACAAGCTCGGTGTCGAAGACGAGCTGTTCCGCGCCGGTGCGACCCCGGGTGCGACCGTGGTGATCGGGGAGGGCGACGGCGTCGTCTTCGACTGGCAGCCGTCGCTGAGCTCGGCTGCCGAACTCATGACCGCTCCGCGGGGGACCGATCCCCGGATCGATCCGTCGAACCGCCGCACGACGTCGCAGCGGCGGGAGCAGTATCGCGAACGCATGGATGCCAAGGCCGAGGCGCGCGCCGATCTCGAGGCCGAGCGCCTCTCGTCGTCCGGGTGGAGCGAGGAGAGCGACGGGTGAGCGTCGTCGACCGCTCCGGTCTCGCCACCGTGCGCCGCGTGGTGGTCAAGGTGGGGTCCTCGTCGATCAGCGGTGCGAATCGCGGCAAGATCGCGCCGATCGTCGAAGCGCTCGCCCACGCCCATGCTCGCGGCGCCGAGGTCGTGCTGGTCTCGTCGGGAGCGATCGCCACCGGAATGCCGTACCTCACCCTCGACGAGCGTCCCACCGACCTCGCCACCCAGCAGGCGGCCGCGGCGGTCGGGCAGAACGTGCTGATCTACCGCTACCAGGATGCGCTGCGCCCCTTCGGTGTCGTCGCCGGGCAGGTGCTGCTGACGGCAGGCGACCTCGAGAACGCGACACCGCGATCGAATGCGCGCCGCGCGATGGAGCGGCTTCTGGGACTGCGCATCCTGCCGATCGTCAACGAGAACGACACCGTAGCGACCCACGAGATCCGCTTCGGCGACAACGACCGCCTGGCAGCGCTGGTCGCCCGCCTGATCGGTGCCGACGCGCTGGTTCTTCTCAGCGACATCGAATGCCTCTACACGCGCCCGCCGGGCGAGCCGGGTGCTCGCCCGATCGATCGTGTGGCCTGGGGCGACGATCTCGACGACTACGAGTTCGGCGCAACGGTCGTCAACAGCCTCGGAACCGGCGGTGCCGCGACGAAGGCTTCGGCTGCGAAGCTTGCTTCGGCAGCGGGCATCGGCGTGCTCGTGACGAGCGCGGACCTCGTGGCCGAGGCGCTCGAGGGGCGTCACGTCGGCACGTGGTTCGAGCCGGATCCGGCACCGGATGCGGCGCCCGCCACGGGGCCCGTGCGGGCGGCCGGGAATCAGTAGGCTGGAACGATGACCACGGTGACGGAGGCTTCGGCACGCGAGCGGATGCAGCGGGCGAAGGATGCCAGCCGAGCCGTCGCGCTCCTGGACGACGATGCGAAGTCGCACGCGCTGCGGACCATCGCCGACGCGATCGAGGCGGCCTCCGCCGAGATCGTCGCCGCGAACACCGAGGATCTCGCACGCGGTGCGGCGAGCGGGCTCGCCGATGGCCTGCGCGACCGCCTGCGCCTGGACGCCCCGCGCGTCGCCGCTCTCGCCGCCGCCGTGCGGGAGGTCGCCGACCTTCCCGACCCCGTCGGACGTGTCCTCGACGAGCGCATCATCGGCGGCGGCATCCGGCTGACGAAGGTCGCCGTGCCCTTCGGCGTCGTCGGCGCGATCTACGAGGCCCGGCCGAACGTGACCGTCGACATCGCGGCCCTCGCCCTGCGGTCGGGGAACGCGGTCGTCCTGCGCGGCGGCAGCGCGGCCGAGAACACGAACAGGGCCCTCGTGTCAGCCATGCGGCATGCCCTCGCATCTGCAGGCATCGACCCCGAAGCGGTGCAGACGATCGATGCGTTCGGACGCGACGGCGCACGCGAGCTGATGACCGCGCGAGGGCTGGTCGACATCCTCGTTCCGCGGGGAAGCGCGCAGCTCATCGAAACGGTCGTGACGGAATCGACCGTGCCCGTCATCGAGACCGGCGCGGGGGTCGTGCACATCTTCGTCGACGCCACCGCGCGCGCGGACTGGACGCGGGAGATCGTCGTCAATGCGAAGGCGCAGCGACCCAGCGTCTGCAACGCCGTCGAAACGGTCCTCGTGCACCGCGATGCTCTCGGACTCGTCCCCGACCTGCTGGACGCGCTCGAGGGGGCGGGGGTGACCGTGCATGGAGACGAGACGATCTCAGGACTCTCGCCTCGCGTCGTGGCGGCCACCGATGACGACTGGTCCACGGAGTACTTGAGTCTGGATCTGGCCATGCGCGTCGTCGACGGGATCGACGAGGCGCTGACGCACATCCGAACCTACTCGACGCACCACACCGAGGCGATCATCACCGATGACCCGGCAGCGGCCGAGCGCTTCCTCGCCGAGGTCGACTCCGCGGCGGTGATGCTCAATGCGTCGACACGCTTCACGGACGGCGGAGAGTACGGCTTCGGTGCAGAAGTCGGCATCTCCACGCAGAAGCTGCACGCCCGAGGGCCGATGGGCCTGACCGAACTCACGAGCGTGAAGTGGATCGGGCGGGGCGAAGGCCACGTCCGAGCCTGATCCCAAATAGACTGGTCAGCGTCCGGACATCCCGGGCCCACCCGAAACGGAGCACGAATGACACTGGCTGAGATCGTCATCCTCGCGGCGGAGGAGACCGAGCACCACGGCAACGTCGCGCTCGAGACCTTCTGGTACGGTGCGGTGGCCCTGGCCGTCTTCGGTCTGCTGGCGCTCGTGACCGCGTCGTATCGTAACGTGGCGAACCGCCACGCACATAAGGCGGAGGCCTACGCGAAGGCGCACGCGAACGACGTTCAGAAGGCGGGACACGGGCACTAGGCCCGCTGCATGTCCACGGCGCGAGCCCCTCGGATCGGAGTGATGGGCGGGACGTTCGATCCCATCCACCACGGGCACCTCGTCGCGGCCAGCGAAGTGGCGCAGTCCTTCGACCTCGATGAAGTCGTCTTCGTTCCGACCGGACGCCCCTGGCAGAAGCAGAGCGTGACCTCCAGCGAGCATCGCTATCTGATGACCGTCATCGCGACGGCATCGAACCCGCAATTCACCGTGAGCCGCGTCGACGTGGACCGGGCCGGCCCGACCTACACCATCGACACACTGCGCGATCTGCAGGCGGAGAGACCGGGCGCGGAGCTGTACTTCATCAGCGGCGCCGACGCCGTGGCGCAGATTCTCAGTTGGCGGGACCATGATGAACTGTGGCAACTCGCCCACTTCGTCGCCGTCTCCCGTCCCGGCCACGTGCTGAGCACCGAGGGACTGCCGTCGGAGAACGTGAGCCAGCTGGAGATCCCCGCGCTGTCGATCTCGTCGACGGACTGTCGAGACCGGGTTCGTCGAGGTCACCCGGTGTGGTACCTCGTCCCCGACGGGGTTGTCCAATACATTGCGAAGCATCACCTCTACCGGAGCATGGAATGAGCACACCCGAGCACCCCGCGGACAAGCCGCTGACCCGCCGTCAGCTGCGGGAGATCCGCAACACCGGCTCGACGCCCGTCGTGACACCCCCGGACGCCGACGCCCATGCCACAGCCGACACCGACGACGCCGCGCCCGAGCAGGCGGCACCGGTCGCCTCTCCGAAGCCGCGCCTGCCCCGGCCGGCACCCCCGACCGATGTGTCGCCGGCGCCGGCCCCCGACTCCAGTGTGAACCTCGGTGAGGCGCCGCTCACGCGCCGGCAGGCGCGCCAGCAGGAGAAGATACGCACCGCCTCGGTGCCGGTGATCACACCGGAGGTGGCTGCTCAACACACCACAGCGGCGAAGAAGCCCGTGTGGACCGCGGCGCCGGTCGACCCCGCCCTGGGCGAGCCGACGCCCATCGTCGCCTCCGTCCCCGAGGGTGCGGATGCACCGACCGAAAACAATTCGGGCGAGGCTGGCCGAGAGGTCGCGGACGAGTCCGAGCGGCCCGTGGTGAACCCGGCTCTCGGGGCAGGGCTCCTCGCCGGGGGCGTGCAGGAGGCTGCGGGGGCCCCGGCGTCCTTCGATCAGCTGCTGACGCGCTCGTCGAGCGGCTCGGTCAGCACTCCCAACGCGCTCATCATGTCTCAGACGCCGTCGACGCTCGCCTCGCCTGTCGCCTCGACGGGCGAGGTCATCCTCACGGGGTCGTACGACCTGCCGGAGGGCTTCGGATCCACCGGACACGCCCGTGGGACGGCGGACGGCAAAGAGGTGGACGCGGTGCTCGTCGACGGTGAGCTGCCGGCGCATTCGTCACCGACGCCGATCGCCGCCAGCGCCGCGATCAGCACCCACAAGCAGCCCGGCGACGTCATCAAGCCCCCCACCCCCGAGAAGGGTGGGCGGCTGATGCTGACACTCGCGATCACCGCCGGTGTCCTGGCGCTCGCCCTCGTGGGCGTGCTCATCCTCGCGTTCGTGACGGGAGCGATCTGATGCCGGCGACGGAACAGTCGCGGGAGATGCTCCAGATCGCCGCCGCCGCAGCGGACGCGACCGGCGGTGAGGACCTCGTCGCCCTGGACGTGTCCGATCCGCTGCCGCTCGTCGACGTCTTCCTCATCGTCACCGGGCGCAGCGAGCGCAATGTCGCCGCCATCGCCGATGAGATCGAGGAGAAGCTCCTCGAGGCAGGCCACAAGCGGCTCCGGCGCGAAGGACGCGAGGAGTCCCGCTGGATCCTCCTCGATTTCGGCGACCTCGTGGCGCATGTCTTCCATGAGGAGGAGCGGTCGTACTACGGGCTCGAACGCTTGTGGAAGGACTGCCCCGTCGTCCCCATCGTCCTTGCCGGAGCCTCGGCTGGTGAGTGACTACGCCGCGTCGCGCGCCACGCCCGGGGCGGCGACGGTTCGAAGAGACCGGGAACATGTTGTAAGCTGATCGAGTTGTCCCGCCGGAGCGGGAAACGATCTGGGCCTGTGGCGCAGCTGGTAGCGCACCTGCATGGCATGCAGGGGGTCAGGGGTTCGAGTCCCCTCAGGTCCACCAAAAACCCCCGGGCAACCGGGGGTTTTGTATTGGATGCGGGCAGCCTGAAGAGTCCTCCCCATCCTGCTGTGTCGTAGCGTGGAGACATGAAGCTCCTCGCGCGCGTCCTGGTGGTCGGCGTGCTGAGCAGCGCGATCAGCGGCGCACTCGCGTCGGAGGAGTCCGATCCCGATATCGCGGCTGCTGCCGCATCGATGCCCTCGACCGACGCGTCCGCCGCCGAAGAGCCCGTCGTCGTCGCGCCCGCCGGTGCCGGCGAGGTGAGATCGGAAGCCGCCCGGCTCGTCGCAGCGATGACGGTGCGTGAGCGCGCGGCGAGCGTCGTGATGGGGCACCTTCCGACGACCGACACATCGCTGCTCCGGACATACATGGCCGAGGAGGGGATCGCGGGGTTCATCCTGATGGGCGCGAACATCCCGGCGGACGAGTCGGCGCTCCGTGCGGTGACGGGATCCCTCATCGTCGATCCGACGCTCCCGCCGCTCTTGGCCATCGACCAGGAGGGCGGCGACGTCTCTCGGCTGCCGTGGGACGATTTCGCCGCGGCGCCGACCTTGAAGGACGCCGACCCCGGTGCCGCGGCGGACGCGTTCGCGGCACGCGCGTCTCTCGTGGCGCGTGCCGGGGCGAGCGTGAACTTCGGCATCATTGCAGACGTGACATCCGACCCCGGGATGTTCATCTACCGGCGTGCTCTCGGCACGGACCCGGCTGCCTCGGCGGACAGGGTCGTGGGCGCTGTTCAGGGCGAGGGCGGACGGGTGGCATCCACCCTCAAGCACTTCCCCGGCCACGGCGCAGCGCCGGGCGACTCGCACATCGGCATCCCGAGCACGGACATGTCGATGCAGGAATGGTCCGAGACGCAAGCGCCCCCATTCGTCGCGGGGATCGACGCGGGCGCACCCCTGCTGATGTTCGGACATCTGTCGTACACGACCGTCGATGACGCGCCCGCATCCCTGTCGTCCGAGTGGCATCGCATCGCCCGCGAGGAACTCGGGTTCGACGGCGTCGCGGTCACCGACGATCTCGGGATGCTTCAGGCGACCGGCCTGCCCGAATACGCCGATCCGGTAGCCAACGGCGTCGCCGCGCTGGCAGCAGGCAATGATCTGCTCCTGACGGTGCTCTACAGCGACGCCGGCAGCGCCGAGCGCCTGGTGGAGGGGATCGTGGCCGCCGTGGAGCGCGGCGAGGTGTCGCTGGAGCGACTGACCGAGGCATCCGAGCGGGTCACGGCGCTGCGATGGGTGTCGGCGCACACCACCCTGCTTCCCTGCGCGGACTGCGCGCAGTGACGCCCGCTGTCAGCCGATGATGGCGGCGAGGAGACGTTCCCGCAGCCTGGCCCCCGTCGCCGCGAATTCTCGCTGTTGCCGTACGTACTCCGCCTTGCCCGCGGCGGTCTCCACCGCCACCGGATCGAAGCCCCAGTCACGCAGGTCGTAGGGTGAGGCCCGCATGTCGAGGGTTCGGACCGCGCGCGCGTGCTCGAAGGTGTCGAGCAAGAGATCGCCCGGCACGAGCGGCCCGGCCTTGACGGCCCACTTGTACAGATCCATACCCGCGTGCAGGCATCCCGGCTGCTCACGATCTGCCTGCGTGCGACGGGACAGCGGTTCGCGGTTGCGCGGTGCGGCATCAGGGGTGAAGAAGCGGTAGGCGTCGAAGTGCGTGCAGCGCAGCTCGTGCGCCTCCACCACGTCATCGGTGCCTCGGGGGCCGAGTCGAAGCGGCAGGTCGTGACGCGGTGAAGATGATCGATAGACCATCGCCCACTCGTGCATGCCGAAGCATCCGAAGGCGGGGGCGCGCCCGGCCGTGGATCGGAGGATGCGCACGATGCCGGCGAGGAGGTCGCCGCGCGTGCGTCGGCACTCATCGGCATCGACGACGAGCGATCCGGGAGGGTCGCTCGCGACGTAACCTCGCCACCGGCCGCGTGAGGTCTCGGCGGCGTCTTCGAGGACAACGCCCGCACCGGGATGCCACCGGCGCAGCACTGCCGGCTTGTAGGAGTAGTACGTGTAGAGGAAATCGTCCACCGGGTGCGCCTCCCGGCGAGAGGAGCGCTCGCGCCGCGCGGCCGTGAGGGCGTCGGCGCGGTGGGCGTGACGCGACGCGAGATCGTGCCACGCCGACGCAGGAAGGCTCGTCGTGACCGTCACGTCTGGACCGGGTCGATGAGATCGGGGCGGTTGTTGCGCACGTTTCCGACAGCGGGGGAGACGACCCGGGCGTCGAGCGTCTCGGCGACCGCAGGTGCCGCGTCGATCGCGGCGTCGAGGACGTCACGCACGTTCTCGGTCGTCGGATCGAGCCACGCGTCCGCGTGGTCCGGGTCGACGAACAGCGGCGTACGGTCATGGATGGAACGGAGCGAGCCGACCGCGTCACGTGTGAGGATCGTGAAGCTCAGCATCCACCGTGCCGGGTCGTCGTCGCTCTTGGACGGATCCTTCCACCATTCGTACAGGCCGGCGAACAGCAGCGGGCTGTCGTCCGCCGGGTGGATGTAGTGCGGCACCTTTCCCTGGTCGGACTTCTGCCACTCGTAGTACCCCGATGCGGGAATGACGGCACGGCGCTTGTGGAGGGCGGTTCGGAACAGCGGCTTGTCCTCGAGCTCTTCGGAGCGGGCGTTGAAGGCCCGTGCTCCGATGGTCGGGTCTTTCGCCCACCCGGGAACGAGACCCCAGCGCGCTCGTGCAAGCCGCCGCGTCGGCGGCTCGGTCTTGGTGGAATCGAGCACGATCGCCGCAGGGTCTGTGGGGGCGATGTTGAATGACGGTGCGGGAAGATCGTCGCCTTCCACGTCGACGCGCAGAACGCCGACGAGCTCGGATCCGACATTCGCGACGACGAACCTTCCGCACATGCTGCCAGCCTACGCGCGGCCGACGACACGGCTCACGAATCGACGACCCCCGCCTCGCGCAGGCGCCGGAGCAGGCCCGCGCCGTGTGAGGCCGAGACCCACGGGACAGATGCCGCCGTGTGGTCGTTGACGGCCGTGCGGCCACCGGCGAGAACGGCCTCGGTGGGGGACAGGCGCCGGATGGCCACCGCGGCGACGTTGCCGGGGTGCTCGCTGGCGAACCGCGTGTAGATCTCATCGTCATGCTGGCCGTCGTCGCCGATCAGGAGCCACGTGATGTCGGGAAACTCGGCTGCGAGCCGCCGGAGGTTCTCCGACTTGTGCAGCTGGCCGCTGCGGAACCAGCGGTCGTGCGTGGGCCCCCAGTCGGTGAGCAGCGTCGCCCCGGGCGGATAGAGGTGACGCCGGAGGAATCGCATGAGCGTCGGTGCGATGTTCCACGCACCTGTCGACAGGTACACCACGGGGATTCCCGGTCGATCGCGCACGAGGGTCTCCAGCAGAACCGCCATGCCGGCGACCGGCTGCCGAGCATGCTCATCGACCACGAACGAGTTCCATGCGGCCAGCAGGGGCCGCGGGAGAGCGGTGACCATGACCGTGTCGTCGACGTCGGAGACGACACCGAAGCGCACATCCGAACCGACGACGAAGACCCGCGTCTCGACGGGCTCGCCGCCCTCGACCGACATCGTGAAGGTCTGCCACCCCGGCGCGAGGGATGCGGGCAGCACGGTGTCGATCACGCCGCCGCGATCGGCGACGACGTCATGCGTCACGCCGCCGATGTCGACGCTCACCTGGGCGAAGCCGACGGGCACGGCCACGAAGCTGCGCCAGCCGCGCACGCCGCCGTACTCGCCGTCGCTCGGAGGGGTCCGAGGCGGCACGATGAGCACGCGCCCGAGCACGCGGACCCAGTCGGTGCCGCCGTACCCGGGGAACGGCGTCACCGTCGGCAGCTGCCCGCGCTGACGAGCCCGGCGTTCGCGCCAGGCGTGGAAGCGCCGCTCCCACCGGGCCAGCCACAGGACTTTCGGACGGACGGGATCCTCGGTCGGGGCGGCCATACCCCTCAGTCTTCCACGCGATGCGCGCCCGGGACCGCCGTCGAGCCGGTGCCGTCGTCCGCGAGGTGCTTGCGTTCGACGCGTTCGATGACCTTCTTCGCGACCAGAACGAGAACCAGGAACACGACGATGACGCCGACGAAGAGGTAGCCGGCGTAGTGGAGGCGGTCGGCGAGCTCGCGATAGGTGCCGGCCGCGGCGGACGACACCGACACGTACAGTGCCGCCCACACGATGCAGGCGGGCGTGGTCCAGGCGAGGAAGCGGCCGTATCGGTAGCCGCTCATCCCCACGGTCAGCGGCACCAGCGAGTGCAGGACCGGGAGGAAGCGCGACAGGAAGATCGCGGGGCCGCCCCGCCGGCGCAGGTAGCGTTCCGACCGCATCCAGTTCGCCTCGCCGATGCGCCGTCCCAGACGGGAGTGACGGATACGGGGCCCGAGGTAGCGGCCGAGCCAGAATCCGATGCTCTCGCCCGCCAGCGCACCGATGACGACCACGACACCGAGAGTGAGCCCCTCCCAGATGCTCGAGACCGCCGTTCCGGCGACGATGACGATGGTGTCCCCGGGCACGATCAGACCGATCAGCACGCTCGTCTCGAGCATGATCGCGATGCCCGCGAGTGCGGTTCGCAGCACCGGATCCACCGACTGCACGGCATCGAGGATCCAGGTGAGCACGTCGTTCACCCGATCGAGACTACGTCGGACGCCTCGCGAGGAGGTGTGAAATCCCCGTTGCTCGGAGCAGGCCTTCAGGATGCGCGGGCTCGCGCGGGGGCCGGATGAGGTTCCGGTAACCTGAAAGACGCGTTCCGCGCGCCCCCGTACTCCGCGATTGGTTCTCCCGTGTCACAGCACTCTCCCTCCGACCGCCCTGCTTCCGACGACGGAAGCGGCTTCGACGCCCACGCCGTCGAGCGCAAGTGGCAACAGCGGTGGGAGCAGGCCGACCCCTTCAAGGCGGGTGGCCCCGAGGACACGCGTCCGCGCAAGTACGTGCTCGCCATGTTCCCCTACCCGTCGGGCGACCTGCACATGGGTCACGCGGAGAACTACCTCTACTCGGACATCGTGGCGCGCTTCTGGCGCCACCGCGGCTACAACGTGCTCAACCCGATCGGATGGGACTCATTCGGCCTGCCCGCCGAGAACGCCGCGATCAAGCGCGGCGCGGACCCGCGGGAGTGGACGTACGACAACATCGCACAGCAGAAGGCCGGATTCCGTGCCTACGGGGTCTCGTTCGACTGGAACCGCGTCCTCCACACGAGCGACCCCGATTACTACCAGTGGAACCAGTGGCTGTTCCAGCGTCTTCACGAGCGGGGGCTCGCATACCGCAAGGACGCCGCCGTCAACTGGGACCCGGTGGATCAGACCGTGCTCGCCAACGAGCAGGTGCTTCCCGACGGCACATCCGAGCGCAGCGGTGCGGTGGTGGTCAAGAAGAAGCTCGAACAGTGGTACTTCAAGATCACCGACTACGCCGACCGGCTCCTCGACGACCTGAATCAGCTCGAAGGGCGCTGGCCGCAGAAGGTCATCCGCATGCAGCGGAACTGGATCGGGCGATCTGTCGGAGCCGACATCGATTTCGAGATCGAAGGGCACCCGGAGAAGGTCACCGTCTTCTCGACGCGCCCGGACACCCTCCACGGGGCGACCTTCTTCGTCGTCGCACCGGAGAGCGAGCTGGCGGCTCAGCTGGCTGCCGGAGCCTCGGCCGACGTGCGGCAGCGCTTCAGCGACTACGTCGAGTCGGTCGGTCGTCAGACCGAGATCGAGCGTCAGTCCACCGATCGGCCGAAGACCGGCGTCTTCCTCGAGCGCTACGCCGTCAACCCCGCCAACGGCGAGCGCCTTCCGGTGTGGGCCGCGGACTACGTGCTGGCCGACTACGGCCACGGCGCCGTGATGGCCGTCCCCGCCCACGACCAGCGCGACCTCGACTTCGCGCGCGCATTCGACCTGCCGGTGAAGGTCGTCGTCGACACCACCGCACCCATCACGGGGGCGATCCCGGTCATCGATGTCGACGAAGACGGCAACCCCATCGACCCCTTCGCGGACGACCCGTCGCTCGACGAGCTCGATCCCGCGCACACGGGCGTCGCCCTGGCCGGTGAGGGTCGCATGGTCAACTCGGGCTCACTGAACGGGCTGTCCAAGCGCAACGCGATCACCCGCATGATCGAGGAACTCGAGGCGAAGGGGGCCGGCCGGGCGTCGAAGTCGTATCGGCTGCGCGACTGGCTCATCTCCCGGCAGCGCTTCTGGGGGACCCCGATCCCGATGATCCACACCGATGACGGCCGCATCGTGCCGGTCCCGGAGGATCAGCTGCCGCTCACCCTCCCGGACGCGGCCGGTCTCGATCTCGCACCGAAGGGCACCTCGCCCTTGGGCGCGGCTGCCGAGTGGGTGCAGACCGTCGATCCCACCACCGGCGAGGCGGCGCGGCGCGACCCCGACACCATGGACACCTTCGTGGACAGCTCCTGGTACTTCCTGCGCTTCCTCTCGCCGGGCGACCCGAACGAGGCGTTCTCGTCCGCCGAGGCGATGAAGTGGGCGCCGGTGGACTTCTACATCGGAGGCGTGGAGCACGCCATCCTCCACCTGCTCTACGCGCGGTTCATCACCAAGGTCCTGTACGACATGGGGCTGGTGGACTTCACCGAGCCGTTCTCGAGCCTGATCAACCAGGGGATGATCATCCTCGGCGGCACGAAGATGTCCAAGAGCAAGGGCAACCTCGTGGTGTTCCAGGACGAACTCGACGCGCACGGCGCTGACGCGCTGCGGGTCGCCCTCGCCTTCGCCGGACCGGTCGAGGACGACAAGGACTGGAACGACGTCTCGACGACGGGTGCCCAGAAGTTCCTGGCCCGCGCCTGGCGCGTGGCGCACGACGTGGCCAGCGAGCGGGACGTCGTGTGGAAGGACGGCGATCCGGCCCTGCGCCGCGTCACCCACCGCCTCCTCGCAGATGCTCCGACACTGGTCGAGCAGACGAAGTTCAACGTCGTCGTCGCCCGGCTCATGGAACTGGTGAACGCGACCCGCAAGGTGATCGACACCGGCGCGGGTGCGGCGGATCCCGCCGTGAGGGAAGCCGCCGAGGCGACGGCCATGATCCTGGACCTGTTCGCTCCTCACACGGCCGAGGAGATGTGGGAGACGCTCGGCTATGAGCCGTTCGTCGGCCTCATGCCCTGGCGGAGCGCCGACCCGACGCTGCTGGTCGAGGAATCCGTCACCGCTGTCGTTCAGATCAACGGCAAGGTGCGGGCGACGCTCGAGGTGCCGGCGCGCATCGAGCCCGACGCGCTGGAGAAGCTCGCCCGAGAGGACGCTCGCGTCATCCGCGCCCTCGGTGACAAGACCATCGCGCGCGCGATCGTCCGCGCACCGAAGGTCGTGAGCTTCAGCGCGAACTGACCCTCCCCACGGGGCTGCCGCAGCGCGCTGTCCACCGAGCGGTCGGGCCGCGTCCGCCGCGTGTGCGCACACGCCTAGCGTGAGCGGGTGGCGAGAATCTCGGACACCTCGACAGCTCGGCGCTGGGGCGTCGGCGGACTGGTGCTGCTCGTGCTGGCGGGACTGGTCGTCACCGTGGTCATCGGGCTCGTACGCGGTGCCACGGCACCTGTCGAGACGGTGACCGTCGATGACCTCGCGACGACTGGCACACCGGAGGCGGATCTCTATGTCCACGTGTCGGGCGCCGTCGCCGGTCCCGGCCTGTACGTGCTCGCCGACGGCGCGCGCGTGATGGATGCGGTGGCAGCCGCCGGTGGTTTCACCGGCGACGCCGATTCCGCCGCCGTGAATCTCGCTCGGCCGATCGCCGACGGCGAGCAGCTTCACGTGCCCGCGAAGGGGGAGGCGCCCGCGCCTGCGCCGGGGCCGGCGAGCGGCGGCGCCGGCCCGATCGATCTCAACACCGCCGACGTGGCCGCGCTCGAGACGCTCCCGGGCATCGGGCCGACCCTCGGTGGCCGGATCGTGGCCTGGCGGGAGGAGAACGGTCGGTTCACCAGTGTCGACGACCTTCTCGCAGTGCCGGGGATCGGCGAGAAGCTGCTGGCCGGCATGCGCGATCTGATCGTCGTGTGATGGGCAGAGCGTGGACGCTCGCCCCGGCGGCGGCGCTCACCTGGGTGGTCGCGGGCCTCGCGACGGTCCACCCGGCGGTGGCTCCCGCGCTCGCGGCCGGCAGCGCGACGGTCATGGCGGGCGCGATCGTCATGACATGGCGTTCGCGGCGTGCGGTGCGGCTGCGCCGGGCCGGCGTGCTGATCGGCCTCGTCGCGCTCAGCACGGGCGTCGCCGCGGCGAACGTGTGGTCGGCCACCGGGCCCCGGGAGCACGTCATCGATCTGGCCGAGCGTGAGGGACCGCTGGTGTCGATGACCGCGACCGTGACCGGCAAGATCGAACCGTGGGGATCGGAGCACCTCGCCTTCGATGCCGTGGCGAGCGCCGTCGGTGACGGGGAAGGGGCGCACGCGGTCGCCGCGGTCATCCAGATCGTGGTCGCTCCCGACGACATCGAGAACGTCTCCGCTCTGGATGCCGGCGCGGTCGTCGAAGCGCGGGGTTCCTTCCAGGTGTCCGAGGCCGGTGAGCGTGCCGTCGCACAGGTCCACGCCACGGTGGTCGAGCTGCTGCGACCTGCCGGCGGAGTCCTCCGGATCTCGAGCGATCTGCGGCGTGGGCTGCTCGCAGCGGTCGATGGATTGCCGAGCGACGGAGCGTCGCTCGTGCCCGGACTGGCCGTGGGCGACACCCTGCTGGTGACGGAGCAGATGGATGCGGCGATGAAGGAATCTTCCTTGTCGCACCTCACCGCGGTGTCGGGTTCCAACTGCGCTCTCGTCGTCGGTCTCGCCTTCGCGGCCGCCGCGGCGTCGGGTCTCGGACGGACCTGGCGCATCGTGGTCGCCATGCTCGCGCTCGGGGGATTCGTCGTGTTGGTCACGCCCGAGCCGAGCGTGGTCCGAGCCGCGGGCATGGCTGCTGTCGCAATGCTCGCCCTCCTGCTCGGACGGACGTCGCAAGGCGTAGCCGTGCTGTCGGCGGCGCTGGCCGTCGCCCTGGCCGCGGACCCGTGGCTGTCCGGATCGCTGGGGTTCGGTCTGTCGGCGGCGGCCACCGGGTCGCTGCTGCTGTTCGCCAGGCCGCTCGCGCAGGGTCTGGCGCGCATCATGCCGCAGAGCCTCGCGCTCGTGCTGGCCGTGCCGCTGGCCGCTCAGCTCGCGTGCGGTCCGCTGCTCATCCTCATCACCCCCACCGTTGCGCTCTACGGCGTCGCGGCCAACGTGCTCGCGGCGCCCGCGGCACCCGTGGTGACCGTTGTCGGCCTGGCGGCGTGTCTGGTCGCGCCGATCCTGCCCGTCGTCGCCTCGGGCCTTGCCGCGCTGGCCTGGGTGCCCGCGACCTGGATCGCCGCGACCGCCTCGACGGTGAGTGCGCTGCCGGGAGACCAGCTCCCGTGGATCGAGGGGCTCGGCGGCGCGCTCCTCCTCACCGCGGTATCGGCCGCGATCGGGCTCGCCGTCGCCCTGCCTGCCGGGGGCACCGCCCGGCGTCGCCTTCACGAGATCGCGCGAGGGGCGGTCGCGGTGCTCGCCGGAGTCGCGGGCGGAACGGCGGCGCTCGCGGGAGTTCTCGGGCCCGCCACCCTCCCCGCGTCGTGGCAGATGCTGGCATGCGACGTCGGACAGGGCGATGCCGTCCTCGTGCGTGCGGACGACCGTGTCGCGCTGATCGACACCGGCCCTGATCCGGAGGCGCTGCGGACCTGTCTGGACCGCGTCGGAGTCGATCGTCTCGACCTGGTCGTGCTGAGCCATTTCGACCATGACCACGTCGGCGCAGCCGCCGTCGTGGCCGAGCGCACCGGTGTGATGATCCACGGCCCGGTCGACGGACCGGACGACACGGCGATCGTCACCTCGTTCCGCGACGGCGGTGCCCGTGTCCTCGAGGTCGCCGCAGACGATGCCGGCACGCTCGGAAGCGCGCGCTGGCGGGTGCTCTGGCCGCGGGAGGACGCCGGGGTCGCCCCCGGCAATGATGCGAGCGTCGTGGTCGCGTTCACGGGCGGCGGGTTGCCGTCCATCCTGCTCCTCGGCGACCTTTCGGAGGAGCCGCAGCGACAGCTTCTACCCGGGGTGGATTCCCCGTTCGAGGTCGTCAAAGTCGCCCATCACGGCAGTGCCGACCAGAGCGCCGCGCTCTACGAGGCCGTCTCGGCACGACTGGGCGTGGTGACGGTGGGCGAGAACGACTACGGTCACCCGCGAGCGGAGGCGCTGGCGCTCGTCGTGTCCAACGGCGGCGTCGTCGCACGCACCGACACCGACGGGATCGTGGCGATATGGCGCGAGGCCGGCGTGCTCCGGGTGTGGCGCGACCACGCGGGCGCCGTCGGTGCCGGCGGCTAGGCTGAGATCATGTCCCCGACTCCACGCCGACGAGGGTCCGCGGCACCGAAGTCGGCGATTCCGCAGCTGTCATGGCGGGCACCCCAGCCCGCGCCGGTCGTCCTCGTATCCGGCCCGGAGGACGTGTGCGCGGAGCGGGCGATCGCCGGCGTGCGCGACTACCTCAAGGCCGAGGATGCGAGCCTCGAGGTCTCCGACATCCGCGCCGACGCGTACGAGGCGGGAACGCTCCTCGCGATGGCGTCTCCATCGCTGTTCGGGGAGCCGCGTCTGGTCCGGGTCAGCGGCGTCGAGAGGTGCTCCGACGCGTTCCTGGCGGAGGCGATCTCGTATCTTCGGAATCCGCAGGAGGGCGCCACCGTCACGTTGCGCCACACCGGCGCGAGCGTCCGGGGCAAGAAGCTTCTCGACGCGATCCGAGCAGGGCAGGGCGGCGGTGTCGAAGTGGCGTGCCCGGCGATCAAGCGGGACGCAGATCGCTACGACTTCGCGGCGGGGGAGTTCTCCACTGCGGGGCGTCGCATCCAGCCGGCCGCGCTGCGGGCGCTCACCTCGGCGTTCGCGGACGATGTGACCGAGCTGGCGGCCGCCTGCCAGCAACTCCTCGCCGATGTCTCCGGCGACATCACCGAGCAGACCGTGCAGCGCTACTACGGCGGCCGCGTCGAGACGTCTGCGTTCACCGTCGCCGACACGGCGATCGCGGGCCGCTACGGTGAGGCGCTGGTCTCTCTGCGCCATGCGATCGCCTCGGGTGCGGATCCTGTCCCGCTGGTGGCTGCGATCGCGTCCAAGCTGCGCACGATGGCCCGCGTCTACGGCGTCCGCGAGTCCTCGAGCGCCCTTGCCGCGAGGCTCGGCCTGAAGGATTGGCAGGTCGACCGGGCGCGCCGAGACCTCGCAGGGTGGGATGAGGCGGCACTGCAGATCGCCGTCCAGGCCGCCGCGCGTGCGGATGCCGAGGTCAAGGGCGCGTCGCGTGACGCCGTGTTCGCCGTTGAACGACTGGTCACGGTGATCGCCACCCGGGCGCCCTTCGGTGATTGAGTCCGGCGCGCCGCGTCGCCGTCATGCCGAAGGCCCGCCCCGGATCGGGACGGGCATTCGGCAATCAGCGGGTTCGCTCAGAGCGAGGCGACCTGCTTCGCGATGGACGACTTGCGGTTCGCCGCCTGGTTCCGGTGGATGACGCCCTTGCTCACGGCCTTGTCGAGCTTCTTGGTCGCCGTGCCGAGCGCCTTCTCGGCCGCGGCCTTGTCGCCCGACGCGACGGCGTCGCGGGTGCGGCGCACCGCGGTCCTCAGCTCGCTCTTGACGGCCTTGTTGCGCTCGCGCGCCTTCTCGTTGGTCTTGTTGCGCTTGATCTGCGACTTGATGTTCGCCACGTTCGACGTATCTTTCGTTCGGAGTGATCGGTGGATTGCCGAGTGGCAGGAGAGGGATGCCGCACGGCGGTCGTGAGGGTGGGAAACCCACACGCAAGCCAAAAGCCGATCCTACCAGGTTCGCGACGATCCGCCCGCATCCGGATTCTCGAGCGTCGCGAGAGCCAGGTCGAGCAGCGCATTGAAGACTCGAGGTCGCATCGCCGTGACCAGATGCGTCGTCCGCGGGACGACGATCAGTTCGGCATGGGAGGCGATGCGGGTGAAGAGCCGCTCGTTCGCCCGGAGCTGATCGTACTGTCCGTTGATGAACCACATCGGCACCTCGATGCGCTCGAGCGCTGCGAGCAGATCGAGCACGGACAGCGTGCGCAGTGCGACATCCTGCGCGGCGAGGGCGTAGCCGCCGGCACCGAAGTCGTACCGGGTCTCGTCCGGAAGGGTGGCGTTCAGCACGCGATCGGTCAGCCACATGCCGCGGTCGGGGAGGGCATCGAAGCCGCGGGCGAGCATGCGGTATGTCGCGAGGCCCACCCCTCGGGGAATCGCGGTGCATGCGGCGGCGATGAAGCCGGCGACGGGTGGCGGATCTTCGGCGCCGACGTACTCGATCGAGAGCAGTCCGCCCATCGAGTGGCCGACGAGGAGAACGGGGCCGCGTTCCGCGGCGTCGCGGACCGCGGCGTCGATGGTCGCGAATGCGCCCTCCAGCGTGAACGCCTCGTCCATCCGGGATCCGTGACCGGGGAGGTCGACCGCGGTGACGGCGTTGCCGCGCTGTTCGAGGTGTGCGACCTGCGACCGCCACATGGTTGCGGACGTGCGGATGCCGTGGACCAGCACGACCTCCACCGCCATGGCTCCAGCCTATGCGGGCGGACGCGGGAAGGCCCCGGCCCTCATCGGGACCGGGGCCTTCATGGCGGCGGCGTCCTGGTGCTACGCCGTCGTGGTGCGACGTCGCGTGACGGCGATGGTGCCCCCGATCACGACGAGGAAGGCCGCGATCAGCGCCAGACCCCACGGCACCTCCGCGCCCGTGGCGGCGAGCGATCCGGCGGCGACCACGGTGACCGGGATCTCCACGGACTCGTATCCCTCGGACTCCAGCACGAGGGTGTGCGCCCCGGTGTCGAAGTCGGCGGGGATGCCGACGATGAAGGTGATCTCGCCCTGAGCGTTCGCGGCCGGGATCGCGTCGACCACGATCGGGTCGCTGTAGAGGGTCGCGGACACCGTCTGACCGGGCGTGAGCCCTGACAGCTCCACGGTCAGCGTCCCGCCCTGCTCCACCGTGCCCGAGCCGATGGTCCACTCGACCCATTCCTCGTCGGCATCGGATCCGTCCGACGGAGACGGAGACGGAGTCGGCGTTGTCTCATCGGCGACGACAGCACGGCCCAGCGGAGCCGGGTCGACGGGTGTGAAGGTCGCGAAGTACGCCACCGAGGCGGCCAGGTCTACCTGACCGGTGTCGGTGATGTCGGCTCCCTCGGTGAACGTGGTGAAGTTGTCGCCGCCGGCCGCGAGGAACGAGTTCGTCGCGATCACGACGGTGTCGTCTTCGCCGACGGGTGCACCAGCGAGCGTCATCGAGACGATGTGCGATCCCGGCGCTGCATCCGGGTCGTACTCGTACGAGAAGCCCTCCGAGATGCCTATGTGCAGCTTGGGGCGGGAGGCGCCCTCCGGCTGCCACTGCTCCTCGAGGATCTGCTCCAGCTGCGCTCCCGTGACCTCGACCGTCACGATCGTGTTCGCGAACGGCTGCACGTTGGCGATGTCACGGTAGGTGACCGTGCCGTCCTCGCCGTAGAGAAGGTCGGCGCGGAGCCCGCCGGGGTTGATCATCCCGATGTCGGCCGAAGTGCCGGTGTAGTCCTCGTTCGAGGTGGCCCACAGGTACATGTCGGCGAGAGTGTTGCCCATCGCCGATTCGACGCCGCGGTCGTCTCCGGGCGGAGTGCCGCCGCGCAGGATGTCCCCGGTGATCGATCCGACCTCCACCGAACCCTCCACCTCAGCGACCTCGACGGCGTCCGCGACGATCTCGGCGACCTCGGGATCCGCCGGGTAGAGGGGGGTCTCCCCGTCCGTCAGCGGAACGACCGAGCCGTCGATCGAGACGAGCTCCTTGGTCTCGGTGTCGACCGAGATCTCGAGCAGCCCGAGGGCCTTGCCGTACTCGAGCGCCTGGATCACCGGCCGCTCACCGCCGCCGGGGGTGGGCAGCATGCAGGCGTATTCCTGGTGCGTGTGGCCGGACGCGATGGCGTCGATGTCGTCGGACGCGCCGGCGACCAGCTCCGCGTAGTCGGTGTCCTCCGACGTCAGGGCTTCGCACGAGTCCGTCGCGGCGCCGTCATGCGTGAGGAGCACGATGACGTCGGCGAGATCGCCGGCCGTGATCTCTGCGGCGACGCGGTTCGCGGCCTCCAGCTGGTCGCCGAACTCGATGTCGGCTATGCCGTCCGGCGAGACCATGACCGCGGTGTCCGGTGTGACCGTTCCGATGAAGGCGATGCGCACCCCGTCGATGTCCTCGATGTCGTACTCCTCGAGGACCGGGTCCTCGGTCCCCCTCGCGTACACGTTCGCACCCAGGCTGTAACGCGCGCCCTCAGCCGCATCGCCCGCGCCGTAGCGCGGCGTTGCGACATCGGTCAGGAACTCGAAGCCCTTGTCGAATTCGTGGTTCCCGACCGCGCCCAGGTCCAGCCCGGCGGCCACCAGGGCGTCGATCGAGGGCAGGTCGTCCTGGATGAAGGAGGTGAACGTCGACGCGCCGATGTTGTCACCGGCCGAGACGAGCAGCGTGTTCGGGTTCTCCGCTTCGAACGCGTCGACGGCCCCGGCGATCACGGCAGCGCCCGCAACCCCGTAGGAGTCGCCCTCCAGCCGGCCGTGGAAGTCGTTGATCGTCAGCACGTCGACCTCCGTGACGTCGGTCGCCGCCTCCGCGGTCAGACCGACCAGCACCGGGTCGTGGTCCGAGGACCGGTACACGTCGTCGGCGTAGAACAGCGTGCCGTGGTTGTTGTAGCGGCTGTACTCGAGGGCGACGGACTCACCCGAGTTGATGTTCCAGATGTCACCGCCGGTCGCACGGGCGAGCGCGTGCTCGTTCATCAGGATGTGATCGAGCGAGCCCGAGAGCCCGGAGAACGAGTACGACGACGTGTCGATGTCGAGTGCGGTCTCCGCGTCGACGTATCCGGCTCCGTAGAGCACCTGCATCGGATCCTCCTGGCCGTAGGAGTTGAAGTCGCCGGCGAGGATGACGCTCTCGGTGTCGCCTCGGGCCTCCTCGACCCATTCCGCCAGGGCCGTCGCCTGGCGCACGCGCGACTCGTTGCTGCTGCCCTGGCCGTCGCCGGCGTCGGCGTCACCGGGCCAGGGGCCCGCTGAGCCCTTCGACTTGAAGTGATTGACGACGAAGAGGAACTCCTCGCCGCCATCGGTCGGCGCGAAGACCTGACCGATCGGCTCTCGCGCGTTCCCGAACGCCTGGTCCGACGCCGACTGGTCGCCGAGCGCGAGCGATGCGCCCTCGGTGACGACCTCTGCCGGACGGTAGATGATGGCGTTCGTGATCACGTCCTGCTCGGAGGCCTCGGGAAGGTCATCCGATGACGGCACGTATGCCCAGATGTCGCTGCCGGCGGCGTCGTTCAGCGCGTCCACGAGAGTCGCGGTCGCTTCGTCGGCCGTCTCGCCGAGGCGTGCGGAGTTCTCGATCTCCATGAGCCCGACGACGCTGGCGTCGAGGGCGTTGATGGCCGCGACGATCTTGTCCTGCTGTCGCTCGAGGTCGGCAGCATCCCATGCGCCGCGGACGTCGCAGCCGGTGCGGACGTTGTTGCCGTCGCCGTCGCGGTCTTCGTAGGCTTCGCACCCGGCAATGTCCTCGCCGAGCGTGGTGAAGTAGTTCAGCACGTTGAACGAGGCCACCGAGACGTCGCCGCCGACGGCCTCGGGAGCCGACGTGCGCGGGTTGGAGAAGGTGACGCCGTCCTCACCGGTTCCATCGCCGGCGACAGGTGCGGTCGGCATGAAGCGCCACAGGTCGAAGCCGAAGCTCAGCACGACCGGCTCGTCGAACGTGGCGGTCCCGCCGACGACGACCGGCTCGGTGAGCGAGACGTACGGGGGCGTGAGGGACGAGTTCGCCGACGACGTGAAGTTCGTCGAGGCGCCGTCGTCGAGCACGACACCGCGTGCGGCGTTGTCCGCCACCACGGCGGCAGCCTCGGTGGACCCGGGTGCGGCGACATCGGTCGGCTGGCGCAGCGGCTCGTCACCGAACGCGAGCCCGACCTCGCCGTACTGATTGGTTCCGTACGTGTTGCTCACCGTGTAGGTGCCCTGCGGGGCGAGCAGCATCGATTCGAGGCTCTCGCGCTCGGCGTCGCCGGCCGGCCACTCGAGCTCGACGGGAGCGACGGGCTCGGCATCGGCGACGATCGTCGCCCCGCCGGCGGGTACCGAGAGCTGCGTGAGGCCGTAGTACTCACTGACCTGACCGGTGACCTCGACCGTTTCCCCCAGGGCCACGTCGCCGACGGTGGCCGACGAGTAGACGAAGATGGCGTCCGAGGCGTCGTGGATGGCCAGATCGATGTCGCCGCCGGTGCCGGGGGCCTGCAGCACGTATCCGTTCAGGCCGCCGCTGGGGTAGTGCGCGGTGACGATTCCGGTCGTGGTGACGGTCTGGCCGACGAGAGGGGACGCATCGGCGGTCCCCTGGATCTCGGAGATCGCGACCGGGTCTGCGGGCGGGGTCGGGGTCGGCGACGGGTCACCGGGTTCGTCCGAGGTCGACCCCACGGGCGTGGGCGCACCGGCGGTGAAATCCGCCGCATTGTCGGCCGTGTGGGTGTGGTCGGCGTCGCGTGAGACACTCGTGGCGTTCGTGGTTCCGGGCGCCGCGCCGGCGCCGGCGAAGATGGACGCCGAGCCGTAGCCGACAAGATCGACGACGCTGTCCTGCGAGGCGACGTCCGCCGTCGGCAGCAGAGTGGCGGAGTCGACGAGGGCGACGGTGCCGTTCGAACCGCTCATCGCGATCGACCCGTCGATGTCGGCGGTGTATCCGGGAAGCGACGTGTTGGTCCCGAACGCTTGGCCGACCAGTAGGGAGCCGCCCGCGGCGATCGATCCGGACAACGGCGTCGCCTGCCATCCGCTGCCACTGGAGGGCGCGTACTGAACGCTCCATCCCGCGAGGTCGACGGTTGCGGAGCCCGGGTTGTACAGCTCTACGAAGTCACGGTTGAAAGCGGCGCCGCTGTTGCCTCCGCCCCCGTAGACCTCGTTGATGACCACAGGGGCGTCCGTGGACACGGCCGCGGTCGCCGCAACGGGGAACGCGATGCCGGTGGCGGCGAGTGCGCCCACGGTCAGTGCCGCGGCGGCCGATCGCGCGCGTGATGCGGACGATGTCGGGGGTGTCGGTTCAGTCACGACAGAGGACTCCTTCTCGAGATTCTCCGGCGCCGACGCGATCGCGGGCGGCCTGGTCAACTCTCTGCGACTTCGGGGTTCATTGCGATAGGGATGCGTTAACGTTGCGTTAAATCCGAGGGGCGGAGCGGTGTCGGCTCAGCGCGCGGCCGCGCCGGCGACCCCCGTAGAATCGACGGGACATGTCACCGCGCGCACTCGAGCCCCTGCAGCCTTCCGCGACTCCACCGGAGTCGATCCGGAATTTCTGCATCATCGCCCACATCGACCACGGCAAGTCGACGCTCGCCGACCGGATGCTCCAGATCACCGGGGTGGTCGCTGATCGTGACATGCGCGCGCAGTACCTGGATCGCATGGACATCGAGCGCGAGCGCGGCATCACGATCAAGTCGCAGGCCGTGCGGATGCCGTGGGCCGTCACGGGCGACGACGGTATGGAGCAGGCCTTCGCCCTCAACATGATCGACACCCCCGGCCACGTCGACTTCACCTACGAGGTCTCGCGCTCGCTCGCGGCGTGCGAAGGTGCCATCCTGCTCGTCGACGCGGCACAGGGCATCGAAGCCCAGACGCTCGCGAATCTCTACCTGGCGCTCGAGAACGACCTGCAGATCATTCCGGTCCTGAACAAGATCGATCTGCCGGCAGCGGATCCCGACAAGTTCGCCGCTGAACTGGCGGGTCTCATCGGCGGCGACCCCGACGACGTGCTGCGTGTGAGCGGGAAGACCGGTGTCGGGGTCGAGGCGCTTCTGGACCGTCTGGTTGAGAAGATCCCTGCTCCCGTGGGAGACGCGGACGCCCCGGCCCGAGCCATGATCTTCGACTCCGTCTACGACTCCTACCGCGGTGTGGTCACCTACGTGCGCATGGTCGACGGCAAGCTCCAGCCCCGCCAGCGCATCCAGATGATGTCGACGCGTGCGACCCACGACCTCCTGGAGATCGGGGTTTCCAGCCCCGAACCGATCCCCACGCAGGGCCTCGGAGTGGGGGAGGTGGGCTACCTCATCACCGGTGTGAAGGATGTGCGGCAGTCCAAGGTCGGCGACACCATCACCGATCAGCGCAAGCCCGCGGCCGACGCCCTCCCGGGGTACACCGATCCGAAGCCGATGGTCTTCTCCGGCATCTACCCGATCGACGGGAGCGACTACGCGGATCTGCGCGAAGCGCTCGACAAGCTGAAGCTCTCGGATGCGTCTCTGCAGTACGAGCCGGAGACCTCGGTGGCCCTCGGATTCGGCTTCCGCTGCGGGTTTCTCGGACTGCTGCATCTGGAGATCATCACCGAGCGGCTCACGCGCGAGTTCGGACTCGATCTCATCACCACGGCACCCTCGGTGACGTACGACGTGATGACCGACACGGGTGAGACGGTCACCGTCACGAATCCGAGCGAGTATCCCGACGGGCGTGTCGCAGAGGTCTCGGAGCCGGTCGTCAAGGTCGGGATCCTGCTTCCCAAGGACTACGTGGGAACCGTGATGGAGCTCTGCCAGGCCAGGCGCGGCTCGCTGCTCGGCATGGACTACCTCAGTGAGGATCGCGTGGAGCTGCGCTACAACATGCCGCTGGGGGAGATCGTCTTCGACTTCTTCGATCAGCTGAAGTCGAAGACACAGGGATACGCGAGTCTCGACTACGAGCCGGCCGGTTCGCAGACCGCCGACCTGGTGAAGGTCGACATCCTCCTGCAGGGCGAGAAGGTCGATGCGTTCAGCTCGATCGTGCATCGGGAGAAGGCGTACGGCTACGGCACGATGATGACCGAGCGGCTGCGCAAGCTGATTCCCCGCCAGCAGTTCGAGGTGCCGATCCAGGCGGCCATCGGCGCGCGGATCATCGCCCGTGAGAACATCCGTGCCATTCGCAAGGACGTGCTGGCCAAGTGCTACGGCGGCGACATCTCCCGCAAGCGCAAGCTGCTGGAGAAGCAGAAGGAGGGCAAGAAGCGCATGAAGATGGTCGGTCGCGTCGAAGTGCCCCAGGAGGCGTTCATCGCCGCGCTGTCCGGTGACGTCGAGACGAAGAAGTAGGAGCTTCCGGCACTCACCGGATGCTCGGGAGCGGATCGGTAGGCTCGACATATGCGCCGCGGAACCTTCAAGGACGACACGGTCGACTACGCAGCCGTCGGGGCGACGCAGGCGCCTGACCTCATGCACTTCCCGCCGGAGCGGAGCATCCCCGCCGAGCAGGCGTGGCGGATCGGATCGGGGGAGTCGCGCTTCCGCAGCGCGGGCGAATCGCTGCTGTCATGGACGGCGCAGCGCGGGTCGGGACTCACCCTCAGCGATGTGCGCCCCGCGCCCGGGCCGATGTACTCGGGCGTGAGCTTCGATGCCGAGGGCGCACCGATCGCACCCAGCCGCACCGAGGCGGATCAGCGGTTCGACACCGACGGCACCCCGTTCGTCGGTGCGGGCACCTCCATCCGGCTCGCCGGCCGAGTCGCGGGCATGAGCGTCGACGCGGAACTCCGGGTGATCTTCGCGGTGGAGGAGCCGCGACGGATCGGCTTCGCCCTCGGCACGGTGGGCGGCTCGGTCGTCAGCGGCGAGGAATCCTTCATGATCGAATGGCACGACAACGACGAAGTCTGGTTCACCGTTCGCGCCTTCGATGTGCCGCGCGCGACGCTGTACCGACTGATCCCCGCTCTGACGCGCCGCCGGCGTCGCGAACTCTTCACGCGCTATCTGCGGGCGATCTCGCCGCTCTACACGACGCCCGCGTGAGTGCGGATCGAGCGCGCTGATGGGCGCTGCGCTGCCTCTCGGTGATCCCGCTCCCGCGGACGGGATGCTGCCCGATGATCTCGTCCTCGGCGGCGCGGCCGCCTTCGGCGCGTATCTGCACGTGCCGTTCTGTCGCGTGCGCTGCGGATACTGCGATTTCAACACCTATACGGCCGGGGAGCTGCGCGGTGCGCGGCAGGACGCGTACGCCGACACGCTCTTGGACGAGGTGCGGCTCGCAGGACGGGTTCTGGCCCATCGCGGGCCGTTGCGGGAGGCGTCGACGGTGTTCTTCGGCGGCGGGACCCCGACCCTCCTGCCTGCCGGCGACCTCGCTCGCATGCTCGAGGGGATCCGAGACACCTTCGGGATCGCGAACGGCGCGGAGGTGACCGTGGAGGCCAATCCCGACACGGTCACCCCCGCCGTCGTCGACGAGCTCGCCGACGCCGGCGTCACCCGCATGTCGATCGGCATGCAGTCTGCGGTCCCGCACGTGCTCGCCGCTCTCGATCGCACGCACCGACCGGAGAACGTCGGCCAGGCCGTGGCTGCCGCGCGCGCCGCGGGTTTGGGGGTGAGCATCGACCTGATCTACGGCGCGCCGGGGGAGAGCCTCTCGGATTGGTCGCGCTCGGTCGACGCTGCGGTCGCCCTGGAGCCGGACCACATCTCCGCCTACGCCCTGATCATCGAGGACGGCACCAAGCTCGCGCGCCAGATCCGGCGCGGCGAGGTGCCGGCACCCGACGACGACCTGCAGGCGGACATGTACGAGGCCGCCGAGACGGCCTTCGCCGCGGCGGGCCTGGAGTGGTATGAAGTCTCCAACTGGGCACGGCGGGAATCCGACCGGTCGAAGCACAACCTCGCCTATTGGCGGGGTACGGACTGGTGGGGGTTCGGGCCCGGCGCGCACAGCCACATCGGCGGCCTCCGCTGGTGGAACGTCAAGCACCCCGCCGCATACGCCGCGCGGCTGAGCGAGGGTTCGTCTCCCGCGGCCGGGCGCGAGCGACCGGACCGTTCCTCGCGGGACCTCGAGACCGTGCTGCTGCGTTCGCGTATCCGCGAGGGGCTCCCGATCGCGCTCGTGCCCCGCGACCGACGCGGCGCGGTGCCGGGGCTCATCGCCGACGGCCTGATCGATGGGGCCAGCGCGATCGGCGGCACGATCGTGCTCACCCTTCGCGGCCGGCTGCTCGCCGACGCCGTCGTGCGCGCCCTCACGGACTGACGGGCGGGCCCGACGCGCGCTCCGGCGGTCGGCGCGATAGAATTGGCACTCACTCGAGACGAGTGCCAGTGCACGCCGGACACGTATGCGGGAGGATCCATGGTCAGCGCACGCGGACTGGAAGTCCTCCGCGCGATCGTGCAGGACTACGTCGAGACGCGCGAGCCGGTCGGCAGCAAGTCCATCGTGGAGCGCCACGCCTTCGGGGTGTCGGCGGCCACGATCCGCAACGACATGGCGATGCTCGAGGACGAGGACCTCATCGCCGCACCGCACACCTCGTCCGGACGGATACCCACCGACAAGGGGTATCGCGTCTTCGTCGACCACCTCGCCGAGGTTCGTCCGCTCTCGCCCGCGCAGCGGACGGCCATCGCCGCCTTCCTCGAAGCGCCGGGAGATCTCGACGACCTCATGGTGCGCACGGTCCGGGCGCTGACCCAGCTGACCGGCCAGGTCGCCATCGTGCAGTATCCCTCCTTCGCCCAGGCGCATGTGTCCCACATCGAGCTGGTCGGGCTGGATGCGGGGCGCATGCTCGTTGTGATCGTCACCGACACCGGCCGCGTGTCGCAGCGGCTCGTCTTCCTCCCGCGCGATCCCGCCGAGGACGAGATCGTGCGCCTACGGGCGGCGATCGCCGATCTCATCGTCGGCCGCCCCATCCGGGACGGTGCACACGCGATCGCCGAACGCCTTGCTTCGGCTGGAGGCGACCACCGCTCGCCCGATGACGCTGTGATCGACGTGATCGCGATGATCGTCGCGGAGGAACTCGACGAATTCCGGCAGGACAGACTCGTGATGGCGGGAACGGCCAATCTCGCACGGCGCGAGTCGGATTTCCGCGGAAGCATCTATCCGCTGCTCGAGGCGATCGAGGAGCAGGTGACGCTCATGCGCCTCATGGGGGAGATGGTGGCCGACGAGCACGGTCTCGCCGCGAGCATCGGACGCGAGAACGAGCCCTTCGGTCTCGCGGAGGCGTCGGTCGTCGCGGGCGAGTACGACGCGTCCGGTGCCCGGGCGCGTGTCGGCGTGCTCGGGCCGACTCGCATGGACTATCCGAGCAACCTCGCATCGGTGCGCGCGGTGGCGCGCTACCTGTCGCGGCTGCTCGAAGAAGACGAAGGCGCCCGCTGAGGCGCTCGAACACAGACGATCCCGTGGCGACACGGGTGGGAAGGCGAACGTGGCTGACCACTACGAAGTGCTGGGTGTCTCGCGAGACGCGAGCCCCGACGAGATCAAGAAGGCCTACCGGCGATTGGCGCGGGAGCTGCACCCCGACGTGAACCCAGGGGATGACGCCGCCGAGCGGTTCAAGTCGGTGACGCACGCGTACGACGTGCTGAGCGATCCCGATCAGCGAGCACGCTACGACATGGGCGGCGACTCGCCGTTCGGCGGTGGTGGCGCCGCCGGATTCGGCTCCTTCGGCGACATCTTCGAGACCTTCTTCGGTGCCGCCGGGGGCGGCGGCTCGCGGGGTCCGCGTCCCCGCTCCCGCCGTGAGCGGGGACAGGATGCGCTCGTGCGCGTCACGCTCGATCTCGGCGACGTCGTGTTCGGCGTCCACCGCGACATCGAGGTCGACACAGCGGTGCTGTGCGAGACCTGCGACGGCTCCTGCTGCCAGCCGAACACGCAGCCGGTCACGTGCGACATCTGCCACGGCTCGGGCCACGTCCAGCAGCAGGTGCGGAGCCTGCTCGGCAATGTCGTGACGAACGCGCCCTGCCGGGTGTGCCAGGGTTACGGAACGACCATCCCCTACCCGTGCGCGACCTGCCAGGGGCAGGGGCGGGTTCGGGCACGTCGCACCGTGTCCCTCGACATCCCCGCGGGCGTGGAGACCGGCCTGCGGCTGCAGCTCCCCGGCTCGGGAGAGGTGGGACAGGCCGGTGGCCCCAACGGCGACCTCTACATCGAGGTGTCGGTGAAGGACCACGAGACCTTCAGCCGCGAGGGGGATGACCTGCTGGCGACGTTGGAGGTGTCCATGCCCGATGCCGTCCTCGGCACGACGACGACCATCGAGTCACTCGACGGCACGGTCGACCTGGAGATCCGGCCGGGTGTGCAGGCGGGCGATGTCCTGACCATCAAGGGGCGGGGCATCACCCCGTTGCGCGGCAGCCAGCGGGGCGACCTCCGCGTCGGAGTGCACGTCGTGACCCCGACCCGCCTGGACCACAAGGAGCGGGCGCTCATCGAGGACTTCGCCAAGCGGACGAAAGCGCCCGCGCCCAAGCTCGCGGAATTCCACCAGGGCCTGTTCGCGAGGCTGCGGGACCGCCTCCGGAACGGCTGACCGATGCCGCTGCACTTCGTCGTCGACGGGGACACCGCGCTCGACGGTGACGAGGTCGTGCTCACGGGGCGCGAGGCGCATCACGCCGCCGTCGTGCGTCGGGTGCGCGTCGGTGAGGCCGTGACCGTCGGCGACGGCCGCGGCGCATGGCTGTCGGGTGAGGTCGCCGCGGCCTCGCCGCAGCGGGTCGCCGTCGTCATCACGCACCGGCGGACGGTGCCCGCGGCCGCTCCTCGACTCGTGCTGGTGCAGGCTCTCGCGAAGGGCGACAGGGACGAGCTCGCCGTGCAGGCCGCCACCGAGATCGGTGCGGATGCGATCATCCCGTGGCAGGCCTCACGCAGCGTCTCCCGCTGGCAGGGCGCGAAGATCGAGAAGGGCCGTGCGCGATGGTCCTCGATCGTGCGGGAAGCGGCCAAGCAGGCGCATCGCGCCTGGATCCCCGAGGTGACCGCCCCGGTGTCGACCGCCGACCTCGCCGCGCGCGCGGAGCACGCGCGACTGCTCGTGCTCGTCCCCGACGCCGCCGACCCGCTCACCGCTGTCTTCCTCGATCCGCAGGACACCACCGACGTGCTCGTGATCGTCGGACCGGAGGGCGGGCTGACGCCCGAGGAGGTCGATCGGCTGGGCTCGGCCGGAGCGCGGCCGGTGCGACTCGGGGAGAATGTGCTGCGCACCTCCACCGCCGGACCCGCGGCGCTCGCGCTGGCCAGTGCGGCGCTGCACCGCTGGTGACCGGACCTCACGCCGCGGCGGCGGCGGGCGCCGATAGACTCGCGGTATGACGGAATCGTCTGTTTTCACCCGCATCCTGCGTGGCGAGATCCCCGCGGAGATCATCGCCCAGACCGACAACGCCTTCGCGATCCGCGACATCGCACCGCAGGCGCCGGTTCACCTGCTCGTGATCCCGAAGACCGAGCGGTACCGCGATGTCGTCGAGCTGGCCGAAGGCGACCCCGCACTGCTCGCCGAGGTGGTCGGACTGGCGCGCACGGTCGCCGACGAGCACGCGGACGGCCAGTTCCGTCTCGTGTTCAACACCGGCGCTGCCGCCGGGCAGACCGTCTTCCACGTGCACGCCCATGTGCTCGCCGGACAGTTGGAGGAGAAGACCCTCGGTGCCTGATCAGGAACCCACCGTCGACCGCGTCTACGCGGACGGCGTCGCGATGGTGCAGCTTCTCGGCCCGCAGGACCGTCTGCTGCGAGTCGTCGAGCGCGAGCACCCGGAGGTGGATGTGCACGTGCGCGGCAACGAGATCACGCTCACGGGCGGAGCCGGCGCCGTCGCGTCGGCGCGCACGCTCGTCGACGAGCTCCTCGCCATGACCAGAGCCGGCCACGACATGGCACCGACCGACGTGTCCTCGAGCAGCCGCATCCTTCGCGCCGACGGCGGCATGCGACCGTCCGAGGTGCTCGGCGAGCAGATCCTGTCGTCGCGGGGGAAGGTGATCCGCCCGAAGACCCTCGGGCAGAAGGCCTATGTCGACGCCATCGACGAGAACACGATCGTCTTCGGCATCGGCCCGGCCGGAACCGGCAAGACCTACCTGGCGATGGCGAAGGCCGTGCAGGCGCTTCACCGCAAGGAGGTCAGCCGCATCATCCTCACGCGGCCCGCGGTCGAGGCGGGGGAGCGACTGGGGTTCCTCCCCGGCACCCTGACGGACAAGATCGATCCGTATCTGCGCCCGCTGTACGACGCCCTGAACGAGATGATGGATCCCGAGATCGTGCCGAAGCTCATGGCGACCGGCACCATCGAGGTGGCGCCGCTGGCGTACATGCGCGGACGGACGCTCAACGACTCCTTCGTGGTGCTCGACGAGGCGCAGAACACCACGCCCGAGCAGATGAAGATGTTCCTCACGCGTCTCGGCTTCGGCACCCGCATGGTCGTGACCGGCGACATCACGCAGGTCGACCTGCCCCAGGGCGCCTCGGGTCTGCGGCTGGTCACGCGCGTCCTCGGTGACGTGGACGACATCCACTTCTCCCACCTCACCAGCGAGGACGTCGTGCGCCACACCTTGGTCGGGCGCATCGTCGACGCGTACAGCGAGTACGACGAGAGGCGGCTCGCCGCGCGGCGCGAGCGCGACGAGGCCACCGAGTTCGCCAACCGGGCGGAGCGCCGCGCCGCGGACCGGCCCAGCAGGCCGCGCGACCACCTTCCGAAACGAGGACGCTCATGACCATCGAGATCACGAACGAATCGGGCGTCGCGATCGACGAGACCGTTCTGCTGCGTCTCATGGAGCACGACCTCGCCGAGCTCCGGGTCAGTCCCGACGCGGATCTGGCGATCCTCCTCGTGGACGAGGGGGCGATGGAGGCGCTGCATGTGCAGTGGATGGATGAGCCCGGACCGACGGACGTGCTGAGCTTCCCGATGGACGAGCTGCGCCCGGGCACCGAAGACGCACCCACACCGGCGGGGCTCCTGGGCGACATCGTGCTGTGCCCCCAGGTCGCCGAGACGCAGGCGATCGCCGCGAAGCACTCGACGATGGACGAGATCGTCATGCTGACCACGCACGGCCTGCTGCACCTGCTGGGGTTCGATCACGCCGAGCCCGACGAGGAGCGGGAGATGTTCGGCCTGCAGCGCGACCTCATCGCGTCGTTCCAGGCGGCCGAGCGTCGCCGCCGCGCATGACCGAGGCACTCCTTCTCATCGCGGCGGTTCTGCTGCTGGCGTTCGGCGGGCTCATGGCCGCCGTCGACGCCGCCCTGAGCGTCACCTCCCGCACCGACCTCGAGGAGCTCGGCGAAGACGGTCGCAGCACCGTCGCGCTCCGGCGCATCGCAGCCGACCCGGACGCGCATTCCACCGCCGTCGCCTTCATCCGCGTCGTCGTGGACACGACCGCGGCGGTGCTGGTGACCGTCTCGTTCACCCTCCTGTTCGAGAACCTCTTCTGGGCGACGCTCGCGGCGGCCGTGCTCATGTCGGGCATCTCCTTCGTCGTGGTCGGTGCGAGCCCCAGGAACTTCGGCCGGCAGCACGCCCGGGGCCTCCTGCGCGGGGCAGCGCCGATCGTGCGCGGCGTGCGGATCATGCTCGGTCCCCTCGCGCACGGTCTCGTGCTCCTCGGCAACCGGGTGACCCCCGGTGTGGCCCGCGGTGCGTCGTTCGCCTCCGAAGAGCAGCTGCTCAGCATGGTGGACGAGGCGGCCTCGCGCGACCTCATCGAAGAAGACGATCGCGAGCTCATCCACTCCGTCTTCGACTTCACCGACCGATACGTGCGCGAACTCATGGTGCCGCGCACCGACATGGTGACCGTCGACGCCGACGCGACCACGCGCGACGCGATGGCGATCTTCCTCGACCGCGGCGTGTCGCGCATTCCGCTCATGGACGACGACGCCGACGACGTCGTGGGGGTGCTGTACCTGAAGGACCTCGTGCAGTTCGGCTTCCGCGACGAGACCGGCTGGCGCGACACCCCGGTGGCGCGCATCGCCCGCCGCGCCGTGTTCGTGCCGGAGTCGATGAAGGCCGAGACGCTCCTGCAGCAGATGAAGCGCGACAGTGTGCACGTGTGCATGGTCGTCGATGAGTACGGCGGTGTGTCGGGGCTCGTGACCCTCGAGGACATCATCGAGGAGCTGGTCGGCGACATCTCGGACGAGTACGACCCCCGAGCGGATGAGATCACGCCGCTCGAGCACGGTCGATTCCGCGTGAGCGCCCGTCTCGGGCTGGACGAGGTCGGCGAGCTGTTCGATCTCGAGCTCGAGGACGAGGACGTCGATTCGATCGGCGGCCTCCTGGGCAAGGCGCTCGGACGCGTGCCGCAACCGGGTTCGACGGTGGAGGTCGGCGGTCTCGTGATCACCGGCGGTGCCTCGCGCGGACGGGGGCGCGGCATCTCATCGGTCTTCGTCGCCCGGTCGGACAAGCCGCGGTCCGACAAGACCGAACCCCGCACGGGTGAGATCCCCGTTCCTCAGACATCCACCGGCGAGATCCGGATCATCCGAAGAGGCGATGGCGCATGACCGAAACGACACGATCCGGATTCGTCACCTTCGTCGGGCGACCGAACGTCGGCAAGTCGACGCTCACCAACGCCCTCGTCGGAGAGAAGGTCGCGATCACGAGCGACAAGCCGCAGACGACCCGGCGCGCGATCCGCGGGATCCTCAATCGTCCGGGCGGGCAGCTCGTGATCGTCGACACCCCCGGCATCCATCGGCCGCGCACGCTCCTGGGCGAGCGGCTCAACGACCTGGTGGAGCAGGTGCTCGGCGATGTCGACGTGATCGGGTTCTGCGTTCCCGCCACCGAGAAGGTCGGCCCCGGTGACCGGCGCATCGCCGAGTCGCTCGACGGCTATCCGAGGGCGCGGAAGGTGGCCATCGTCACCAAGACCGATGCCGCCGAGCGTGCGCAGATCACCGATCGGCTTCTCGAGGTCGACGGGCTGCGGGAGGACTGGGACGCCGTGATCCCGCTCTCGGCGTCCACCGGCCGGCAGCTCGACGTGCTGTCGGACGAGCTCCTCGCGCTTCTGCCGCCGGGGCCGGCCCTGTACCCCGAGGGCGTCGTCACCGATGAGGCGATCGAGGACCGCGTCGCCGAGATCATCCGGGAGTGCTCGCTGGAGGGGGTGCGCGACGAACTGCCGCATTCGATCGCGGTGGTCGTGCAGGAGATCGCCGAGCGCGAGGACTCGGATCTGACCGATGTCTACGCCGACGTCGTCGTCGAGCGCGACTCTCAGAAGGCGATCATCATCGGGCGCAAGGGGGCGCGCCTGCGAGACGTGGGAGCCGCTGCCCGGGGCCAGATCGAAGCCCTGATCGGCGCGCGCGTCTACCTGTCGCTGCACGTCAAGGTCGCCAAGGAGTGGCAGCGCGATCCGAAGCAACTGGGTCGGCTCGGGTTCTGACGTGACCTCACCGGGCGCCCGGGTGTACGCTGGGGTCATGCGCTTCGGCGGGCTCCTTCTTCTTAGCCGCCGCGACGAGGCCTCGATCTAAGGGCCTTCCTCGTCGCGGAGCCTCGTCATGGCCCCGGGGTTTCCCCATCCTCCGACGACACGAAGAAGCGACCATGAAGAACACGCAGAAGCCTTCCGGGATGCCGGTGCACAAGTACCGCCCCTTCCACGAGCAGATCTCCGTCGACCTGCCCGACCGCACCTGGCCGGCCCGGCGGATCACGCAAGCGCCGCGCTGGTGCGCGGTCGACCTGCGCGACGGCAACCAGGCGCTCATCGATCCGATGAGCCCCGAGCGCAAACGGCTCATGTTCGAGCTGCTGGTGAAGATGGGCTACAAGGAGATCGAGGTCGGATTCCCCTCGGCCAGCCAGACCGACTTCGATTTCGTGCGGCAGCTGATCGAAACGGATCTCATTCCCGACGACGTCAGCATCCAGGTGCTCACCCAGGCGCGGGAGCACCTCATCGAGCGCACCTACGAGTCGATCCGCGGCGCGAAGCAGGCGATCGTTCACCTCTACAACTCGACGAGCGTGCTGCAGCGCGAGGTCGTGTTCCGCACCGATCGGCAGGGAATCATCGACATCGCCCTCGAAGGGGCGAGGCTGTGCCGACGCATGGAGCGCACGATTCCGGACACGCAGGTGTTCTACGAGTACTCGCCGGAGAGCTACACCGGCACCGAGCTCGACTTCGCCGTGGACGTCTGCAACCAGGTCATCGAGGTCCTCGAGCCCACCCCCGACCGGAAGGTCATCATCAATCTGCCCGCGACGGTCGAGATGGCGACACCCAACGTGTACGCCGACTCGATCGAGTGGATGAGTCGCCACCTGGCGCACCGCGAGAACGTCATCCTGTCGCTGCATCCGCACAACGACCGTGGCACGGCCGTCGCCGCCGCCGAACTGGGGTACATGGCCGGCGCCGACCGCATCGAAGGATGTCTGTTCGGCAACGGCGAGCGCACCGGCAATGTCGATCTGGTGGCCCTGGGGATCAATCTGCTCACGCAGGGCATCGATCCGCAGATCGACTTCAGCGACATCGATCAGATCAAGCGCACCGCCGAGTACTGCAACCAGCTGCCCGTGCACGAGCGCAGCCCGTGGGCGGGGGACCTGGTCTTCACGGCTTTCAGCGGCTCGCACCAGGACGCCATCAAGAAGGGCTTCGATGCGATGGCCGCCCGCGCGGCCGACGAGGGCGTCTCGCCCGACGAGATCGAGTGGGCCGTTCCCTACCTGCCGATCGACCCGAAGGATCTGGGCCGATCCTATGAGGCCGTCATCCGGGTCAACTCGCAATCCGGCAAGGGCGGCGTGGCGTATCTTCTGAAGTCCGACCACGCCCTCGATCTGCCGCGCAAGCTCCAGATCGAATTCTCGGGTGTCGTGCAGGCCAAGACAGACGCCGAGGGCGGCGAGCTCACGAGCGGCGAGATCTGGAACGTCTTCACCGACGAGTACCTTCCCACCGATGACGCCGACGCGCGATGGGGCCGATTCGAGCTGCTCTCCACGCGGACCGAGAGCGACATGACCGGCGATGTCGCGCTGGATGTGCGGCTGCGCGACGGCGACCGCGAGGTGGAGGCCCGAGGAGTCGGCAACGGTCCGGTGGCGGCGTTCCTGGAGGTGCTGCGCGCCGAGGGGATCCATGTGACGCTGTACGACTACGTCGAGCACGCGCTCAGCTCGGGCGGCGACGCCCAGGCGGCGGCGTACGTCGAGGTTCAGGTGGACGGGGACCGGCTCTGGGGTGTGGGGATCGACGGCGACATCTCGACCGCATCCCTCAAGGCCATCGTGTCCGCGGTCAACCGGGCGATCAGAACCCGCACGCGCACGCACGACCTGGCGGCGGTCTGACGAGCGTGGGCGAGGCCATCACGCTCGCGGTCATCGGCGGCACCGGGTTGGAGAAGGCATTCGACCATCTCGATGAGACCATCGTGGTCGACACGCCGTTCGGTCCGACCAGCGAACCGGTTGCGGTCGGCGAGGTCGCCGGTCGGCGCGTCGCGTTCCTTCCCAGGCACGGTCGCGCGCATTCGCTGCCGCCCGGATCGATCCCTGCCCGGGCGAACGCGTGGGCGCTGGCGTCGCTGGGCGTGCGGGGCATCGTCTCGTCGGCCGCGGTGGGATCGCTCGACCCCGCGCTTCCGCCCGCGACCCTGGTCATACCCGACCAGCTGCTCGATCGCACCCGTCACCGTGCCGACACCTTCTTCGACGGCACCGTGCCGGGCGAGCCGGTGCGTCATCTTCCGCTGGCGGATCCGTTCTGCCCGGTGCTGCGGCGGGCTGCCGCGAGCGCGGCCCCCGACGCGCACGCGGGAGCGACGGTCGCCGTCATCGAGGGGCCGAGGTTCTCCACACGGGCCGAGTCCCTCAGTCTGCGCGGCGACGGCGCCCATCTGGTCAACATGACCCTCTTCCCCGAGGTCGCCCTCGCCGCCGAGCTCGGCATCGGCACGGTGACGCTCTGCGTGGTGACCGACATGGATGCGGGCGTGTCGGAGGGCGACGAGACCGTCAGCGCGGACGTCGTCTACGAGCGATTCGCCGCCGCCCTGCCCGGTGTCGTCGCTGCGGTCGAGGGCACCATCGCCGCGATCCCCGCCGACTATGCCGGACGAGCGCTGCTCGATGACGGAGCGCGTGCTGACGTTCTCGGCCGCGCCGCCTCGGGTCGCACCTGATGCGGATTCTCATCACGGGCGGCGCCGGCTTCATCGGCACCCGCATCGTCGAGGCGGCGCGAGCCCGAGGCGACGAGGTGCGCGTCCTGGACTCTTTCCGTGACGACGTGCACGGGGGAACGCCCGTGCTCCACCCCGATGTCGAGGTGATCCGCGGCGATGTCCGTGACGCCGAGGTGCTCGACCGTGCGCTGCGCGGGGTCGACGCCGTCTCGCATCAGGCTGCGAAGGTGGGACTGGGCGTCGATTTCGCGGATGCGCCCGACTACGTCTCCTCCAATGTCCTCGCCACCGCGGAGCTTCTCGCGGCGATGCGGCGTGCCCGTGTCGGGCGCCTCGTGCTCGCCTCGTCGATGGTCGTGTATGGCGAAGGACGTTACACCTCCTCCGGCTCCGACCACGCGGTCGCACCCGCCGCGCGGCGGCGTGCCGACCTCGATGCCGGCGTCTTCGACCCCCGAGACCCCGTGACGGGGGAACTGCTGCTGCCCGGACTGGTCGACGAAGAGACGCCCGTTGACCCGCGGAACGTCTACGCGACGACGAAGCTCGCCCAGGAGCATCTCGCGGGGAACTGGGCGCGCGAGACCGGCGGCACCGTCGCGGCGCTCCGCTACCACAACGTCTACGGGCCGGGGATGCCGCGCGACACGCCGTATGCGGGCGTGGCGTCGCTGTTCCGCTCGTCACTCGAGCGCGGGGAGGCCCCTCGCGTTTTCGAAGACGGCGGTCAGCGGCGGGACTTCGTCCATGTCGACGACGTCGCCGGTGCGAATCTCGCCGCTGTGGGCTGGGTGGGGAATGCCGGTGACGGCGTCGCCCGGGCGTTCAACGTCGCGAGCGGACACGTGGTGACCATCGGCGAGGTGGCGGCCCTCCTCAGCGATGCGGCGTCCGGCCCGGCGCCGATCGTCACCGGCGAGTACCGTCTCGGCGACGTGCGCCACATCACCGCATCGGCCGAACGTGCCGCGTCCGAATGGGGATGGCGAGCGCAGGTGGAGCCGGGGCGCGGGCTGCGCGAATTCGCCACCGCTCCGTTGCGCGCCTGACACTCAGCCCGTCGCGCGATCCGATGCCGCGGGCAGGTGGATATCGAAGCGGCATCCTCCCGCGACGTTGGTCGCGACCACCTCGCCGTCGTGTGCGTGGACGATCCCTCGCACGATGGCCAACCCGAGCCCGGCTCCCGGGCCGGCTCCGGACCCGGTGTGCGGAGTTCGCGCGCGCGAGCCGCGCCATCCCGCTTCGAACAGGCGCGGCAGGTCCTCGTCGTCGATACCGGGACCGCGGTCGATCACGGAGACGGTCGGACGCTCCTCGATCAGCTCGACCCGCACCGCGATGGGCGTTCCCGACGGGGTGTGCTGCACGGCGTTCATGAGCAGGTTCGCGACCGCTCGCGAGAGCTCGCCGGCGTCCACACGCACCGACAGATCCCGCGGCAGGTCGCCGTCCACCGTGATCTCCCGGTCGCCCGCAGCCGGACGGACATCGGCGACGGCGTCGCTGACGACATCGAGCAGCGCGACGTCCTCGAGCCGCAGGCGCAGTGCACCGGCGTCGATCCGGGAGAGATCGAAGAGGTCGTCGACCATGGAGGCGAGCAGATCCACCTGGGAGCGCATCTGGCGGTGGTACCTGCCCGGGTCGTCGACCATCTCGTCTTCCAGTGCCTCGGCCATCGCCCGGATGCCCGCCAGCGGCGTGCGCAGGTCGTGCGAGATCCACGCGACCAGTTCCCGGCGTGACGCCTCGACGCGGGCTTCGCGCTCGCGGGAGAGCCGCAGCTGCTCGCTCGTGTGCGCGAGAGCCTCCTCGACGCGGGCGAACTCGGCGCTCCCGGCCCGAGACGACGCGACCACGACCTCGCCGTTGCCGATGCGTTCTGCGGCGCGGGAGAGCGCACGGATGTTGCCCGCGACCCAGACGCAGAGCGTGACCGCGACGAGGAGCGAACTCATGCCCGCCGCGATCGCGACGGCGATGGCCACCACCAGGTCGTGGGGCGACAGATACATGAGGTTCGCCACGGCGATCATGCTCACGACGACCGACACGACCCCCACCGTCAGGGCGGTGGCCAGCTGTGTGTACAGCGGTGTGCGGCGCAGCAGAAGCAGCACGCCGACACCGACGATCCCCGCCGCGACACTGATCGACAAGGTGATCGCCACGACGGCGACCAGGTCCGGAACACTCACGATGCCCCTCCTTCTCCGGGGGGTTCGCCGGTCGGATCGAAGCGGTACCCGACACCCCACACGGTGACCAGATGGCGGGGTCGGGACCTGTCGGGCTCGATCTTCTCCCGCAGGCGACGCACGTGCACGGTGACCGTCGACAGGTCGCCGAAGGACCACCCCCACACCGCCTGGAGGAGTCGCCGGCGATCGAACACCTGCCCCGGGCGGCGGGCGAGGTACTCGAGGAGATCGAATTCCCGTGCGGTCAGAGCCAGCTCCTCACCGTCGCGGGTGGCGATGCGGGCGGCCGGGTCGATGCGGTACCCCCCCCGCAGACGACCGGCCCCTCCGGGCGCGCCTCGGCGAGCGTGCGGCGCAGCACCGACTGCGCCCGCAGCACGAGCTCCCTGGGTGAGAAGGGCTTCGTGAGGTAATCGTCGGCGCCGGCCTCGAGCCCGACGATGCGGTCGTCCGCCGCGGTGCGGGCGGTGAGCATGAGCACGGCTGTGTCCCCGCCGGCTCGGATGCGACGACAGGTCTCGATGCCGTCCATTCCGGGCAGCATCACATCGAGCACGACCAGATCGGGGGCGAGCGTCTCGAGCCGCCCGAGGGCTTCGACGCCGTCCGCGGCGACGTCGACGACGAAGCCGGCGGCGGACAGGTAGGCTGCGGCGACCTCGGCGACGGTGGGGTCGTCGTCGACGACGAGGATGCGGCGACCTTCGAGGTCGCCACTGCGGTGCGGCGACGTGCTCACGTGATCACCCTACGGGCGGTCCCCGCCCGCCGGCGCCTGCGTGCGTCGCGTGCGCGCCGCCGTCCGTGTTTCGTAATGATCGCCGTTGGCCCTCGTGGCCGCGCGAGCGGCTAGCGTCGGATCATGATTCGTGTCGATGTCGTGCTTCCGTGCCTCGACGAGGCGGCGGCCCTGCCGGACGTGCTCGCGTGCCTCCCGGAGGGCTACCGCGCGATCGTGGTCGACAACGGATCGAGCGACGGTTCGGCGGAGGTCGCGGCGGAAGCCGGCGCGACCGTCATCCACGAAGCGCGGCGCGGCTACGGATCGGCGGTTCACGCGGGACTGGCCGCCGCAGAGGCGCCGATCGTCGCCTTCGCCGACGCCGATGCGTCCTTCGACCTCGGACAGCTTCCCGACGTCGTCGGCCCCGTCGCCCGCGGCGAGCGCGACCTGATGCTCGGGTCGCGTGTCATGCAGGGCCGCGGGGCATGGCCCTGGCATGCGCGTGTGGCGAACCGCTATCTCGCACGCCGCATCTCCGCCGCAGCGCACGTGCCGCTGAGCGACCTCGGCCCGATGCGCGCCGCGAACCGGGTGCCCTTGCTCGAACTGGGCGTCCGCGATCGCCGCAGCGGGTATCCGTTGGAGACGGTTCTGCGTGCCGCCGCCGCCGGCTGGCGCATCGGCGAGACACCGGTGCTCTACCGACCACGCGTGGGCGTGTCGAAGGTGACCGGCACGGTGCGCGGCACCGCGACCGCGATCTCGGACATGTCGCGCGTTCTCCGGGAGGTCTCATGAACGATCTGACGGTCGCCATCGTCGCCAAGGAGTGCGTGCCGGGGCGCGTGAAGACGCGGCTGACGCCGCCCCTGCTGCCCGAGGAGGCGGCGCGCCTCGCGCGCGCGAGCCTCGACGACACGATCGACCTGGTCCGCTCTCTCCCCGTCGCGCGCCGCATCCTGTTCTTCGCGGGCAGAGTCGCGCACGAGCATCGTGATCTGGAGGTCATGCCGCAGCCCGAGGGTGACCTCGATGCCCGCCTCGGGCATCTGTTCGATGCCGTTGACGGTCCCCTGCTGCTCATCGGCATGGACACCCCCCAGCTCACACGGGCGCATATCGCCGAGCCGGTCCGGTCGTGGCCCGACGACGTCGACGGCTACCTCGGGGCCGCCGAGGACGGGGGATTCTGGGCCCTGGCGATGCGTGAGCCGGATGGGTCACTCATCCGAGGGGTGAGCATGTCGACCTCGTCCACGGGACGCGAACAGCGACGTCGTCTCACCCAGGCGGGGCTGCGCGTGCGCGATCTCGCCGTCGTACGCGACGTGGATCGCGCCGACGACGCGCGTCGCGTCGCGGAAGACGCCCCCGGCGGTCGTTTCGCGGCGGTGTGGCAGGGCATCCAGGCGGGCGCGGCGCGTGTCGGCTGATGTGCCCGGGTCGCGGTTCGCCGCCGGCGGCGCGGATCCGTACACACGCATGCTCGAAGGCGGTCGGGACGGCGTGCTGCAGCTGCGACGCCTCACCAACGGCGAGATCGCGGAGGAGTGGAATTTCGTCGCGCTCGGCGGCTCCGCCGATCGCGATGACCTGGCCGCGCTCGGGGCGGCGGAGGGACCGGTACTCGACGTCGGGTGCGGCCCGGGCCGGATGGTGCGTGCGGCGGCGGAGCGTTCGTCGGCGGCCATGGGGATCGACGTGTCACCGGCGGCCGTCCGGCGAGCGCGTGCCGAAGGGACACCCGCGCTCGAGCGCTCGATCTTCGATCGTCTGCCGCTCGAAGGACGGTGGCGCACGGTCTTGCTGATGGACGGGAACATCGGCATCGGCGGCGACCCTCGAGCCCTTCTGCTGCGGTGCCATGAGCTGCTCGCGCCGGAGGGGCGGATCGTCGTCGAGACGGACGCCGACCGAGACCTGGACGAGCGATCGCTGTTCACCGTCGTGGATGCGGCGGGGAGGGAGAGCGATGCGTTCCCGTGGGCGCGCGCCGGGTGGCGAACCGTCGTGCGAGCTGCGCGGGATGCGGGTTTCTCGGGTGCTGCGCACGTGCGGAGCGGATCACGTCATTTCGTCACCGCGGCGGTGCCGCGACGGCGCCCGACCAGGACTGCGGCGCCGGCGACGGCTACCGCCGCGATCCAGAGTCCGGCGAGCACCAGCGGGTAGTCCACGACGTGGATCGTCGGGTTGCGCGCTCCGACCGCTCGCACGACGAGCCCGGGGATGAGCACCAGCGAGCAGCAGGCGGCTGCCACGAGCGCCGCACGTGCGACGGCGGCCGCGATCGGCCCGATCCGACGCGCGGTGCCGCGCCCGATGACGCCGAACGCGACCACCACCGGTGCGATGAGCCCGTCGTGCACCACGATCGCCGCGAAGACCCACCACATCACCGCGGGGTATTGAGCGGACGCGACGGTCGTCAGCCCCAGCACGGCGGCGTACCCGAGCAGCGCGAGCCCGAACGCGCCGATGGCGAGCCGCGCGGCCGTCACGGCAGCACCTCGATGCTGCTCAGCCACTTCGTCTGCATGACGCCCGGCCGACCCGGTGCGATGATCCGGGCCGGGTAGCCGTGATCGATGTCGAGCTCGTCGCCGTGCAATCGGAGCGCGACCAGGGTCAGGGGGTCCTCGACGTAGACCTGCGGCATCGCCGTGCGGGAGAACGCTCCGCGCACCTGGAGGCTCGTGATCCGCAGACCCGTGCCTGTCGTACCGCCGGCGAGGTCCATCAGATCGTGCAGGCGCACTCCCGTCCAGGTCGCCGTCTGGCTCCATCCTTCGACGCAGGCGATCGGCAGGTCTGCGGTCGTCTGCGGCAGCGCGGCGAGATGGTCACACGTGAGTCGGATGCGGGACCGCGCCCCGGCCACCTCGAGCATCCAGTCCTCCGCCCGAGCGCTCTGCTCGACGCCTGCCTCTGCGGCGGTGCGGTTGATCGGGAGTCCCTGCGGCCCGATCCCGGGGCGCCGAGGCGACAGCACCGCGAGCGGCGCGAGCGGCGCGATGGTCTGTCCGGCGGTGCCGAGCAGGATCGCACCGGCTGACGCTCCGACCGCGATCAGCGCGCCGCGACGCGAGACGGCTTCGGTCTGGGTCGGTGCCTCGCCCGGGTCGGTCGGGAGCTGTTCGGGCCACGTGCGCCGGGGCGGCGCATCCTCCGCGGCCGGGTCGACCGGCCGGGCCCGCCAGAACCCGACGATGAGGGGCAGCTTGACCGCGACGTGGAGCACGACGCTTCCCACGAGAACCCAGGCGAGCACGAAGTGCACGCGCCGGAACGAGAAGTCGAACGCGTACCACTGCGCGATGTTCATGACGCCGATCGTGACCTCGACCAGTGCCGAGCCCACGAGCAGGCCGATGGAGGCGCGCTCGAGGAGGGAGAGGGGGCCGGTGACCGGAGGCCACGTGAACAGCCGGGGGTACACCGCCCACAGCTTGCCGAGCAGGACCGGGATCATCGCGAGTCCGGCCAGCACGTGGGCCCCTTGGGTCACCCGGTACAGCCCGACGGGGCGGGACGACAGCGGGAACCAGGCGGGAGGGCTCTGCAGCACGTGGCTGTAGAGGCCTGTCAGGAAGCACACGAGCACCAGCACGCCGAGCGCGCGCCCCAGCACCACCGTGGTCCGCGTGCGACGCGGCGGGGTCGACGTGCGGGCGCGCATCGCGTCGACGGCGCGTTCGAGACGCGCCGAGGCCCTCGCCGTGAGTCCTGTCATGCCTTCAGCCAAGCACGGGCCAGCGGAGATGCACCTTACGAACCGCGGACGGCGCGGTCTGGGCACGGCGGGGGAGTGCCTAGTCTCGGAGCATGCCCTCTGTCCGAACCGCCACGATCCGCCGCCGCGCGACGGTGATCGGAAGCGGAGTCGCCCTCTCTCTGATCGCCGCGGCCGTGGCGGTGCCCGTCGCGACGGGGTGGGATGTCGCCACGCGTGCGGCGCGCTCCGCGGATGATCGCGCGATCGCTCCGCTTCATGGTCTGTGGGTGCCGCACGTGGGCGCGGCCACCGCTGTGGCGGTGCTCATCGCCGTTCTGGCGTGGCGTTTCGCAGACCGCTGGGCGCTCACCCTCTCGTGGCGGGCGCTGCTCGCGTCGTCCGCCTTCGCGGCGGCCACCTGGATGCTCGCGCTCGCCTTCGTTGACGGTCCGACGGGGATCTCCCGTGTGCTGGGGAACCCGTACGAGTACCTGCGCACCGCGCGCGAGGTCGACGACATCGGCGTGCTGCTGACGACGTATGTCTCGCGCATCCCCTACGCCGCCGACGACAACTGGGTCACCCACGTCGCCGGGCACCCACCGGGAATGCTTCTGTTCTTCGTCGCTCTGGTGCGACTCGGACTCGGCTCCGACTTCACCGCCGGCATCGTGGTGACGCTCGTCGCCGCCACGCTGCCTGCCGCGGTGCTCACGACGCTGCGCGCCCTCGGCGCGGAGGCCGTGGCGCGGAGGGCGGCGCCCTTCCTCGTCTTCACACCGGCCGCCGTGTTCCTCGCCGTCTCGGCCGACGCCGTGATCGCAACGGTCGGTGCGTGGGGCATCGCATCACTCGCCGTCGCCGTGTCGCGCCCCCGAACGGCCGCGATGATCGCCTGGGCGGCGATCGCCGGGATCGTGCTGGGCGCGACCGTCATGATGTCGTACGGGATGCTGCTGCTCGGCATTCTCGCTCTGGCGGTGCTCATCGCGACGCGGCGCTGGGTGCTGCTCCCGATCGCGGCAGCGACCGCATCCGCCGTCGTGCTCGGCTTCGCGGCGGGCGGATTCGCCCTGTGGGAGGCATATCCCGTGCTCGCCGAGAGGTACGCCGACGGCATCGCCTCCGAGCGGCCATACGCGTATTGGGTCTGGGGCAATCTCGCGGCCCTCGCGATCTGCGCGGGCCCGGCGGTGGGCGGTGCGATCGCTGCGACGACCGTTTCCCCGGAGGTGCGCCGCCGATCCGCGGTGCGGTGGCTCATCGTGGCTGGCGCCCTCATGGTGCTGCTGGCCGATCTGTCGGGGATGAGCAAGGCCGAGGTGGAACGGATCTGGCTGCCGTTCGTGCCGTGGCTCACCATCGCGTTCGCCTTCGTCCCGGCCCCGTGGCGGCGCCGCCTCCTGGCTGCTCAGCTCGTGTGGGCGCTGCTGGTGCAGCACCTGCTCTACACGGTGTGGTGAGCCGCCGGGGTTCCGTCTCTTCACGACCCGTCCGCGCGCCGTCCGCGGCCCGTCGGTGCGCACCGCGGGATAATCGAGGGGTGCCCACCTATCGCGACGAGGTCGTGGTCCTGCGCACCCACAAACTGGGAGAAGCGGACCGCATCGTCACCCTGCTCAGCCGCCGCCACGGCAAAGTGCGCGCAGTGGCCAAGGGTGTCCGGCGCACGTCATCGCGGTTCGGATCGCGCCTGGAGCCGTTCATGGTCGCAGACGTGCAGCTCTACCAGGGCCGTTCGCTCGACATCGTGCAGCAGGCCGAATCGCTCGGCTCCTATGGGGCGGACATCGTCGTCGACTACGACAGCTACACGTCGGCGAGTGCGATGGTCGAGGCGGCGGACCGACTGAACGAAGCCGAGGCGACCCCGCAGCAGTACCTGCTCCTGGTCGGAGGACTCCGGGCGCTGTCGATGCGCGAGCACTCCGCCCGACACATCCTCGACTCCTACCTGCTGCGGGCGATGGCGTTGTCGGGATGGGCGCCCGGACTCGAAGAATGCGCCCGATGCGGCGCCCCGGGTCCGCACGACGCATTCGTCGCGCAATCCGGCGGCATGGTGTGCGCCGCGTGTGCGCCGACCGGGGCCGCGCGGGTGCATCCGGCGGCCGTCTCCCACCTCGGTGCGCTCATCCGCGGAGACTGGGTCGCCGTCGACGCCGCCCCCGCCGCCGCCACGACCGCTGCGTCCGGTCTCATCGCCGCCTACGCCCAGTGGCACCTCGAGCGCGGCATCCGATCCCTGTCCCACGTCGAAAGCCGCCCGTGAGCCCCAAGCCGTACACTCATCGCGACGCCGTTCCCTACCGTCCCGTCGACTGGACGGGCGAGTACCCGCCCGCGTTCCCGCCGGGCGCCGCGCCCTCCCACGTGGCCATCGTCATGGACGGGAACGGACGGTGGGCCAATCGGCGCGGCCTCACGCGCGTGGAAGGACACAAGGCGGGCGAGGCGGCGCTGCTGGACGTCGTCGCCGGCGCCATCCAGGCGGGCGTCCGCCACCTGTCGGTGTACGCGTTCTCAACGGAGAACTGGTCGCGCTCTCCCGACGAAGTCCGCTTCCTCATGGGATTCAACCGCGACGTGCTGCACCGTCGTCGTGATCAGCTCAACGAGTGGGGCGTGCGCGTGCGGTGGGCCGGACGCAAGCCCCGCCTGTGGTCCTCGGTCGTTTCGGAGCTGCAGTACGCCGAGCGGCTCACCGCGGGCAACGACGTGCTCACGCTGACCATGTGCGTCAACTACGGCGGGCGCGTCGAGCTCGTCGACGCGATGCGCGGCATCGCCGACGATGTCGCGGCGGGTCGACTGAAGCCTCGCGCCGTGTCCGAGAAGCTCATCGCGCGACGGCTGTACCAGCCGGACATGCCCGACGTCGACCTCTTCGTGCGTTCCAGCGGCGAGCAGCGCACCTCCAACTTCCTGCTGTGGGAGAGCGCGTACGCGGAGTTCGTCTTCCTTGACACCCTCTGGCCCGACTTCGGCAGGAAGGATCTGTGGCGGGCGATCGACCTGTACCTCGGCCGGGAGCGACGATTCGGGGCCGCCGTCGACACGCCCGATGAGGCCGTCTGATGGCCGCGACGGAATACGGCAGGGCGTGAGGATGTTGCCTCCGGCATGACGGATGCCATCGCGATCGACGTCTGGTCGGACATCGCCTGCCCCTGGTGCTACATCGGAAAGCGGAACCTCGAGAAGGCGATCGCCTCTCGCGGCGAGGGCGTCCCCGACGTGCGTGTCACCTTCCACTCCTTCGAACTGGCGCCGGAGACGCCCGTCGACTTCGACGGCGGAGAAGCGGAGTATCTGGCCGCGCACAAGGGAGTCGACGCGGCGTCCGCTCAGCAGATGCTCGATCGTGTCAGCGGTGTGGCCGCCGACGCCGGCCTCGAGTACCGCTTCGATCTGCTGCGTCACACCAACACCGTGAAGGCTCACCAGCTGCTTCACCTGGCCAAGGAGCGCGGGCTTCAGCACGAGATGAGCGAGCGACTGATGGCCGCCTACTTCACCGAGGGTCGTCACCTCGGCCGCGCCGACGAGCTGGTGGCCCTCGCGGCGGAGGTCGGTCTCGATGCGGACGAGGTGCGACACGCACTCGAGCACGAGGTCTACCTGGAGGCGGTTCGAGCGGATCAGGCGCAGGCGAGCGCCTACGGCATCACCGGGGTGCCCTTCTTCGTCATCGACGGTGCCTACGGCGTCAGCGGCGCACAGCCGCCGGAGGCCTTCGGACAGATCCTGAAGCAGATCGCGAGCGAGCGGACGGCGGAGGTCGTCGTCGATCGGTCTGAGAACCCGCGGGTCGCCGTCAGGAGGTCAGATGCTGCTCGATCAGGCGCAGGATCTCCGGGTCGTCGGGTGAGGTGGTGGGGCGGAAGCGGTGCACGCTTCCATCCGGTGTGACGAGGAACTTCTCGAAGTTCCACTTCACCGCCCCCGCCTTGCCGTTGCCGTCCTTCGCCGTCTTCAGCGCCGCATAGAGGGGCGCGGCGCCGCGGCCGTTCACCTTGATCTTGTCGTTGACGGGGAAGCTCACGCCCCACGTGGTGGCGCAGTAGTCGAGGATCTGCTCCATCGAGCCGGGCTCCTGGCCCAGGAACTGATTGCACGGGAAGCCGACGACCGTCAGCCCGCGATCGCCGTAGGTGCGCTGCAGCTGCTCGAGCTGCTCGTACTGGGGAGCCAGACCGCACTTGGAGGCGACATTGACGACGAGAGCGACGCCGTCGCCGTACGACGCGAGGGTCGCCTCGTGGCCGTCGGCAGTGGTGAAGGGGATGTCTCGCACAGCGGAGGCAGCGGTCATATCCCCAGGGTACGGCGCCCGCGCGTGGGGTCCGCGTCTGGGAGAATGGTCCGGATGAACACCACCGTCACCGCGCCTGCAAGCGCCCTGCGCATCGGGCCGATCGCCCTGGATGCGCCGGTCGTGCTCGCCCCCATGGCGGGCATCACCAACACCGCCTTCCGGCGGCTGTGTCGCGAGTACGGCGCGGGTCTGTACGTCAGCGAGATGATCACGTCCCGTGCGCTGGTTGAGCGGAACGCCACCACGATGCGCCTGATCACCCACCACGAGTCCGAGACGCCGCGATCCATCCAGCTCTATGGCGTGGACCCGTCTACCGTCGAGAACGCCGTCCGACTCCTCGTGGCGGAGGACCGGGCTGATCACATCGACCTCAACTTCGGGTGTCCCGTCCCGAAGGTCACGCGCAAGGGGGGTGGGGCGGCACTGCCGTGGAAGAGCGGGCTCTTCCGCGACATCGTGACGCGAGCCGCGCGCGCCGCCGAGCACGTGCCCCTGACGGTGAAGATGCGCAAAGGCATCGACGCGGACCATCTCACCTACCTCGACGCGGGCCGGATCGCCGAAGACGCCGGTGTCACGGCCGTCGCCCTGCACGCCCGTACCGCGTCGGAGTTCTACTCGGGCAGCGCGGACTGGTCTGCGATCGCCGCACTCAAGGAGGCCGTCACGAGTGTGCCGGTCCTCGGCAACGGCGACATCTGGTCGGCGGACGACGCCGCGCGCATGATGCGCGAGACCGGTTGCGACGGCGTCGTGGTCGGTCGGGGATGCCTCGGCCGACCGTGGCTGTTCGGCGATCTCGCCCGACGGCTCGGTGGACCCGGAACGGCTGCGCCGCCCGTCGATGCGACGCTCGCCTTCGTCGCCGACGCCTTCCGTCGCCATGCCGAGCTGCTGATCGAGTTCTTCGACGACGAGAGCCGTGGGTGCCGTGACATCCGCAAGCACGTGGCGTGGTACTTCAAGGGGTATCCGGTCGGCGGTGATCTGCGTGCCCGCTTCGCGACGGTCTCCAGCCTCGCGGAAATCGACGACCTGATCGGAGAGCTCGACCTGTCCGCGCCGTACCCGGGTGCCGCCGCAGAGGGGCAGCGCGGGCGAGCGGGCAGTCCCAAGCGGCCGGCGCTTCCCGAGGGATGGCTCCACTCGCGTGAGCTCGCCGCGGACGCGTCCGGCGCGATGGCCGAAGCGGAGCTGGATCACAGTGGCGGGTGACGACGACGCGATGCGGTCGGAGCGCCCGGCCGGGTACGACGATGATGACGCCGCGCGTTTCCACGCCGAGCAGCACCGCTCTCACCGCGACGGATTCGCGCGTGATCGCGCACGCGTGCTCCACTCGGCCGCGCTTCGCCGGCTCGCCGCGAAGACCCAGGTGCTGAGCCCGGCTTCCCCGGCCGATTTCGCGCGAAACCGTCTGACGCACTCGCTCGAGGTGGCACAGGTCGGCCGTGAACTCGCGACCGCGCTGCACCTGTCGCCCGACGTCGTCGACACGGCCTGCCTCAGCCACGACCTCGGCCATCCGCCGTTCGGACACAACGGCGAACGGGCGCTGAACGACTGGGCGGAAGACGTCGGTGGATTCGAGGGCAACGCGCAGACGCTGCGCATCCTCTCCCGCCTCGAGCCCAAGGTGCTCGGAGCCGACGGCCAGAGCCACGGCCTGAATCTCACGCGTGCGAGCCTGGACGCCACGTGCAAGTATCCCTGGACGGCGGAGCATCCCCTGCCCGACCCCGGTGGGCGGCTGAAGTTCGGGGTGTATCCCGACGACGAGCCGGTCTTCCACTGGATGCGCGCCGGTGCCCCCGGCAGGGTGCGCTGCATCGAGGCGGAGGTGATGGACCTGTCGGATGACATCGCCTACTCCGTCCACGACTTCGAAGACGCCGTCGTCAACGGCTACCTCGATCCGCGGCGGCTCTCGGACACCTCGGAGCACGAGGCGCTGCTGACGGCCATCCAGTCATGGGTCGGATACGACTTCGCTCGAGATGAACTCGCCGACGCCCTGTTCCGGCTGATGCGGCTGCCGGAGTGGATCAATGGATTCTCCGCACGCCGGGCCGACCTCGCCCGTCTGAAGAACCTCACCTCCGACCTCATCGGCCGCTTCGCCCGCGCCGCGACGACCGCGACGCGGGAGGCGTATGCCGGCCCCGTTCTCACGCGCTACCGCGCGCACGTGGTGGTGCCTCGGGTGATTGAGGCCGAGATGGCCGTGCTGAAAGGGATCATCGGTGCCACGGTGGTCTCGATCGACGGGCGCAAGGAGCTCTACAGGGAACAGCGACGCGTGTTGAAGCGCTTGGCGTCGGCGCTGTGGGACTCGCCTCAGGCGCTGGACCCCCAGTACGCCGACGACTTCGACGCCGCGGCCGACGATGACTCCCGCCGTCGCGTCGTGGTCGATCAGGTGGCGAGCCTCACCGATCAGGTCGCGATCGCCTGGCACGGCCGCCTGGTCGGCGAGGTCGACGCCGCCTCGTTGGGGGTCTGGGCTCCGCGCTACAGCGAGCCGCGGCCGTCGGGGGCTCCTCGTCCACGCGGCGAGGTCGGGGTCTGATGGCCGGACTGATCCGTCAGGCGGACGTCGACGAGGTGAAGGCGCGTACCAACATCGCCGACATCATCGGCGAGCGCGTCGCCCTCAAGCCCGCGGGCGTCGGATCCATGAAGGGGCTCTGTCCGTTCCACGACGAGCGCAGCCCGAGTTTCAACGTGCGGCCCCAGGTCGGCTTCTACCACTGCTTCGGATGCGGTGAGTCCGGTGACGTGTACACGTTCCTCCGTCGCATGGACCACCTGAGCTTCTCGGAGGCGGTCGAGCGTCTCGCCGCGCGCATCGGCTACGCGCTGCACTACGAGGACGGCGGGGCTGCGCCGCAGAACAGCGGCCGCGCGCGCCTCTACGAGGCGAACGCGGCGGCGGCGGAGTACTTCCGCGCGCAACTGGCGACACCGGATGCCGACGCCGGGCGCCGCTTCCTGGGCGAGCGCGGGTTCGACGCCGGCGCAGCGGCGCACTTCGGCGTGGGGTACGCGCCGCGCGGCTGGTCGGGGATGCTCGACGCGCTCGGTGCACGCGGGTTCCGTCGGGAGGAGCTGCTGGCCGCCGGCCTCGTCTCCCAGGGGCAGCGGGGGGTGTACGACCGATTCCGCGGTCGCCTGGTCTGGCCCATCCGCGACGTCACCGGGCAGACGATCGGTTTCGGCGCCCGGCGCCTGTACGACGACGACAACGGTCCGAAGTACCTCAACACGCCCGAGACGCCGATCTATCGCAAGGCGCAGGTGCTGTACGGCCTGGACCTGGCCAAGCGAGACATCTCCCGGGATCACCGCGTGGTGGTCGTCGAGGGCTACACCGATGTCATGGCGTGTCACCTCGCAGGGGTGACCACCGCCGTCGCCACGTGCGGCACGGCCTTCGGGTCCGATCACATCACGGTCCTCAGGCGCGTGATGGGAGACGACTCGCAGGCCGGCGAGGTCGTGTTCACCTTCGACCCGGACGCCGCCGGGCAGAAAGCCGCGCTTCGCGCGTTCGCCGATGCCAAGCGCTTCAATGCACAGACCTATGTGGCCACGGGCCCGCAGGGACTGGATCCGTGCGACCTGCGTCTCCACCGCGGCGACGGTGCGGTCCGCGGCCTCGTCGAGTCGAAGTCGCCGATGGTCGAGTTCGTCCTGGACCAGCGGATCGCCGCCTACGATCTCGCGTCCGTGGAGGGTCGGATCGGGGCCCTGCGGTCCGCGGCACCGGTGGTCGCCGACCTGCGCGATCCGCTCATCCAGCCGGAGTACATCCGCGTGCTCGCTCGTCGCCTCGGAATGGACACCGAGGATGTCCGACGCGAGGTCGAGCGTGCCGGCCGACGCGAGCCGGAGGACCGTCGTCGCATGAGCGCTGCGCCCGCGGCGCGGCCGGACGACGACGGTTCCGCCTCGGTGTCGCGCGCGACCGTCGCTCAGCTCCCGCGTACGCCGGATGCCGCCCTCGAGCGGGATGCCCTGATGGGATTCCTTCAGTTCGGTCACCGCCTCGACACCGCCCTGCTGGCGCGTGCCGTCGACCAGCCATTCCGCACTCCCGCGCTCGAGGCGGTTCGGCAGGTCGTGGCGCAGACGGCCGACGTGACCCGGCCCGGCTGGTCGGTCGAGGCGATCGATCAGGTGCGCGAACCGTACCGCTCGCTCGCCTCGGAACTGCTGACCATGCCGTTTCCGGCATCGACGGTCGAGAGCGCGGAGGCGTCGACCGCGGATCTCGCGCGGCGCCTCGTGCGACGCGGACTCCAGACCGAGAAGACGGAGCTTCTCGGAGCGATCCAGCGGGTGCCCGCCGACAGTGAGCAGGGGCGACGTATCCGACTGCGACTGCGTGAGCTCGACGTCGAGCGCCAGCGGCTCGACGCCGAGGACTGACGCATGCGCGCTGGTGATCGGTGCGCGGACACGGCAGGATGTCGGTATGGCGTCGCGGATCGAAGAAGCGGACGTGGCCGTCCGGGCCGATGATCTCTCGATCTCCCGGGCGGGTCGCGGTGCACCGGACGAGCGTGTCGTGGACGGGCTGTCCTTCACGCTGCCATACGCGCATGCGCTCACGATCATGGGCCCGACCGGTGCCGGCAAGTCGAGCCTCCTCGCGGTCATCGCCGGCGCCGGCGAGTCCGGCCTCGCCGTCGTCGGGGGCGACGCGCGCGTGCACGGCATCCGGGTCCGACGTCCGGGGCGGGCGCTGCGCCGACTGACGTATCTCACGGGCTACCTGCCGCAGTCCGCCGGCGCGAAGCTGCCGTCCCGCTTCACGGTGTCGGAACTGATCGGTCAGCCCATCACATCGCGTGACAAGAACGTCAACGCCCGCGCGCTGGCCGTCCGGGTCGCGGGGCTGCTCGACGAGATGCAGCTCCCGCTGGGCGCGGCCGCGAAGTATCCGTATGAGCTGAGCGCGGGCATGCGCCAGCGGGTCGCGTTCGCGCAGGCGCTCATCCTCGATCCGAAGCTTCTCGTCGCCGACGAGCCGTTCGCCAATCTCGACGTCGAGGTGCGGGCGGCGGCCCTCGCAGCGCTGCTGCGACGCCGTGATGAGTACGGCATGGCCGCGCTGGTCGGCACCAACGACCGCGATGTCGTGCGCGGGCTCGAGGCTGATGTGATCGTCATGCGGTCCGGGCATGCGATCGCCGCCGGCCGGGGAGCGGATGACCTCCTCTGGACGCCCAGCGGCGACGCGGATCACCGGCTGGTGGCCGCCGCGAAGCCGTCCGACTGATTTCCTCCCGTCGGGCGAATCCTGTTAGGATCATCTGGTTGCCCGCGCAGCGGGGATATTCCTCCATAGCTCAATTGGCAGAGCAATCGGCTGTTAACCGGTAGGTTCTTGGTTCGAGTCCAAGTGGGGGAGCGGAAAGCCTCGACCTTCGCAGAGAAGGCCGGGGCTTCGTCGTTTCCACCGGCCGTCGTGCTGGATCCCCGCGGAGTTGCGGGGTGATCGACCCGGGCAGGGCGGTGCCGTTTTGATCCCGTCCGTTCGCTTCCGATAGGTTCGGTCCCACCCGACATCGGAAGGTCTCCGTCATGCCGCAGCGCCGTTCGCGCACCCCGGCGCGCGCCGCGGGGTGGGCCGCGCTGTACCTCACCATCGCACTCGGCCCGCTGATCCTCAGCCTGATCCAACTGGATCCCGGACGTGGGTTCTGGGTGAACCTGTCGGTGGCCGCGGGATTCGTCGGGCTTTCCTTGATGGGGCTCCAATTCGTCCTCGCCGCGCACACCGTGCGCACCGCGCGCGTGTTCGGACTCGATCTGCTCCTGCGTTTCCACCGGCAGATCACCTGGCTGATCGCGCTCCTCATCTTCGCTCACCCGATCATCCTCTTCCTCTGGGATCCGCGCTTCCTCGCTCTTCTGGATGTCGCTCAGGCGCCGGCCCGTGCGCGCTTCGCGGTGGTGAGCGTGGTGCTTCTGGCAGTGCTCATCGTGACCTCGATCTGGCGGCGGAGGCTGCACATCCGATACGCGGTCTGGCAGGTGATGCACAGTGTGCTTGCGACGCTGATCGTCGTGACGGCACTCGTGCACGTTCTGCTGATCGGGTACTACGTCGACGAGCCGTGGGAGAAGGCGCTGTGGGTGTGCTATTCACTCGCGTTCGTCTCGATCGGCGTCTGGGTGCGAATCGTGCGCCCGATCCTCCGCTGGCGACGACGCTGGAGGGTCGTCGCCGTCGAGAACGAAGCGGCGGGTTCGTCGACGATCGAGCTGGAGCCGGTCGATCCGAGGTCGTTCGGCCCGCGCGGATTCGAGTTCGAAGCCGGGCAGTACGCGTGGATCCATGTCGGGGGTTCGCCTTTCGCGATGACGTACCATCCCTTCTCGTTCTCCTCCAGCGCGCAGAGCCCGGGGCGGGTACGGTTCACGATCAAGCCGGAGCAGGGCTTCACTGCGACAGTTCCGGATCTGTCGCTCGGCAGCGTCGTCTACCTCGATGGGCCGTGGGGCCACCTGACGATGGAACGCAACGATGCGAACGGGTTCGTCTTCATCGCCGCCGGCGTGGGGGTGACCCCGATGCTGAGCATGATCTCCACCCTCGCCGATCGAGGCGACGACCGCGACTGTCTGCTGATCCTGGGCAACCGACATGAAGATCGCATCATCGGCGCCGACCGGCTGCGCGAGCTCCAGGAGCGCATGCCGAACCTCGAGGTGGTGCACGTCGTCAGCCGCCCGGGTGACGGCTGGGATGGCGAGACCGGCCGCATCCGCACCGACGTGCTGGATCGCGTCTTGCCGACGGATCGGCGCGAGCGCGCCTACTTCCTCTGCGCGAGCGGTCCGGTCATGGACGCGGTCACAGCCGCCCTCGCCACGCTGGGGATACCGGATGCGCACGTGAGCGCCGAGCGATTCGCGATGGCCTGACGGAGTGGGGACATGAGCGGGAAGAAGATCGTCGGCCTGCGCGAGAAGCGCGTCACACGGATCGTGTGGGTGGTGTCTACGGCGGTCGTCGCCGCCTGCGTCGGGTGGGGCGTGCTCGCTCAGGTGATGGTGCCGGATGCCTGTGCGGTCGACCCACCGCCCGCGAACGCGCAGTATCTGCACTGCGACTGAGGTCGGTCCATGATCACCCGTTGAGGGGCCGACGCTCGGCGTGCGTTACGCCTCGAGCTCGTCCACCCCGGGGGTCCAGGCGGCGCCCGGTCGTCCCCAGCCGCGCTTGCGGGCGATCTTCTGCACGGTCTTCCAGTCGCCGTCGTCCAGTCGATCGACGTAGAGGACGCCCTCGAGGTGGTCGAACTCGTGCTGCAGGATCCGGGCGCGCCATCCGTCGACCTCGAGTGTCACGGGCATGCCGTCGAGGTCGATGCCCGTCACCCGGACGGTGTCCGAACGACGGAGCGGAAATCGCTCGCCGGGGAACGAGAGGCAGCCCTCCGACTCCTCGTCCGGATCGGGTGCGCCCGGCTCCAGGGGACGCATCCACAGCTCGGGGTTCAGGATCACCCCGCGCCAGGGATGGCCGTCGTCGTCTTCGTACGCGTAGGTGAAGATGCGCAGCGGCACGCCGACCTGCGGCGCGGCAAGGCCCACGCCCGGCGCAGCATCCATCGTCTCGAACATGTCCGCCACGAGCGCGCGGATCTCGTCGGTGACGGACTCGACGGGGGAGGCGGGGCCGTGGAGGACCGGATCGCCCATGATGCGGATCGGAAGTACGGGCACGTCCGACAGCGTAACCTCCGGACGCCCGGGTATCGTCGAAGCGTGATCGCTATCGATGTCGGCAGTGTCGAGGATGTCGGCGATCAGCTCGTGGGCGCGTTCCAGGATCCGGGGATCCTCATCGGCATCCCGCTCGCCCTCATCGGCGCGGTCTTCATGTCCTTCGGGGCGCAGTATCAGCACCGAGGGGTGACCAAGGTGGAGCGCCTGAGCGGAGGGACGCAGAAGGGCCTGACCGCTGCGCAGCTCGGCCGGCTCCTGGCGCGCCCGTCGTGGGTGCTCGGCACGGTCATGCTGGGTCTCGCCATCGTCTGTCAGCTCTCGGCTCTGTCGTTCGCGCCGCTCATCGTGGTGCAGCCGCTCGGAGCGATCGCGCTCGTGATCACGACGCTCCTCAACGCCAAGATCAGCGGCCATCGGCCGACGCGGCGATCCGTGATCGCGATCGTGGCATGCGTGGGCGGCATCTTCCTCTTCGTGACCATCGCCGCCCTGTTCGCCACCGAGACGCCCCTCAGCGACCGGCAGCTGATCACCGTCCTTCTCATCCTCGCGGTGGTCGCGGTGCTGTTCAGTGCGGTGTGGCTGTGGCGGCGTCACCACGTCGGCGCGCTCTTCTACATCATGGCCGCGGGCATCCTCTACGGATTCGTGGCGACGCTCGCCAAGGTCGTTCTCAGCCGCATCGAGTCTGGAGATTTCGAGTGGCTGACCCTCACCTGCGTCGCGGCACTTCTCATCGTGACCGCGGTCGGGGCGTACTTCGTGCAGTCCGCGTACTCGTCGGGGCCTCCCGATCTCGTCATCGCCGGACTGACCGTGATCGATCCGATCGTCGCCGTCGTCATCGGACTCACGGTCCTCGGCGAGGCGCAGAACGCACCCCTGTGGGCCTACATCGGGTTCGCCGTCGCCGGCGCCATCGCCGTGTGGGGGGTGTTCCAGCTCGCACGTCACCACCCCCAGATCATCTCCGACAGCCAGGAACTCCCTCTGGAGCGGGGCAGCGACGGCAGCGGCTTCGACGGACCCCACCCGCCGACCGGGTCCACGCGGCTGGGAGAGGCGGTTGCGAAGGTCTGGCCGGAGCCGCCGATCAACGATCCCGACGACGACGCCCGGTAGGCTCGTACGAGGTCATCCCGGTCGGGATGCCGGGGGCGGTGGCCAAGCTGGTCAAGGCAGCGGGCTCATAACCCGACGATCGTGGGTTCAAGTCCCACCCGCCCTACTCACGGTGAGCCCACGCAAGGGGTTCCCGCTCCATCGGGCGCGTCGATAGGGTCGGAGGGACCCGAGAGGAGACGCGGATGCGGCTGGCAATGGTGGGACTCGGACGCATGGGGGCGAACATCGTGCGCCGCCTCATGCGCGACGGACACGAGTGCGTCGTCTACGACGTCAACGCTGACGCGGTGTCCGCGCTGGCGGGGGAGGGGGCGACGCCGGCGACCGACGTCGCCGACATGGCGTCGAAGCTCGAGGGCCCGCGGGTGGTGTGGCTCATGATTCCGGCGGGGCTGACGGGCACGGTCGTCACAGAGGTCGCCGAACACCTCGCGCCGGGTGACATCATCATCGACGGCGGGAATTCGAACTACCGCGACGATGTGCGTCGCGCGGCGGTTCTGCGGGAGGAAGGCATCCACTATGTCGATGCCGGCACGAGCGGAGGTGTGTTCGGGCTCGAACGCGGCTACTGCCTGATGGTCGGCGGCGCCGACGAAGCGGTTCGAACGATCGAGCCCGTGCTGCGCACGATCGCGCCCGGACCGGGTGAGATCGATCGCACGCCCGGTCGGTCGGGGGAATACGCTCCCGAGGAGCTCGGCTACCTGCACTGCGGACCCGCGGGTGCCGGCCACTTCGTCAAAATGGTGCACAACGGCATCGAGTACGGCATCATGGCCTCCCTCGCGGAGGGGTTCAACATTCTGCACAACGCGGATGCAGGAGTGCGCGAGGCCGAGCACTCCGCGGAGGTCGCACCGCTCGAGGAACCGGAGTTCTACCAGTTCGACATCGATGTGCCGAAGGTCGCGGAGCTGTGGCGGCGAGGCTCGGTCATCTCCTCCTGGCTGCTCGATCTCACGGCTGCCGCCCTCGAGCAGAGCCCCGACCTGAACGGGCTCGCCGGCCGTGTGTCGGACTCGGGAGAGGGGCGATGGACCGTCAAGGCCGCCGTCGACGTCGGTGTGCCGGCGCCGGTGCTCGCCGCGTCGCTGTTCGAGCGCTTCGCCTCCCGGGACGAAGACCAGTACGCGAATCAGCTGCTCTCGGCGATGCGCCTCCAATTCGGCGGGCACCAGGAGCTGCCCACCGGCGATCGCCTCGAGGCGGGGTCGCGCAAGGCCGAGTGAGTCGTCAGTCGGCCCACAGGTAGGAGTACTTCACGAACACCTCCGGCGCGAGGCCCGCTTCGACGAGGACGCCCTGGATGGCGGTGAGCATGTAGCGCGAGTCCCACCCCATGTACAGGAAGTGCTCGTCGTCGAGGCGGTCCCACTGACCGGTCCACGACATCTCCGGGTACACCGGCCCACCCCGGCGCGCGCTGAAGGTCTCCACCGATATGCGCGAGTCGGCCCACAGGCGCTTGAAGACCCGGTTGAAGAGGTACTTCACGTCGGGGACCTCCCAGTGCTCGCCGACGTACTCGACGTAGGCGAACTCCTGCTGCCATCCGCGCGGCCATCCTCGGCGCGGTACCGCATCGAGGATGGGCGTCAGCCCGTCGTCATCGATGACGATCGGGCCGCGACGCGGCCACGTGGTCATGAACGCGGCTGCAAGTGACGCCGAGCGCGCCGAGATCGCCGCCGTGTTCCACTGCTCGGCCCTCGCAGCCTCCGCCGTCAGCGGGATGGCGCTGCGCTCGAGGACGGCGCGCTTGGCGGGGAAGGACGCGCCGAAGGACGCCATCGCGGCATCCTCCTCCAGGAGGACGATGTTGCCGAGGGTTGCGGCAAGAGCGCGATGGGCGTTCTGCGTGTCGTCGTCGACGTCCGACCACGCCGTGCGTCCGTCGCCCGTCCAGTCGTCGGAGGGGGCGAGGGGGAGGATGTGGTCCACGTCCACATCGGCGACGTCGTCGACGCCCGCCAGCCGGGACATCACGTAAATCGCATGCGGGAGCTCGGTGTACTTCAGCGCCACGCGGACGCGGTCGTCCGAGGGAGTGAGCCGGGAGATGGCGAGCGTGAGGGCGTCCACACCGTCGTCCAGCGCCCGGAGGAGCCTCGCGACGAGACGCTCGTTCGTGAGGCGCACGATCGTACGACGCAGCTGAAGCGACTGGAGCTGCTCGAGGACCGTCACCAGCGTGGGCTTGTCGATGACGCCGGTGGTCCATTCGCGATGCACGCGCATCATGAGGGGGAACATCCCCGCGCCGAAGACCGAGAGCCAGCGCAGGTGACGGGAGACGTCCGGGTCCGCTTCGCGTGCCGGGTCGAGGAGCACGCCGTACACCTCGGCATAGGCGCGCCAGGCTTCGGCATGGGTGCGCAGGGCCGCCGGTTCCAGCCGCGGAAAGTGCGTCCGGAAGGCCTCGTAGACACCACGCCCACGTGTGACGGCGACCTCGCGGCCTCCGATCATCACCAGATAGTGGTTCCAGAAGTCCGCGATCCGCTCGCCGGTGTGCCGTTCGATGGGGAGCCAGAACTCGTCCTCGATGGCGGTCTGCTCGCCGTGTGACAGGCCCATCAGCACGTAGTTGTGTATGAGTTCGTGGTCGCGCAACGGCTCGCCGGTGGAATTGAGCGACTCGAAGATCTGCTGGGCGTTCGCGCCGGGCCCGAGGGTGATCGCGACGTGCTCGAGCTTCTGCAGACCTCGCCAGACCCGCGCGACCTCGTCGGGGCGCACCTGGCTGCGGAAGAAGGCGTAGTTGTCATCGAAGCGGGAGTCACGCACGGCGTCCCCGCGCGAGTCGGTGACGACCGCCTCGAACACGTTCGCCCAGGCGCGATGCGGGCGCAGCTTGGTCGCGCGTGCGTCGGGATGCACGAGGACCTGCTCGAGCTCACCGGCCAGCAGCGGGTCGTGGTCCCGCACGGTGTGGTGCAGCGCGGCGACGAGGAGCATGAGCGTGGTGATCCGCTGCTGTCCGTCGATCAGGACGAGCTCGGACAGACGATCGGTGCGCATCTCAGCGCTCAGGATCGATCCGATGAAGTGCATATGACGCTCGTCCGAATCGGCGACCGCGCGGATGTCGGCGAGCAGCTGTTCGCAGCCGCCGATGTCCCAGCGATACTGCCGTTGGTACACCGGGACCACGATCGTGGCGTCCGCGGCGGACAGCCAGGCGACGGTGTTCACCGCGTGGGCGTCGATGTTCGTGGCAGTGAGCATGGGGCGCTTCGCTCCGTTCGTTGCAGGCCGCCGTCGAGTCTAGTGAACCGGGTCGGCGACCACGGGGCGCCGACCGGCGGCGAGGTAGGCTTGCCTAAGTCGGGCCTGTAAAAACGTGCTGGCCCCGAACGGAAAGGTCATGATTCGCATCATGGGTTACATCAAGAGCGCCGCTCTCGAATCGACCGGCTTCGTCGTGCTCGACCCGTACGACAAGGAGATCGACCCCAAGGAGTGGCTCGAGATCGAATACGTCGACTGGAAGTCCTCCGGCGACACCCGCTTCGCCCCGCTGGCGTCGGCCAAGGGCGAGATCGAGTGCAACGGCTTCTGGAACCACGAGCCGCCGCGCACCGACAAGGACGGCGTCTGGATCGACGAGCAGACCGAGAAGGCGCCGACCCTCACCGCGCGGGCCAAGGAGCCCGGTGCCAACGTCGGACGGTGCCGCATCATCGAGCTGCAGCCGAACTCCTACGCGGACTGCCTCTACAACCTGCACCAGGACGACAACAACCGCCTCAACCCCGACGGCACCGGCTGGGTCGTGCGTGGGTTCTTCAACCTCACCGACGACAAGGACAGCTATTTCGTGCTTCGGGAGAACCGCAGCGACCCGAGCATCGAGTACCGGATCGCGCTGCCCGCCGGTGCGCAGCTGATCGTCGACACGCAGCGTCTGTGGCATGCGGTGCACCACCAGGGTGACGAGCCGCGATACTGCCTCATCACCTCGTGGGAGTCGGGGCCCGAGCTCGACGAGTACATCGCGCGTTACAACGGCCAGCCCACGACGGAGTACTACGAGATCTCGGAAGAAGTCCGGGAGGCCGGTCAGGCCGAGCAGGCGCGGCGCGACGCCGCACGCGCTGCGTACTACGCCGCCAAGGGCCAGAAGGAGAAGCTCGCGATGAGCGAGGCCTGAGCTCGAACATCCTCCGCGAGCCCCCGGCGATATCGTCGGGGGCTCGCGGCGTGTCGCGGCCGGATCCCTTGTGATTATCGGCCGCATCGGGTGATAATGACGGCAGACAACCGAACACGTCCGCCACGCTCCGTGGTGCCAGGTCGTAGGGGAAGACGCACCTGACAACGAAACGGAGACATCATGGCGACATCGCGTTCTCGCGGAGTGGTGTACGTCCACTCCGCACCTCGCGCGCTCTGCCCCCACCTCGAGTGGGCGGTGGGTCGCGCCATCGGCCGAGCAGTGAATTTCGAGTGGTCCGAGCAGCCCGTCCAGCCCGGCACGCGTCGTGCCGAGTTCTACTGGGACGGTCCCGCCGGTACGGGTGCGGCGCTTGCCAGCGCCATCCGCGGCTGGGAGCACCTTCGCTTCGAGGTCACCGAGGATCCCTCGCCCGGGCACGACGGCGGCCGGTGGCTGCACACGCCGGGGCTCGGCATCCATTTCGCGCAGACCGACGCCGTCGGCAACATCGTCATCGGCGAGGATCGCCTCCGCTACGCGATGGAGGTCGCCGCCGGCGATGCGCGGGAACTCCAGCGCGAACTCGACGTCGCGCTGGGAGCCGCGTGGGACGAGGAGCTGGAACCCTTCCGGCACGCCGGTGACGAGGCGCCCGTCGTGTGGCTGCACAAGGTGGGGTGAGGCCCGGCACAGACTCAGGAACGGCGAGGCGCCACTACCGAAGCTCGGAGGAGGACACCCGGGACGCGAGAAAGCGAATCGCCGCCTGTACCCCAGATGCGACCCCAGTGCATCTGCTCACGACGAAGCCCCCGCACCCAGGCGGGGGCTTCGTCACGTGAGGTCAGGCCGAGGCCAGCGCCACGACGGCGTTGTGGCCGCCGAAGCCGAACGAGTTGCTGATCGCCAGCTGGTCGCCGCGGCCGAGCTCAACCTGTGAGCCCGAGATGTTGAAGGGGACGGCCTCGTCCTGTGTCGTGATGTTGATCGTCGGGGGCGCGAGCCGGTCCTGAAGCGCCTTCACGGTGAACATCGCCTCCAGCGCGCCGGTTCCGCCGAGAAGGTGTCCGGTCGAGGCCTTCGTCGCCGACACGGGGATCTCCTCGATGCGGGGGCCGAACACCGATTTCAGGGCCGTGTACTCGTTCGGGTCTCCGACCGGCGTCGAGGTGGCATGCGCGTTGATGTGCGTGACGTCGTCGGGCGAGGCGTCGGCGGAGGCGAGTGCCATCTCCACGGCGCGCTGTGCGCCGTGGCCCTCGGGATCGTTGGCGGTGATGTGGTACGAGTCGGCCGTGACGGCGCCGCCGACGACGTAGGCGTAGATCGTGGCGCCTCGGGCGCGGGCGTGTTCTTCCGACTCCAGGATCAGCACCGCGGCACCCTCGCCCATCACGAAGCCGTCGCGGTCGACGCTGCAGGGGCGCGAGGCGGTGGCGGGGTCGTCGTTGCGCCGCGACAGCGCCTGCATCGACGCGAACGACGCGATCGTGATCGGGTGGATCGCCGACTCGGTACCGCCGGCGATCACGACATCGGCCAGGCCCGTGCGGATGTGCTCGGCCGCGTTCACGATCGACTCGGTGCTCGACGCGCACGCGCTGGCGACCGTGCGGGCGAAGGCGCGAGCGCCGAAGTGCAGGGACAGGTTACCTGCGGCGGCGTTGGGCATGAGCATGGGAACGGTCATGGGCATCACCCGACGGGGGCCCTTCTCCCGCAGGGTGTCCCACGCGTCGAGCAGGGTCCACACGCCGCCGATGCCGGTGGCGAAATCGACGCCGAGGCGCTCGGGCTCGACCTCGGGCGCGCCGGCGTCCGCCCAGGCCTCCATCGCCGCCACCATCGCGAACTGCGATGCCGGGTCCAGCCGCCTCGCCATGGGACGCTCCAGCACCGTCTCCGGTCGCACGGCGGCCTGCGCGGCGAACGTGACGGGCAGCTGGTTCTCCTCCACCCAGTCGTACTCGAGCGTGCGTGTGCCGGACGCGCCGGCCAGCAGTGCGGACCAGCTCTCGGGGGCGGTGCCGCCGATCGGCGACGACGCGCCGATTCCGGTGACGACGATGCGTGACGCGGTCATGGGGAAGGAACTCCTCGTGAAAGAACGCTGGTGGGGGCCGGCGCCCCCACCAGAAGGGTTACGCCTGGTTGGACGTGATGTAGGTGACGGCGTCGCCGACCGTCTTGAGGTTCTTGACCTCGTCGTCGGGAATGGTCACGCCGAACTTCTCCTCGGCGTTGACGACGATGGTCATCATCGAGATCGAGTCGATGTCCAGGTCGTCGGTGAACGACTTCTCCATCGCGACCTCGTCCGCCGAGATGCCGGTCTCGTCGGTGATCAGTTCGGCGAGTCCGGCGAGGACCTCGTCATTGGTGAGTGCCATGGTGTTCTCCTTGTCTGTCGGGGATGCTGGCGCCGCGCGCGGGCCGTTGATCAGTCTAGGGCGGTGGTCGGGCCGCTCACGGCAGCACCACCACCTGCGCGCCGAAGACCAGTCCGGCGCCGAATCCGATCTGCAGGGCGAGCCCGCCGCTGAGTTCGGGATGCTCTTCGAGCAGCCGGTGTGTGGCGAGGGGGATGGACGCCGCGGAGGTGTTCCCCGTCGTGGCGATGTCGCGTCCGACGGCGACGGTGTCGGGGAGGCCGAGCTGCTTGGCGAATTCGTCGATGATGCGCATGTTCGCCTGATGGGGGACGAACGCGGCGAGATCCGACGCCTCGACGCCGGCCTCCTCGAGAGCCTGGCGCGCGACTTTGACCATCTCCCACACCGCCCAGCGGAAGACGGTCGGACCTTCTTGACGCAGGGTGGGCCAGGGGGCGTTTCCGTCGCGGAAGTCCGTGAGCGTGTGGTTCATCCCGACGGCGTCCGCCTTGGATCCGTCCGAGCCCCATACCGTCGGTCCGATGCCGGGCGTGTCACTCGGGCCCACGACGACCGCGCCGGCCCCGTCGCCCAGGAGGAAGGAGATGCTGCGGTCGGTGGGATCGACGATGTCGCTGAGCTTCTCCGTGCCGATGACGAGCGCGTACTCGGCCGCACCGGAGCGGATGAGGGCGTCAGCCTGCGCCACCCCGTATGCGAAGCCGGCGCATGCCGCGTTGAGATCGTATGCGGCGGCGGGGTTCGATCCGACGCGATCGGCGACGATGGCCGACACGGAGGGCGTCTGCTTCGGATTGCTGATCGTCGCCACGATGACGGCGCCGATCCGATCGGCGGGAACACCCGAGCGCGCGATCGCCTCTTCCGCGGCCGATGCGGCGAGATCGATGGCTGTCGTGCCGGGGGTCGCACGCATGCGCGTGATGATGCCGGTGCGCTGTCGGATCCATTCGTCGCTGGAGTCGATGGGTCCGACGAGGTCGTCGTTGGGCACGGCGTTCTCGCCGCGGGCGGCGCCATACGAGTAGATGCGGGTGTGCGCGGCGCCCCGGGACTGCCGGAGGGTGGGGGTCATGAGTGAGGGCTCCGCTCAGGAGGTGGATGGGCTGAGGAGTTCGGCGGCGGCGAGCAGATCCGCCGGGGTCTTCACGGCGACCGCCGGCGTGCCGCGCAGTGCGCGCTTGGCAAGCCCGGTGAGGGTGCCGGCCGGTGCCAGTTCGACGAGACCGCTCACGCCGGCATCGGCGAACGCGGACATGCACAGGTCCCAGCGCACCGGGGAGGCCACCTGCTCGACGAGGAGGTCCAGGAAGAAGGCACCCTCGGTCACGCTCGATCCGTCGCGGTTCGTCCACAGCCGCACGTGCGGATCGTGCGTGGCGACCTCCGCGGCGGCGAGCCGCAGTTCGTCGACGGCGGGGGTCATCGCCTCGGCGTGGAATGCACCCGCGACCTGCAGGGCGACCACGCGGGTGCCGCGCACGGGCTCGGCCGCGAGGGCATCGAGGGCGGAGAGGGAGCCGGCGGCGACGAGCTGCCCGCCGCCGTTGTGATTGGCGGCGGTGAGGCCGAGTTCCGCCAAGCGGTCGAGCACGGCGACGGTGTCACCGCCGAGGACGGCGCTCATGCCGGTCGGCGACGATGCAGCTGCAGCCGCCATGGCGCGTCCGCGCAGACCGACGAGGCGCATCGCATCCTCCTCGGTGAGCACACCCGCGGCGGCGGCTGCCGTGAATTCACCCACCGAGTGGCCGGCGACACCGGCGACGTGGTCGTCTCCGAGGGCATTCCACGACAGCAGCCCAGCGGCGACGATCAGCGGCTGCGCGACGGCGGTGTCGCGGATCCGGTCGGCGTCCCACTCCGTGCCGGCGGCGACGAGGTCGACGCCGGACCACTCCGAATAGGCCGCGAGCCGCTCGCGGGCGCCGTCGAGTTCGAGCCAGGGGGTCAGGAAGCCCGGGGACTGCGAACCTTGACCGGGGAAGATCGCGATGAGCACCATCCCATCCTGCCAAGGATCAGCCGATGCGATGTGTGGCATGCCGCACAAGTGTCCCGGCATCGTTTGTCGCATCGCCACAGCACGATCTCGGTCGAGGTGCTTGCGGACCGAGGTCACGACAGGCGACGCGGGGCGCTCCGACGTCGTGTCGCGTCGGTTCCGATGGAGCCGAGGACGAGCGAGGTCTGCAGGATGAGGGCCTCCCGTGGTCCGGTCGCATCCCAGCCGATCACCTCGGAGACCCGTTTGAGCCGATAGCGCACCGTGTTGGGGTGCACGAACAGCTCGCGCGCGGTCGCCTCGAGGGACCGCCCGTTGTCGAGATAGCTCCACAGCGTCGTGACGAGATCGGTGCTGTGTGCCTGAAGCGGGCGATAGATCCGCTCGACGAGGGTCTGCTTTGCCAGGGGATCACCGGCCAGCGCTCGCTCGGGCAGGAGATCGTCGGCCTCGACGGGACGCGGAGCATGTCGCCACGCGCGTGCGACCGCGAACCCCGCCAGCGCCGCCCGGGCGCTCTGGCTGGCGTCCACGAGTGCCGGAACGACCGGGCCCAGCACAAGGTGACCCGCCCCGAAACCGGGCTCGAGACGTTTGGCGATCTCGACGAAGGGGAGGGCGCCGGATCCTTCGTCGGTGCGCACCGGATCCTCGGCGCGCCCGATCACGAGAACGAGCCGCGATCCCTGTACGCCGATCAGCACGTCCACGCCGAGCTTGCGTGCGGTGCGGCGCAGCTGATCGACGTCGAACTGCGCCGGGGTCGTGCCCACGAGCACGGCCACCTCGCCGTGGCCGTGCCACCCGAGGGCGGCGATCCGGCTGGGGAGCTCCTCGTCGGCCTCACCCGTGAGGATCGAGTCGACGACGAGGGCCTCCAGGCGCGCATCCCACAGCCCGCGGGCCTCCGCGGCGCGGGCGTAGACATCCGCGGCGGCGAAGGCGACCTCTCGCGAGTAGAGCAGGATGCCTTCCCGAAGGTCCTCGCCCTTGCCGGCCACGCGCTCCTCGGTGACCTCGACCGTGGCCCGGATCAGCTGCAGCGTCTGCTGCAGGCTCACGCTCCGGAGGAGTTCGCGAGGCGCGGCCGCGAAGATGTCGGACGCAATCCACGGCGTCGAGCCGGGATCGTCGTACCACTGGATGAACGAGGTGATGCCCGCCTGGGCGACCAGGCCCACCGCCGACCGACGCGCCGGCGGCATGTCGGCGTACCACGGCAGCGACTCCTCGAGGCGCTTGATCGTGGCGGTGGCCAGGTCACCCGAGATGCGACGCAGCCAGGCGAGCGTCTCGTCCTTGTCCATCTCCGCGGAGCGGGGCGGCATGTGTCCGGTCAGCTCTCGCCGCCCGCGTTGCCACTGGTGCCGGCGGTGACATCGTGGAGGCGGTACTTCTCGATCGCCTGCGCGGACAGCGACCGGTCGACCGCGCCTTCCGCCGCGAGCGCCTGCAGCGCCCGGACGACGATGGAAGGTCCGTCGATCTTGAAGAAGCGGCGCGCGGCGGGCCGCGTGTCGGAGAAGCCGAAGCCGTCCGCGCCGAGTGTGACGAACTGCTGCGGAACCCAGGGTCGGATCTGGTCCTGCACGGCGTGCATGAAGTCGCTGACCGCGACGACCGGTCCCTCGCCGTCCCGCAGCTTCTCGGTGACGTGGGCCGTCCGTGCTTCTTCGTCGGGGTGGAGGAAGTTGTGCTCGTCGGCGGCGAGTCCGTCGCGACGCAGCTCCGTCCAGGACGTCACCGACCAGACGTCGGCCTGCACTCCCCAGTCGTCACGCAGCAGCTGCTGCGCCTCGAGGGCCCACGGGACCCCGACGCCCGATGCGAGGAGCTGCGTACGCGGTCCCTCGCCCTCGGCGGCGGAGATGCGGTGCATGCCGCGCACGATGCCATCGACGTCGACGCCCTCCGGCTCGGCCGGCTGCACGAGCGGCTCGTTGTACACCGTCAGGTAGTACATGACGTTCGGGTCGGGGTGGTTGCCGCCGTACATGCGCTCGATGCCGGCGCGCACGATGTGGGCGATCTCGTACCCGTAGGCCGGGTCGTACGACACGGTGGCGGGGTTGGAGGAGGCGAGCAGGTGCGAATGACCGTCCGCGTGCTGCAGACCTTCCCCGGTCAGGGTCGTGCGGCCGGCGGTCGCGCCGATGATGAACCCGCGCGCCATCTGGTCGCCCGCCGCCCACTGCGCGTCGCCGGTGCGCTGGAAGCCGAACATCGAGTAGAAGATGTACACCGGGATGAGCGGTTCGCCGTGCGTCGAATACGCCGTGCCGACACCGGTGAACGCGGCCATCGCGCCGGCTTCGTTGATGCCGACGTGCATGATCTGGCCCTGCGGGCTCTCCTTGTAGGCCAGGAGCAGCTCGCGGTCCACGGACGTGTAGTGCTGGCCGTTCGGGTTGTAGATCTTCGCCGTCGGGAAGAAGGCGTCCATGCCGAACGTCCGTGCTTCGTCGGGGATGATCGGCACGATGCGGTGTCCGAAGTCCTTGGCGCGCAGCAGATCCTTCAGCAGGCGAACGAAGGCCATGGTCGTCGCGACCTCCTGCGTGCCCGACCCCTTCTTCGGCAGTGCGTAGGCCTTGTCGTCGGGAAGCTGGAGACCCACGTGATGGGTGCGTCGCTCGGGAAGGAAGCCACCGAGCGCGCGTCGACGCTCCAGCATGTACTGGATGGTCTCGTCCTGCTCCCCGGGGTGGAAGTACGGCGGCAGGTAGGGGTTCTCCTCGAGCTGCGCATCCGAGATCGGGATGTGCATCGCGTCGCGGAAGTGCTTGAGGTCCTCCAGCGTCATCTTCTTCATCTGGTGCGTCGCGTTGCGCCCCTCGAAGTGTGGGCCGAGGCCATAGCCCTTGATCGTCTTGGCGAGGATGACCGTCGGCTGGCCCTTGTGCTCGCGCGCCGCCTTGAAGGCCGCATAGACCTTGCGGTAGTCGTGCCCGCCGCGCTTGAGGTTCCAGATCTGCTCGTCGGAGTAGTCCTTCACCAGGGCGGCGGTGCGCTCGTCGCGCCCGAAGAAGTGCTCGCGCACGAAGGCGCCGTCTTCGGTCTTGTACGTCTGGTAGTCGCCGTCCGGAGTGACGTTCATGAGGTTGCGCAGGGCGCCGTCGTCGTCGCGCCCCAGGAGCTCATCCCACTCGCGACCCCAGATCACCTTGATGACGTTCCAGCCCGCCCCGCGGAAGAAGCTCTCCAGTTCCTGGATGATCTTGCCGTTTCCACGGACGGGGCCGTCCAGGCGCTGCAGGTTGCAGTTGACCACGAAGGTCAGGTTGTCCAGCCCCTCGTTCGCCGCGACCTGGAGCTGCCCGCGGCTCTCGACCTCATCCATCTCGCCGTCGCCGAGGAAGGCCCAGACCTGCGAGTCGGCGACATCCTTGATGCCGCGGTTCGCGAGGTACTTGTTCGTCATCGCCTGGTAGACGGCGTTGATGGGCCCGAGGCCCATCGAGACGGTGGGGAACTGCCAGAACTCCGGCATGAGACGCGGATGGGGGTAGGAGGGGAGCCCGTGCGGCGCGGCGGACTTCTCCTGACGGAATCCGTCGAGCTGGTCCTCGCTCAGCCGCCCCTCGAGGTAGGCGCGGGCGTAGGTGCCGGGGGAGGCGTGTCCCTGGATGAAGATCTGGTCACCGCCCGACGGATCGTCCAAGCCGCGGAAGAAGTGATTGAAGCCGACCTCGTAGAGGGCGGCGGACGAGGCGTATGTGGAGATGTGGCCGCCCACCGCGATGCCGGGGCGCTGCGCACGGTGCACCGTGATGGCGGCGTTCCAGCGGATCCACGCGCGGTACCGGCGCTCGAGCTCCTCGTCGCCGGGGAACTCCGGCTCCGCGTCGGGCGCGATCGTGTTGATGTAGTCGGTCGTCGGGACCATCGGCACGCCGAGGTGAAGCTCCTTCGACTCCTTCAGGAGGCTCAGCATGATCTCGCGTCCGCGTTCGTGGCCGCGAGCGTCGACGAGCTGCTGCAGCGACTCGCGCCACTCCGCGGTCTCGTCGGGATCGCTGTCGAGAGGGCCCTGGGAGTACGGATCCTGGTCGTGGACAGTCACGGGAGACCTTTCGTCTGATGGCAGATCGTGCCAAGCAATCGGGGGGCGCGATGCCGCGTTTGTCTGCGATGCACAAACACGCCGCCGCTCAGCCTACCGTCCTGCCGGGACGGTGACTCCGATGCGCCGGTCGTGGTGGTTCTCCACCCTAGACTGGACGACCTGGGGCCTTTAGCTCAGCTGGTAGAGCGCCACGTTTACACCGTGGATGTCGTCGGTTCGATCCCGGCAGGGCCCACCACCGGGCGCCGCTTCGGGCGGGTGACCTATGTTGGTCGGGTGAAGGCTTCTCCCCGCGATCAGCGCGCGCTCCTCGACCTGGCCGAGCTCGACTCCCGCATCCGGCGAGCCGAAGCGGCACGTGCAAGCCCGCCGCACGCCGCTCGGGTGAAGGAGCTGCTGGCGGAGCGTCAGGCGCGCACTCAGGAGCTGGCCGCCCTTCTCGGCACGCGAGATGACCTGCAGGCCGAGATCGGCCGCATCGAAGCCGACGTCGCCGTCGTCGACGCGCGGCGCGTGCGCGACACCGAGCGTCTGGCCGCGACCTCGAACGTGAAGGAAGCGCAGGGGCTGGAGAGCGAGCTCGCCTCCCTCGCCCGCCGCAAGAGCGACCTGGAGGACGCCGAACTCGCCGTGATGGAGCAGCTCGAGGACGCTCAGGCCGCCGTGACGGCCGCAGAGGGGATGATCGCGCGGACCAATGCGGAGGGCGCGGAGCTGAGCGCCGCCGGGAAGGCCGCCGTGGAAGCGGCGACCGCCGACGCCGCCACCGCCACCCGCGATCGGGCTGCGGTGGCGGCCGGGATCGCCGATGATCTCGTGGCGCAGTACGACCGGCTCGCGATCCGTAACGCCGGAGCGGGACTGCTGACCCGCAACACCTGCGGCGGCTGTCATATGGTTCTCTCGGGCACCGACCTGGCGGAGGTGCGACGCGCCGCGGACGACGACGTCGTGCTGTGCCCCGAGTGCGGATGCATCCTGGTGCGCACGGAGGAGTCGGGCCTGTGAGCGCTTCGATCGTCCAGCAGAGGAGCCCTCGCGGGAAGATCCGGCGTCCCGACGAGGCCACGGGCCACGGTGAGAGCCGCCGACACGGCCTCGGCTGACCCCGGCCCGCTCGCCCCCATCACCTGGGCGGTCGTCGGCGATCACGACCAGCGTGTGGTGGTCGTGGATCTCGACGCGGATGCGGGTGAACGACGCCGGGTGTCGCTGGCTCCAGGTGAGTTCGCGGACCACGTCGTCCAGCGCGAGCTCGCCTCGGCCCCGCGGTGGGTGTGGGACGACACGGCTCGGCGATACCCGCCGCTGCTGGCCGCGGGGGTGCGTGTCGCCCGGTCGCACGATCTGCGGCTCAGCCACCGGATCCTCGCGTGCAGCGCGGACATCGCCGCGCCCGGTGCCCTGCGTGCCGCAGCGGAATGGGAGGGCGGACCGTCGCCCGCGGTGGCTGTCGCCGCGGCGACGCTGTTCGATCTCGCTGCTCCGACGGATACGACCGGTGACATCGCTGCGACCCTCGCCGAATTCCGCCGGCAGCGCGGGGCGCTGTCGACCGCGCGCGCTGGTTCCGGGCTCCACCTGCTCGCCGCCGCGGAGTCGGCGGGCGCTCTGCTTGCGGCCGAGATGCATGCAGCCGGGCTCCCTTGGGACCAGGCGCGCCATGACGCCGTGCTCGAGGCCGAACTCGGCGCTCGTCCGCCCTCGGGTGCGCGACCCTCGCAGCTGGAGCTGCTCGCTCAGCGTCTGCGCGAGCAGCTCGACGATCCGACCCTCAACCCCGACTCCGCGGTCAGGCTCCTCCGCGCGCTGCATCGGAGGGGGATCGCGGTCGAGTCGACGAGCCGATGGGAGCTCGAGCGCGTCGAGCACGAGGTGGTTCCGACGCTCCTGGAGTACAAGCGCCTCGCGCGGCTCTGGTCGGCGAACGGCTGGGCGTGGTCGGACGAATGGGTCTCGGCGGGTCGCTTCCGTCCCGTGTACATTCCGGCGGGAGTCGTGACCGGGCGCTGGGCCTCCGCCGGCGGGGGAGCGCTGCAGATTCCGCGCGGACTCCGCTCCGCTGTCCGCGCCGATCCGGGGTGGTGTCTGGTCGTGGCCGACGTCGCGCAGCTCGAGCCGCGCGTCCTGTGCGGCATGTCGAGGGATGCGGCCCTCGCGGAGGCGTCGCGCGGTCGTGACCTCTACGAGGGCATCGTCGCCGACGGCGCGGTCGCCACCCGGTACGACGCGAAGCTCGCCATGCTCGGGGCGATGTACGGGGCGACGACGGGCGAGAGCGGACGGCTCATGCCGAGGTTGCGACATACGTACCCGCGCGCGATGGCGATGGTCGATGCGGCCGCACGTCGTGGCGAGGACGGCGCGCCCGTCTCGACGTCATGGGGACGGACCACGCCCGATGCCGGCGCGACGTGGCGGGCGACGCAGGCACGCGCGAGCGAGGCGGACGCGTCGACCGCGGACATCCTGCGCGCCAAGCGCGCCTCTCGCGACCGCGGGCGCTTCACTCGGAACTTCATCGTGCAGGGAACGGCCGCGGAGTGGGCGCTGGCGTGGTTGGCCGACCTTCGCACACGGTTGACCGCGTTCCCCGAGGCCGCGACCGCCGCTGCCGCATCCGGACCGGTGTTCGCCCGTCGACCGCACATCGCGTTCTTCCTGCATGACGAGGTGATCGTGCACTGTCCACGGGAGCACGCGGAGGAGGTCGCTGAGGCGGTCCGCGACGCGGCTGCCGCAGCCGGCCGGTTGCTGTTCGGCGACTTTCCGGTCGATTTCCCGCTCGATGTGCGCATCGCCGAGTCCGCGCAGAAGGACTGACGGCGATAGGATCGCTGCAGCGAATGGGTCGGCCGGACGGTCGCGTTGCGCGCGTCGCACCGAGGAACGTCCGGGCTCCACAGGGCAGGGCGGTGGGTAACACCCACCCGGAGCGATCCGCGAGACAGTGCCACAGAGAGCAGACCGCCGGGCGTGCCCGGTAAGGGTGAAAGGGCGGTGTAAGAGACCACCGGGGTCGTGGTGACACGACCCGCACGGCAAACCTCGCCCGGAGCAAGGCCAGACAGGGGATGATGACGCGGCCCGCCGAGTCCCCGGGTAGGCCGCTGGAGCGTCACGGCAACGTGACGCCGAGAGAGATGACCGTCGATGGGGCGCGAGCCCCGGAACAGAACCCGGCGTACAGGCCGGCCCATTCGCCTCAGTTCACCGCGAGCGACGCCGCACCGATGATGCCGGCGTTGTTGCGGTGCACAGCGGGAACGATCGGAGTCCTGATGTCCAGCAGCGGCAGGAACTGCTCGGAGTGCTTGGAGACGCCGCCGCCGACGACGAAGAGATCGGGGCTGAAGAGGAACTCGATGTGGCTGTAGTACCACTGCAGCCGCGCCGCCCACTTCTTCCAGGACAGCTCGTCCCGTTCCATCGCCGAGTACGCCGCATAGGCCTCGGCGTCCTTACCGTGCTTCGCGCGGTGCACGTGTCCGAGCTCGCTGTTGGGGATCAGCACGCCGTCGTAGATCATCGCCGACCCGATCCCGGTTCCGAGCGTGGTGAGGATGGTGAGTCCGTCGATGCCCTTCGCCGCTCCGTAGCGCACCTCGGCGATCCCGGCGACGTCGGCATCGTTGGCGAAGTGGATGTCGCGCCCGAGCCCCTTCTCGAAGAACGCCTCGGCTTCGAACCCGATCCATTCCTCCGACACGTTCGCGGCCGACAGTGTGCGACCGGACTTCACGATGGCGGGGAAGGCGACACCGAGGGGGAGGGCCTCGTCCGAGACGCCGAGCTCGTCGAGGACGACGGTGACCGCGTCGAGCACGTCTTGGGGCTTGGCCCCCTTCGGGGTGGACACCTTCACCCGATCGCTGAGGAGTTCGCCGCGCTCGAGATCGACGATGCCGCCCTTGATGCCTGTGCCGCCGATGTCGACGCCTATCGCCCGGGTGCTGTTCGCTGCCATGTCTTCACCCTATCCAGGCGCGGACACCGCTTCAGTAGGATCAAGACAGAGGTGTCACCGAGGCGCTCGCGAACCGGAGGAGGCGGCCATGTCCGGCGGCGAAGAGAAGTTCTGGTACAACCTGACGACCGGGCAGGTCGAGCGGGGCCACGTCTCGCCGGCGGTCGACCGCGCCGGCCCGTTCGACACGGCCGAGGATGCCGCGCGGGCGCCGGAGCTGCTGAAGGAGCGCTCGCGCGCCTGGGCCGAGGACGAAGCCCGCGACGACGCCTGGGGCGCGACCGGAACCGGCGCCGACGACAAGTAGTCTGGCAGTCAGCCAACCGACGTCCAGCGGAGGGAAAGTCATGGACAAGCAGCGCGATTTCGTCCTGCGCACGATCGAGGAGCGAGGCGTCAAGTTCGTCCGGCTCTGGTTCACCGACGTGATCGGCACGCTCAAGTCGGTGGCGATCGCCCCCGCGGAGGTCGAGGGGGCCTTCAACGAGGGTCTCGGCTTCGACGGCTCCGCGATCGAGGGGCTCACGCGCACCTACGAATCGGATCTGCTGGCGCACCCCGACCCCACGACGTTCCAGACGCTTCCGTGGCGAGGCGAGATCGACCCGACCGGTCGGATGTTCTGCGACATCACCACCCCCGACGGTCAGCCCGCGGTGGCCGACCCGCGGTACGTACTCAAGCGGTCTCTGGCGAAGGCAGCCGATGCGGGCTTCACCTTCTACACGCATCCGGAGATCGAGTTCTACCTGCTGAAGTCGTCGCGCTACGGGACGGAAGGCCCGGAACCGGTCGATTCGGCCGGCTACTTCGACAACGTGCCGGGCGGCACGGCGCACGATTTTCGTCGTCGTTCCGTGCGCATGCTGGAGGACCTCGGGATCTCCGTGGAGTTCAGCCACCACGAGGGCGGACCGGGTCAGAACGAGATCGACCTGCGGTACGCCGATGCCCTCACGACCGCCGACAACATCATGACGTTCCGCACGGTGATCAAGGAGGTCGCCATCGAGCAGGGCGTCTACGCGACGTTCATGCCGAAGCCGCTCGGCGGCAAGCCGGGAAGCGGGATGCACACCCACATGTCGCTCTTCGAGGGCGACACGAACGCGTTCTACGAAGAGGGCGGTCAGTATCAGCTCTCCAAGGTCGGGCGGCAGTTCATCGCGGGGCTGCTGCGCCACGCCAACGAGATCTCGGCGGTCACGAACCAGTTCGTCAACTCCTACAAGCGTCTGTGGGGCGGCGACGAGGCCCCGAGCTTCATCTGCTGGGGGCACAACAACCGCTCCGCCCTCGTGCGCGTACCGATGTACAAGCCGAACAAGGGTCAGTCCTCACGCGTGGAGTATCGCGGCATCGACTCGGCGGCCAATCCGTACCTGGCGTACGCCCTGATGCTCTCGGCGGGCCTCAAGGGCATCGAGGAGGGGTACGAGTTGCCTGCCGAGGCCGAGGACAATGTGTGGTCGCTGACGGACTCCGAGCGTCGCGCGCTCGGCTATGCGCCGTTGCCGACGAGTCTCGACCACGCCCTGGAATACATGGAGGAGTCCGAGCTGGTGGCCGAGACCCTCGGCGAGCAGGTCTTCAACTACGTGCTGCTGAACAAGCGCCGCGAGTGGCAGGAGTACCGCTCGCAGGTCACGCCGTACGAGTTGAAGAGCAACCTCGAGATGCTCTGACGCCGGCGCCATGGCCCGCGATCGCTCCACGACCCTGACCGGTCTCGCGCGCGTCGGCTTCAGCCGCCTGACGGAGGCCGATGCGGACCTCTCCGAACTCGAGCAGCTCATCGACGTGCCCTGGGAGGAGCTCCGCGACGCCGCGTCGGACGCGGCCGATCCCGATGTCGCCGTCTCGGCGATCCTCTTCATCGCGCGACGAGATCCCGCCGCCGTGCGGGCGCTTCGTGCGAGCGAGAACGGGTGGCGTGCCCTGTGGGCGCTCCTGGGTGCGTCGTCCGGATTCGGGGATTTCTTCCTCCGCCATCCAGAGGAGCTCGCCGAGCTGGCGCATGCCGGCACGAGCCTGCCGACCGACATCGAGATGCGGAGGGAGCTGCTCGCCGCGGTCGGAGAAGAGGACGGCTTCGCTCGCGACGGCAGTGAGAGCTGCTGGGTTGCACTGCGGGTGCGGTATCGGCGCATGCTCGCCAAGATCGCCGCTTTCGACCTGCTGAGTCCCTCGCCCGTCGACCAGGTCCCGTTCGTCGCCGGCCGGCTGGCGGACGCAGCGGCGGCCGCACTCGAGGCGTCGCTGTGTGTCGCTCGCACACGGGTGTCGTCGACGGGGCCGGCTTTCCCGCGCGAGCATGTGGCGGCGACCCAGCTCGCGGTCATCGGCATGGGCAAAACGGGGGCGCGCGAGCTGAATTACGTCAGCGACGTCGACGTCATCTTCGTCGGCGGCGCAGCGGACGGGCTCCGCGAGGAGGTGGGGGAGAGCCGGGTGATCGACATCGCGACCCGGCTGGCGGTTCAGACCATGCGCGGCGTGTCCGAGATGGAGGTCGAGCCTCCTCTGTGGGAGGTCGACGCGAACCTCCGCCCCGAGGGGAAGCAGGGAGCGCTGGTGCGCACCCTGGAGTCGCACCTGTCGTACTATGACCGGTGGGCGGCGAGCTGGGAGTTCCAGGCGCTGCTGAAAGCGCGCGCGATCGCGGGCGACGAGGCGCTCGGCGATGCGTACGTTAACGCGGTCGGGCCGAAGGTGTGGACGAGCGCCGCGCGCGAGAACTTCGTCGACGGCGTGCAGCGCATGCGTGAACGTGTGACCGACCACATCCCGAACGACGAAGTCGCCCGCCAGATCAAACTCGGCCCCGGCGGGATCCGGGACATCGAGTTCACCGTGCAGCTGCTGCAGCTGGTCCATGGACTCTCCGACCACGGGATCCGGCAGCGGAGCACCCTCGCGGCCCTCGACGCCCTCGTCGCGGAGGGGTACATCGGCCGCGCCGAAGCCGCCGCCTTCTCGCGTGACTACCGGATGCTCCGGCTGCTCGAGCATCGCGTGCAGCTGCGCCACCTGCGCCGCACCCACCTGATGCCCGAAGACGCCGAGGGACTGCGTTCCCTGGCTCGGGCGACCGGACTCGGGGACACCGGCGATTCCGTCCTGCGGATCTGGGAATCGGTCAAGCGCGAGGTTCGCGACATCCACGTGCGGCTGTTCTACCGTCCGCTGCTGTCGGCGGTGGCCGCTCTCCCCGAAGAGGAGCGCTCCCTCTCGCCGGAGCAGGCGAAGGATCGGCTGGCGGCCATCGGATTCCACGACCCCGGTGGCGCGCTGCGTCACATCGGGGCGCTCACGACGGGACTCAGTCGCAAGTCGCAGATCCAGCGGCACCTCATGCCGGTCATGCTCCGCTGGTTCGCCGACGGCGTCGACCCCGACTACGGGCTGATCGCCTTCCGTCGTCTCAGCGAGAGGCTGGGGGACTCGCCCTGGTTCCTGCGCATGCTGCGCGACTCCGCGGGAGCTGCCGAAGACCTCACGCGTGTGCTCTCGGGCTCCCGCTATGTCGGTGAACTGATGGAATGGATCCCCGAGTCGGCGGCGTGGCTCGATGACGGCGGGGCTCTCCGTCCGCGGTCCGGGGTCGCTCTCCAGGAGGAAGCGCGCGCGATACAGACCCGTCACGACAACGTCGAAGACGCGATGCACTCCGTCCGGGCGCTCCGCCGCCGCGAGATGCTGCGGACCGCCATGGGAGGAATCCTCGGCGTGCTCACGATCGAGGAGATCGCGGACACCCTCACCACGATCAGCGAAGTGAGCATCCAGGCCACCCTGCGCGCGGTGCGCCGGGAGGTCGTTCCACCGGAAGACGACGCGCTCGATTTCTCGATCATCGCGATGGGTCGCTTCGGGGGGCGGGAGCTCGGCTTCGGATCCGACGCGGACGTCATGTACGTCTACCGACCGAACGGGCTCGACCCTCAGCGAGCGCATCAGCTCGCGCAGGCGCTCGTCCAGGGACTTCGGCGGCATTCCGAGGACCATCGTCTCCCGCTCGACCTCGACGCGGACCTGCGCCCGGAGGGGCGCAACGGCCCGCTCGTGCGATCCCTGGAATCGTATGCCGAGTACTATCGTCGATGGTCGCTGTCGTGGGAGGCGCAGGCGCTGCTGCGGGCACGGGGGATCGCGGGAAGTGTCAAGCTCATCCGCGCCTTCACCGAACTTGCCGACGAGGTGCGCTATCCCGCGCACGCGGACCAGCAGGGGCTTCGTGAGATCAAGCGGATCAAGGCGCGGGTCGAGAGTGAGCGGCTGCCCCAGGGGGTGGACCCGGCTCGTCACCTCAAGCTCGGCCCGGGCGGCCTGAGCGACGTGGAATGGCTGGTGCAGCTCCTGCAGCTGCAGCACGCGCACGCGGTACCGGCCATGCGCACCACCTCGACGCTCGACGCCCTGCACGCCGCACGCGAGGCGGGCCTCGTGTCGGCGGTCGCGACCGAGCGTCTGGCGGCGTCCTGGCGTCTGGCGAGCCGGCTGAGGTCCGCCAACACGCTGCTCTCGGGACAGACCAGCGACGTGCTGCCGACGGACAGATCCAAGCTCGACGGCATCGGGCGTCTGCTCGAGATGCCGCCCCACAGCGCCAGTCTTGTCGAGGAGGAGTGGGTGCGCACCGCCCGACGCGCCCGTCGCACGTTCGACACGCTCTTCTACGGTTGAGCGTCGCTCGCGACGCGGCTCGGCACGACGACGGCCCCCGGGATGCACCCGGGGGCCGTCGTCCGTCACGCGGTCTGCGTCACACGCCGAAGTAGAGCTCGAACTCGAACGGGTGCGGTCGCTGTGCGATCGGCTGGATCTCGTTCTCGATCTTGTACTCGATCCACGTCTCGATCAGCTCGGGAGTGAACACGCCACCGGCGAGGAGGAACTCGTGGTCGTTGCGCAGGGCCTCGAGCGAGTCCAGCAGGGAGTTGGGGACCTGCGGGATGTTCTTGGCCTCCTCGGGCGGCAGCTCGTAGAGGTCCTTGTCGACCGGCTCGTGCGGCTCGATGCGGTTCTTGATGCCGTCGATGCCGGCCATGAGCTGCGCTGCGAACGCGAGGTACGGGTTGCCCGACGCGTCGGGGGCGCGGAACTCGATGCGCTTGGCCTTCGGGTTGGACCCGGTGATCGGGATGCGGATGGCCGCCGAGCGGTTTCCGGCCGAGTAGACCAGGTTGACCGGCGCCTCGAAGCCCTTCACCAGACGGTGGTAGCTGTTGAGCGTCGGATTGGTGAAGGCCAGAACGGCAGGAGCGTGGGCGAGGATGCCGCCGATGTACCAGCGGGCGATGTCCGACAGTCCGCCATAGCCCTTCTCGTCGTAGAACAGCGGCTGGCCGCCGTTCCAGAGCGACTGGTGGGTGTGCATGCCCGAACCGTTGTCGCCGAAGAGCGGCTTCGGCATGAACGTGGCGGTCTTGCCCCACTGGTCGGCCGTGTTCTTGACGATGTACTTGAACTTCAGGATGTCGTCCGCCGCGTGGACCATCGTGTCGAACTTGTAGTTGATCTCCTGCTGGCCGGCGGTGCCCACCTCGTGGTGAGCGCGCTCGAGCTCGAGTCCGCTGGCGATCAGGCGCAGGCTGATGTCGTCACGCAGGTCAGCCGTCTTGTCGACCGGGGAGACGGGGAAGTAACCGCCCTTGTACGGGGTCTTGTTGGCGAGGTTCCCGCCCTCTTCGGCGCGGGCGGTGTTCCACGCGCCTTCGACGGAGTCCACGGCGTAGAAGCTCGTGTTCTGCTTCACCTCGTAGCGCACATCGTCGAAGATGTAGAACTCCGCCTCCGGGGCGAAGAAGGCGGTGTCGGCGATGCCGGTCGAGGCGAGGTACTTCTCCGCCTTCTTGGCTACCTGACGCGGGTCCTTGCCGTAGATTTCGCCATTGCGCGGGTTGTAGATGTCGAAGACCATGATGAGGGTCTTCTCGTCGCGGAACGGATCGAGGTAGGCGGTCGACACGTCCGGGATGAGCTGCATGTCGGACTCGTGGATGTTCGCGAAACCGCGGATCGACGAGCCGTCGAAGAGCTGTCCGACGGTGAAGAACTCCTCGTCGACGGTCGAGGCGGGAATGTTGAAGTGCTGCTGCACACCAGGAAGATCCGTGAACCGGATGTCGAGGAACTTGACGTCCTCGTCCTTGATGAACTTCAGCACCTCGGATGAATCACTGAACATGGAGTCTCCAGAGGTAGGGCGTTCGGGAACTGCCAACCCGCGAGGGGCATGGCTTGCACGGTACCGACAGGGCGTTGCCCGGTCGTGACACCAATGTTTCGGCCAGGTTACAGGGGTCTGGGTACGCTTGTGCGGTGACAGACCAGCGATATCCCGGTGAGCGCCTGGGACTGCCCGCATCGGGGCGGGGTTCGATAGGCCGACTCGGCCGGCGTGTCGGAGCCCTGTTCATCGACTACGGGGCGGCCTACATCCTCGCCGGACTGTTCGTCACCGACCCCGATGGTCTGCCAGCCGTCTTCTCCGGCGATCCGCTCGTGATCGCGGCGATTTTCATGGCGATCCAGGTGGTGTTCGCGCCCATGCTGCAGGGCAGCCCCGGTCATCGCATCCTCGGACTGCGTCTCACCCGGATCGACGGTGCCTGGGTCGGACTGTGGCGCCCGATCGTGCGGACGGTGCTCCTGGTTCTGGTGATCCCTGCGGTGATCTGGGACGCCGATCAGCGAGGACTGCACGACAAGGCGGCCGGCACGGTCCTCGTGCGTTCCTGACTGCCCTCAGCGCGGCCGCGGTGCACGGACGCGATTGGGGTCCATGCCCTTGGGGATCGGGAGCGAGGCGAGCGACTGCGAGACCGAGTCGACGCGCTTGATGACCGCGGCCATGGTCGCGCGGTCGATCGCCTTCGGGAGCTTCTTGATCGTCGGGGCGAGCTTTGCGATCGGCACCTCGTCGTCGCCGTGTCCGACATAGAGCACCGTGATGGGCACGCCCGAGGCCACGCGCTTGATCTTGGATCGTTCGTCGCCCACGAGGCGGGTCAGGCGCCCGCGCGCGCCCTCGCCGACGATGACCACCCCACCGCGTCCGATCGCGCGATAGACCGCCTCCTGGGTCTTGGGGTTGATCCCCACCGGCATCTCGCTCGCCTGCCACCTGCGGCCGAGCGACGTCGAGATCACGTGGCCGGTCGCACCGGGCATGCCGTCGATCTGGCGGTACATCGCCTTCGTCGACAGACGTGTCATGGTCATCATGGCGGCGAGAATGCCCGCCATCAGGCCGGTGATCGCCCACAGGAGCACGCTCCACCACGCGACCGGCTGCACCAGGAAGCCGATTCCCACGCCGACGGCGGCGCCGACGACCAGAATGCCGATGAGGACATACGGCAACCAGGGGAACGCCTTGCGCGTGAAGGTGAACAGGGTGCGGAGCTGGGAGAAGAAGCCGGGTCGCTTCTCCGGGGCGGTGCTGCGGGCCATGGGACCAGGATACCTTTCGGGCGCAGCCTGGTTCGGACACGTCCTCCCCTCCACAGGGAGCGGCAGCGGAGGAGCCTTCCACAGAAGCGACGCGGGAGGAGCGCCGAATGCTCGCGAACGGAACGGTGGGAGACGTGGCCCCGTCATCCGATACCCCGCCCTCGTCTGTCCTCGCGCCCCACCTGCGCGCGGGAGCGCGGGTCGTGCGCCGCATCGACGGCGACGACACGCCGTGGCCCGGTGTGGTGGCGCGGCTGGACGACGGGGCGCCCGCGCTCGTGGTTCCGGTCGCTGCTCTGGGGCGGACGTGGCCCGGCTGGGCGCTGCGCGACCCGGCGCACGTGGTCGTACCCACGGACATCAGGCGCTCGGTCGAGGGGCATGACGCCGTCTTCCCGCTCTTCGTCGAGAGGCTGATGACCTTCCTGACCCGGCGCGGACCTCTCCTCTCCGACGGCGAGCGCGTCACGATCGCCGTCAGTGTGCTGCGCGGACTGCGGGAACTCGACGACGCAGGGGTGACGTCGCCGGGCAGTGGTTCCTGGTGGTTGACCGACGACGGCCGGCCCGGTTTCGCCCTCACCGGCGACCCGGCAACGTCAGCGGAGCGTGCCTCCGCAGACGTGCTGACCGAGCTCGGGAAAGGGGAGGGGGGACTCTCGTCGTTGGTCGAACGGACCGTGGCTTCCGTGGCCGGAGGCGTCGACGAGCGCACCGCGAGACGGCTCGAGGACGAGTGGTTCGATGCGGCGTCGCCGGAGGCCCTGGTCACGGTGAGGTTCGGTCCCCGTTCGGCCGGCGCGGCGATCGCGCCGGCTCGCGCGGATGTCACCGCCGACCTCGCTGCTTCGGAGGAGCCCGACGGTGCCGGTGTGCTCGTGAACCTCGGTCGATACGTCGACGGCGGCCTCGCGGAGACGATCGGAGCGACGGTGGAGCGCGTGCGCCGAACGATGACCGGAGCGCGCTCTCGCCGTTCGACGCTCCTCTTCGCCGGAGCTGCGGCAGGTGCCGTCGTGGCGATCGGACTGCTGTGGCCGGTCGGTGCGGAGGAGCCTGCCACTGCACCGGTCGATCAGGGGGCCACCCCCGCGTCGACCGCGACCACGTCGCCGGTTCCGGCCGCCGCCGTGGGCGTGGCCGCAAACGACGACCTCGCTGTCGTGACGGCGGCGCTGCTGGAGGCGCGCATCCGCTGTGACGATGATCCCGAGTGTCTCGCAGGGGTTTACTGGTCGCCGATCACGTCGGTTCCGCCCGGCGCCGTCGACCTCGATGCGAGCGTGCGCGACGTCGAGGTGCTGGATGATTTCGGCGGCGTCGCCGTGCTTCGCGTGTCTGGACCCGAGGCGCCGAATCAGGTCGTCGTCATCGCGCGCAGAGACGACTCATGGCTGCTGCGTGACGTCCATGACGTCGCACAGCAGCCATGAGTCTCGAGCGATCAGGCGCCGAGGTTGGCCTCGAACGATGCGTCCTCGAGGCGCTTCTTGACCGCCGCGAGGAAACGGGCCGCGTCTGCGCCGTCGATGGTGCGGTGGTCGTACGACAGGGCGAGGTACACGTACGACCGCACCGAGATGGCTTCCGCCCCGTCGACCGTCACCACGCCGGGGCGCTTGACGACAGTGCCCGTTCCGAGGATCGCCGACTGCGGCAGGAACACCACCGGTGTGTCGAACAGGGCGCCGCGAGAGCCGGTGTTCGTGAGCGTGAAGGTGCCTCCGGCCAGCTCGTCGGGCTTGAGCTTGTTGTCGCGCGTGCGCGCGGCGAGGTCGGCGATCTCGTGCGCGATCTGAGCGAGGCTCTTGCTCGCCGCATCGCGCAGCACGGGCGTCAGCAGGCCACGCTCCGTGTCCACCGCGATCGACACGTTCTCGGTGGCGGGGTAGACGATCTTGTCGCCGTCGACCGTGGAGTTGATGATCGGATACGTCTGCAGCGCCTCGGCCGCGGCGAGGGCGAAGAACGGCAGGAAGGACAGTTTGTCCCCGGTCTTCGCCTGGAAATCCTTCTTCACCCGGTCGCGGTACTGCGACAGCTTGGTCACGTCGACTTCCACGACCGTCGTCAGCTGCGCCGTCGACTGCATCGACGCCACAGCACGCTCGGCGAGCACCTTGCGAAGGCGCGACATCGGCTGCGTGGTGCCGCGAAGGGGCGACACCTCCACCTCGACGGGCGCCGCCTCCGCGGCAGACGTCGGGGTCGCCGGGGCCTCCGCCGCCTTCAGAACGTCCTCCTTGCGGATGCGTCCGCCCACGCCGGTTCCGGTGACGCTCGCGAGATCGACGCCCTGCTGCTGCGCGAGACGGCGCACCAGAGGCGTGACGTAGATGTCGTCGGAAGCGGACGGTGCGGCGGCAGCCTTCTCGGGAGCGGGAGCGGGAGCGGGCTCCGGCTCGGAGGTCCGCTCTTCGGCGGCCGGCGCGGGAGCCGGCTCCTCGGCAGGCTCGGGGGCTGACGTCTCCTGCGCGGACGCGGGCTCCTCGGGCGCGGACTCCTCGGACGGCGCTTCCGCGGGTGCAGGGGAGCCCGAGCCGATCTTGGCCAGCGGCGAACCCACGGCCACGGTCTCGTCCTCCTGCACCAGGATCTGCTGCAGCGTGCCCGCGAACGGCGACGGGATCTCGGTGTCGACCTTGTCGGTGGAGATCTCGAGCAGCGGCTCGTCGACCTCCACGTCGTCGCCGACGCTCTTCAGCCAGCGGGTCACGGTGCCTTCGGTGACGCTCTCGCCGAGTTCGGGCAGAACGACGTCCTTACCGTCCGCGTCGGACGCGGCGGGAGCAGCCTGCTCGGGACCGGAATCCTCGGCTGCGGGCTCTTCCGCAGGTTCCGCCTCGGGCTGCGCGGGGGCCTCCGCCTGCGCGGAGTCGTCCGACGTGTCCTCGGAAGGGGCTCCGTCGCCGTCGCCGATCTTGGCGAGCACGGCGCCCACCTCGACGGTTTCGTCCTCCTGGACGAGGATCTCTTCGATGACGCCGCTGACCGGCGAGGGGATTTCGGTGTCGACCTTGTCCGTGGAGATCTCGAGAAGACCCTCGTCCTCCTGGATCGTGTCGCCGACCTGCTTGAGCCAGCGGGTCACCGTCCCCTCGGTGACGCTCTCGCCGAGCGCGGGGAGGACGACGGATGTGCTCATGTGCTTGTCTCCTTCGGAATGCCGATTGCTTCTAGCTTAGTGATGACCTCGACGCGCCGGCGTCGGATGGCTGGGGGTGTCGTGCGCAACGCTCACAGTGTGTGCAGGGGCGAACCGGCGAGGGCGAGGAGGGCCTCGCCCAGCGCCTCGCTCTGCGTGGGATGCGCGTGCAGGAACGGGGTCACATCCTCGGGGTGCGCTTCCCACCCGACGATGAGCTGACCTTCTGCGATGAGTTCCCCGACGCGATCTCCCACCATGTGGATGCCCACGACGGGGCCGTCGACGTGCCGGACGACCTTCACGATCCCCGCCGTTCCGAGGATCTCGCTCTTGGCGTTGCCGGCGAGGTTGTACTCGTAGGTGGTGATCGCGTCACCGTGCAGCGCACGCGCGGCGGCCTCGGTGAGTCCGACCGACGCCGCCTCCGGCGATGAATACGTCACGCGGGGGATGTGAGCGTCCGGGACGCGCACGGGTCGTCGACCCGCGATCCGCTCGGCGACCTGGATGCCCTGCTGGAATCCCCGGTGTGCCAACTGCGGCCCGGCGACGATGTCGCCCACCGCCCAGACGTGGTCGGCGGCGGTGCGGAGTTCGTCGTCGACGACGACGAACCCGCGATCCAGGCCCACGCCGGCCGCTTCGAGCCCGAGACCGTCCGTCGCGGGCGCGCGGCCCACCGCCACCAGCAGGGCGTCCGCTGTGATCTCCGCGTCATCCGCGAGCCGCACGACGACGCGATCCTCGTCCGCCGTGACGGCGGAGACGGGCGTTCCGAGGACAGTGCGGATGCCGCGGCGCCGGAAGGCGCGCTCCAGGGTCTTGCCGATGACCTCGTCGTCGGCGGGCAGGAGCGTCGGGAGCGCCTCGATGACCGTCACGTCGGCACCGAGAGAACGCCAGAGACTGGCGAACTCGACCCCGATGACCCCGCCCCCGAGGACGGCGACGTGCGCGGGGATCTCGGGGAGCTCGAGCGCCTGCTCGCTCCCGAGGATTCGCCCGCCGATGTCGATGCCGGGGAGCGTGCGCGTGTACGAGCCGGTCGCGACGACGACATCGCGACCGCGGTAGAGGTCGTCGCCCACCCGCACTGCCGGCCCCTGCTCGAGGGTGCCGGCGCCGTGGACGACGGTGATTCCGCGGGCGGCGATCAGGCCCTGCAGGCCCTTGTGCTTCTTCGCGACGATCGCCTCGCGATACGCCGTGAGAGCGGGGACGTCCACGCCCTCCCACGTCGCTCGCACCCCGACTGCCGCTGCGTCCCTGGTGTTGTCGGCGACCTCCCCGGCGTGCAGGAGCGCCTTGGTCGGCACGCAGCCGCGGTGCAGGCAGGTCCCGCCGAGCTTGTCCTTCTCGACGATGACGACGGAGGATCCCAGTTCCGCGGCGCGAAGGGCGGCCGCGTAGCCGCCGGACCCGCCGCCCAGCACGACGAGGTCGGCCTCGTGCACGGCCATCAGCGCGTCGTTCCGGCCACGAAGCGGATCAGCGCGCGCACCGTCGCGCCGGTCGCGCCCTTGTCGGTGAATCCGTACCCACCGCCCTTGTGCCAGCCGCTGCCGGCGATGTCCAGGTGGACCCAGGGAATGCGCGGAGCGTCCTCGGCATCGCTCGCGCGACCCACGAAGCGACGCAGGAACAGGCCGGCGAAGAGCGAACCGCCCGCCGGGTCGCCGATCTTCGCGTTCTGCATGTCGGCGACGGGCGAGTCGAGCTCCTCCTCCATGTGCTCGGGAAGCGGGAGCTGCCACGCGTCCTCGCCGGTCGTCGCCGCATCCGCGAGGAAGCGGGCCACGGCGGTGTCATCGCCCATCACCCCGGTGTGCCGGTTCCCCAGGGCGACGGATATCGCGCCCGTCAGCGTCGCGACATCGACGATGAGGTCGGGGCTCTCGGCACTCGCGGCGGCGAGACCGTCCGCCAGGACCAGGCGTCCCTCGGCGTCGGTGTTCAGCACCTCGACGGTCGAGCCGTCCCGCATCGTCAGGACGTCGCCGGGTCGCGTGGCCGAGCCCGAGGGCATGTTCTCGGCGAGGCAGAGCCACGCCGTCGCGCGTACCGGCGCCCCGACGCGAGCAAGGGCCCGTACGACGGCGAGCGCGGTGGCCGCGCCGCACATGTCGTACTTCATCCCCACCATCGAAGCGGGTGGTTTGAGCGAGAGTCCACCGGTGTCGAACGTGATGCCCTTGCCGACGACCGCGACGTGGGCCGCCGCATCCGCCGGCGAGTAGTCCACACGCACGAGTCGCGGCGGCCTCGATGATCCGCGTCCGACACCGAGGATGCCGCCGAATCCGCCCTCTTCGAGGTCGGTCTCGTCGAAGACGTCGACAGACACCGGCAGGCCCGCGACGCACTCGCGCGTCCGGTCGGCGAAGTCCGCCGGGCCGAGGCGATCGGCGGGCATCGTGGACAGATCCTTCACCAGCGCCATCGCCTCGGCATCGGCGCGTACGGCCTCGAGTTCTCCACGGTCGGGACGGGTCTCGCCGTGCACGACGACGGTCGCGGCGCGTGCCGGCGGCGGAGTGCTCTTATAGGAGTCGAAGCGATAGCCGCCGAGCGTGGCGCCTTCGGCCACGGCACGCCACCCCTGGAACGCGGGAGCCGCGACGGCGACCGTGTCGAAGCCGGTGAGGGAGCGGACTCCCGCGCCGACGGCGGCACGCACATCCTGTTCCCCGGGGGACGTACCGGTGCCGACGACCGCGAGCGGGAGCCGCGTCGCCTCTGGCGCGGCGACGCGCAGATAGGACGATCGCGCACCGGTGAACCCGACCGCCTCCAGCGCGCCGTGCAGGCCGGGCCATTCGGCCAGAGCGTCGGCGGCATCGTCGAGCGGGGGGAGCGCCAGAAGGATCGCTTCGGCGTCGGACTCTCGGATCGGACTGGTTCGGAACTCGAGGTCGGGGAACGACATGGTCCCATCCTAGGGATGCGCGTGTTCGCTGTGAGCGGGACGGGGTACGCCGACGGTCGGCGCTCGCCTCGTAGCATGGACAGATGTCCCTGTCCTCGTCGCTGTTCGAGCGTTCGGCCTCTGTGCCTCCCATCCCCCGGGGACTGCCGCTGGTCATCGCCCTCACCGGCTTCACCGACGCCGGCAGTGCGTTGTCACGCACGATCGAGTACCTGCGGGATGAGATCGACCCGACTCCGGTCGCGGTCTTCACCAACGACATCCTGCTGGATTACCGCGCGCGGCGACCCGTCGTCGCGTTCGATCAGGATCACCTCGCCGACTACCGACCCCCGCGGCTGGAGTTGTCACTCGGACACGACGCGCTGGGCTCGCCGTTCCTGATGCTGGCCGGCTATGAGCCGGACTTCGCGTGGGAGGCCTTCGCCTCCGCGATCCTGGCACTGGCCGAGGAGTTCGCCGTGTCCACGGTCACGTGGGTGCACGCCATCCCGATGCCCGTCCCGCACACGCGGCCCATCGGAACCACGGTGAGCGGCACGCGGCGCGAGCTGACGGAGGCGCATTCGGTCTGGAAGCCGACCACGCAGGTGCCGGCGACGGTCGGACACCTGCTCGAGTACCGCTTCGCCGAAGGCGGCGCCGCCGTCGCGGGTTTCGTGCTACTCGTTCCCCACTATCTCGGCGACACGGAGTATCCGGCCTCCGCTCTGGCCGCCCTTGATGCGATCACCGTCGCGACCGGCCTCGTCTTCTCCGGCGACTCGCTCCGCGACGAGAACCGCGAGTATCTCGAGAAGGTCGAAGAGCAGGTCGCCGGCAGCGAGGACCTGTCTCGCATGGTCGAGAACCTGGAAGAGCGGTACGACGCCTACATGGCCGGCTCGACGCAGGCGACGCCGATCATCCACACCGGGGACCTTCCCAGCGCGGACGAGCTGGCGGCGGAGCTCGAGCGCTTCCTCGCCAACCGACCCTCGGGCGACGACGACCGATTCGGCGCGTGAGGGAATAGTCGCGTCGGTCGGCACGTTGCCATACAGGTGTCGCCCGCTGCGGGTCAAGTGCCGCCGCGGAATGTGAGACAATGGATGGAGCGACCCGTTGTCACGTCGACTGCATGCCTCTCGGTGTGCGGGACTTGACAAGGGTCTTACTAGTGTCCGAAATCGACCGGGGGGCGTCGACACGCGTCCGCCGGTGAAAGGCGAAACGTGACCACAGGCACGAAGACCAGCACCCGCGCAACGCGAGCGAAGGACACCGAGGCCGAAGAGATCGTCGAGGAGACGCCCGCGAAGAAGCCGGCGACGAAGGCGACCGCCAAGAAGTCCGGCAGCCGCTCCGCGAAGAACGCCTCGAAGACGGCCTCGTCGAAGTCCGTCGACAACGACGATGAGATCGACGACGACGAGGTCGACGCCGAGGACATCGAGGACGGCGACGACACCTCGGCGGAGGACGACGCCGACGACGACGGCGATGAGGGCGACGCGAAGTCCGGCAAGAAGGGCTCGGACGGCGCCTCGGAAGCCAAGAAGAGTGCCGCAGAGCCGCTGCCCACCGGCGCCATCGTCATCTCGTCGAACGACGACGAAGACGTGCCGATCTACTCCACGCAGATCACCGGCGCGACAGCGGATCCCGTCAAGGACTACCTGAAGCAGATCGGCAAGGTCCCGCTCCTGAACGCGGCCGAAGAGGTCGAGCTGGCGATGCGGATCGAGGCCGGCCTGTTCGCGGAGGAGAAGCTGTCGAACATGTCGGCGGCCGAGAAGTCCTCGCAGCTCGGGCTCGACCTGCAATGGGTCGCCCGCGACGGGCAGCGCGCCAAGAGCCACCTGCTGGGTGCAAACCTCCGCCTGGTCGTGTCGCTCGCCAAGCGCTACACGGGTCGAGGCATGCAGTTCCTGGATCTGATCCAGGAGGGGAACCTCGGTCTCATCCGCGCGGTGGAGAAGTTCGATTACACCAAGGGCTTCAAGTTCTCCACCTACGCGACGTGGTGGATCCGTCAGGCGATCACTCGAGCCATGGCCGACCAGGCCCGCACGATCCGCATCCCCGTCCACATGGTGGAGGTCATCAACAAGCTCGCGCGAGTGCAGCGCCAGATGCTGCAGGACCTCGGCCGCGAGCCGACTCCGGAAGAGCTCTCCAAGGAGTTGGACATGACCCCGGAGAAGGTCATCGAGGTGCAGAAGTACGGCCGCGAGCCGATCTCGCTGCACACCCCGCTCGGCGAAGATGGTGACAGCGAATTCGGTGACCTCATCGAGGACACCGAGGCGGTCGTCCCCGCTGACGCGGTCGGCTTCACGATGCTGCAGCGTCAGCTGGAGTCGCTGCTGGACTCGCTCTCGGAGCGCGAGGCGGGTGTGATCCGCATGCGCTTCGGCCTGGGTGACGGACAGCCCAAGACGCTGGATCAGATCGGCGACACCTTCGGTGTCACGCGTGAGCGCATCCGCCAGATCGAATCCAAGACGATGGCCAAGCTGCGTCACCCCTCGCGCTCGCAGTCGCTGCGGGACTACCTCGAGTGAGCGACGCGCCGAACGACGGCAAGGCCCTCACGACCACGATCGACGGGGAGGCCTTCGCCCGCATCCCGATTCGCACGCGCGTCGTGATGCCCGGCGATGATCTCGAGGAGTTCATCCGCGAGTATGCGGCGGGCGTGGTGCGCGAGGGCGACATCCTCTTCGTCACCGAGAAGATCGTGGCGATCACCCAGGGGCGGTCCTACCCCCTCGAGGAGATCAGGCCGCGCCGGCTCGCGCGTCTCTTGTCGCGGTTCGTCGTGCGGACGCCGTACGGCATCGGCCTGGGCATGCCGGAAACCATGGAGATGGCGCTCCGAGAATGCGGAACCCTGCGCATCCTGTTTGCGGCGGGCGTCTCAGCGGTGACGAAGCTCATCGGACGTCGCGGCGATTTCTATCGCATCGCCGGCGATAAGGCACGCGCGATCGACGGTCCGACCCCCGGGACGATCCCGCCCTACAACAGGGCGGTCGTCCTCGGCCCAGAGCGACCTGGCGACGTCGCCGTCCAGCTGCAGGGTCTGCTGGGGATCCCCGCGCAGGTCGCGGTGGTCGACATCAACGACATCGGTGGCAACGTCCTCGGCTCCACGTTGTCTCGCGACGAGGAGCGGCGCCTGGTGGCGATCTTGTCCGACAATCCGCTCGGACAGGGGCACCAGTCGACGCCGCTCGGAATCGTCCGCCCGGCCTGAGCGGGCTGATCCCGGACGGCGTCGCGCGGGCTTCGTCAGTCCTCGTCGACGAGGCGCGCTGTCTCGTCGTGCCATGACGTGGCGACTTCGCGCAGCTTGTCCTCGTACTTGCGCCCGTGGTGCGCGCAGAACAGCAGTTCGCTGCCGTTGACCTCTGCGGCGATATAGGCCTGCGCTCCGCAGGAGTCGCATCGGTCCGCCGCCGTCAGACGGTAGTCGAGGACGGCGGCCGGGTCGGTGGGTGTCGAAATCGAGCTCATGTCGGTCCCTCCTCGAACGGTCGATCGATCGTGTCGTATAAGACAACCACGGCTTTGTTTCGAGAATGCCGCGAGAAGGTCACAGTTCGCTCACCGCGTACGGACGCGGGTTCGCTCGTGTGTCACCCCGGCGCGCGGTGGTGCCGGGGATATCCTTGGACGCTGTGACTGCCGAGTACTCCGCCCACCACCTGCAGGTTCTCGAAGGCCTCGAAGCGGTGCGGAAACGCCCCGGGATGTACGTCGGCTCCACCGATTCGCGCGGTCTGATGCATTGCCTGTGGGAGATCATCGACAACTCCGTCGACGAGGCCCTCGGCGGTCACGGCGAGCGGATCGACGTGATCCTCCATCGCGACGGCAGCGTGGAGGTGGTCGACCGGGCGCGCGGCATCCCGGTCGACGCGGAACCGCGGACCGGGCTCTCCGGCGTCGAGGTCGTCTTCACGAAGCTCCACGCCGGAGGCAAGTTCGGGGGCGGCTCGTATGCGTCCTCGGGGGGTCTGCACGGGGTCGGCGCGTCTGTCGTGAACGCCCTGTCGGAGCGACTCGATGTCGAGGTGGACCGTGGCGGAAAGACGTGGGCCATGTCCTTTCATCGCGGCGAGCCGGGGGAGTTCGCCGGCGATTCCCCCGACAGCGCCTTCTCGCCTTACGAGCAGAGCAGCCGGCTTCGTCACGTCGGCAAGGCGCCCAAGGGGGTCACAGGAACCCGGATCCGCTATTGGGCCGACACCCAGATCTTCACGAAGGATGCCACCTTCGCTGTCGAGGAGCTGGAGCAGCGCGCGCGGCAGACCGCCTTCCTCGTGCCGGGCCTCGAGATCGTCATCCGTGATCAGCGCGGCGAGGAGCCGCGAGAGACGAGCTTTCGATACGACGGCGGCATCTCGGAGTTCGCGGAGTTCCTCGCCCCGGACGCGCCCGTGACCGATACGTGGCGCCTTCAGGGAGAAGGAACCTTCACCGAGACGGTCCCCGTCCTGCAGCCGACCGGAGCCATGGTGCCGACCGAGGTCGAGCGCACGTGCGAGGTCGACGTCGCGGTGCGCTGGGGCACCGGCTACGAGACCGTCGGGCGCAGCTTCGTGAACATCATCGCCACGCCGAAGGGCGGCACGCATCAGCAGGGCTTCGAGCAGGGCCTGCTGAAGGTCGTGCGGGCTCAGATCGAGGCCAACGCCCGTCGTCTGAAAGTGGGCAACGACAAGCTCGAGAAGGACGACATCCTCGCCGGCCTCACGGTCGTCCTGACCGTACGCCTGCCCGAACCGCAGTTCGAGGGGCAGACCAAGGAGGTGCTCGGAACCCCGGCCGTGCGCCAGATCGTCTCGAGCGTGGTGAGCAAGGGGCTGCGGGAGCGCTTCGCGTCCACCAAGCGGGATGACAAGTCGCAGACATCGCAGCTCATGGAGAAGATCGTCTCCGAGATGAAGGCGCGCATCTCGGCCCGCACGCACAAGGAGACGCAGCGCCGGAAGAACGCGCTCGAGTCCTCCTCGCTCCCCGCGAAGCTGGTGGACTGCCGCAGCAACGACGTGAATGACTCGGAACTGTTCATCGTCGAGGGCGACTCGGCTCTGGGGACAGCCAAGTTGGCGCGCAACAGCGAGTACCAGGCGCTTCTGCCGATCCGCGGCAAGATCCTGAACGTCCAGAAGGCGTCGGTCAGCGACATGCTCTCCAACGCCGAGTGCGCCTCGATCATCCAGGTCATCGGCGCCGGCTCGGGCCGATCGTTCGATCTTTCCGTCGCGCGCTACGGAAAGATCATCCTCATGAGCGACGCCGACGTCGACGGTGCGCACATCCGCACGCTTCTGCTGACGCTCTTCTTCCGCTACATGCGCCCGCTCATCGAGGAGGGACGCGTCTTCGCCGCGGTTCCGCCGCTGCACCGCGTCGTGGTGCAGCATCCCGGGTCGAAGCCGAACGAGACGATCTACACCTACTCCGAGAAGGAGCTGCACGCGCTGCTGGCGAAGCTGCGCAAAGCGGGGAAGAAGTGGCAGGAGCCGATCCAGCGCTACAAGGGCCTCGGCGAGATGGATGCGGAGCAGCTGGCGTCGACGACCATGGATCGATCCGGACGCATGCTCCGACGTGTGCAGCTGACCGACGCGGAAGCGGCGGCCGCCGTGTTCGAACTCCTCATGGGAAACGAGGTCGCCCCCCGCCGAGAGTTCATCGTGGAATCCAGCGATCGGCTGGGACGCGAGCGCATCGACGCCTGACGCAGGGCTCGGCGCCGGCGCGGACGGTTCAGCGAACGCCCGTCCCGATGGACCCGACGGCGGCATCGAGCGGCGTGCCGGAGCCGTCTCGCTTCGCTCCCGACGGCGGCAGCGCGCGTGTCGCCCCCTCGGGTCCCACCGCGCGCGGATCGTCACCGACCCACGCGAGGGTCAACGCATCCTCACCGCGCACGAAGCGCTGCGAACGCACTCCGCCGGTCGCCCGGCCCTTCGCGGGGAACTCCGTGAAGGCCGAGACCTTGGCGGAGCCGGCGTCGGCACCGGCGAGGGCGTCGGCGCTGCCGGCGACGGTGACGACGACGGTCTCCGTCGTCGCAGCGACGACGCCGAAGAAGATGGCGCGCTGTCCGTCGGCGAGACGGATGCCGGACATCCCGCCTGCGGAGCGTCCCTGGGGCCGCACGCTGGAGGCCTCGAATCGCAGCAGCTGCGCATCGGTGGTCACGAAGACGAGCTCCGACCCATCAGGGGCGGCCGAGGCGCCGATGACGCGATCTCCGTCCTTCAGGGCGATGATCTCCACGTCGGGCTTCGCGGCGATCTCGGCGGCCGAGACGCGCTTGACGATCCCGGCGGCCGTGCCGAGGGCCAGGGGCGGGTCGTCGGCGAGCGACACGAGCGCCACGACCTTCTCGTCCTTTCCGAGCGGCAGATACTGATCGACGCGTGCGCCGGCGGCGAGAGCGACGGAATTCCCGGGGACGGAGGGCAGGTCGACGGGGGAGAACCGCACCAGTCGACCGAGGGAGGTCACCGCGCCGACGTCGCCACGGGTCGTGGCGTCGACTCCGGAGCGAACGGCATCGTGCGAGGACCGACGGGTGGGGGCGACGAGACCCCCGCCGCCGACCTCGGGATCGAGATCGGCCCGCACCATGCGGCCGGTCGTCGACAGAAAGACGCGGCAGGGCGTGTCCGCGATCTGCAGATCGGCGGGAGCGGCCTTCCGCGAACGCGGCTGCACGGTCCCGCCGTTCAGCAGCATCGTGCGCCGCGGGGTGCCGAACATGTCGGCGGCGGTCTGGAGCTTTCTGGCGACCTGGGCGCGGAGCAGGGCGTCGCTGGCCAGCAGCGCCTCGAGGGCGGCGATGTCGGTCTTCAGCTGGTCCCGCTCGCCCTCCAGTTCGATGCGGCTGAACTTGGTGAGCCGACGCAGGCGCAGTTCGAGGATGTACTCCGCCTGTGGCTGAGAGAGGTCGAAGACGTCGATGAGCCGGGTGCGAGCCTGGTCGCCGTCATCGGAGGTGCGGATGACCTGGATGACCTCGTCGATGTCGAGGATCGCGATGAGCAGCCCCTCCACGAGGTGCAGGCGCTCCCTCTTGCGCTCCAGCCGGTAGCGGCTGCGGCGCGTGACCACCGAGATGCGATGCTCGAGGTAGACGCGGAGCAGGTCGCGGAGCCCGAGCGTCTGAGGCTGTCCCTCGACGAGTGCGACGTTGTTGAAGCTGAAGTTGTCCTCGAGAGGGGTCAGTCGGTAGAGCTGCTCGAGCACGGCCTTGGGGTCGAACCCGGTCTTGATGCCGATGACCAGCCGCAGCCCGTGCCGACGGTCGGTGAGGTCGTTCACGTCGGCGATGCCCTGCAGCTTCTTCGCGGTGACGGCATCCTTGATCTTCTCGATGACGCGTTCGGGACCGACGAGGTAGGGAAGCTCGGTGACGACGATGCCGGTACGGCGCGGGCCGACCGGCTCGATGGAGGTCTTCGCACGCGTGCGGAACGAGCCGCGGCCATTCGTGTAGGCGTCCTTGATCCCGTCGAGCCCGACGATGATCCCGCCGGACGGGAGGTCGGGACCCGGAACGAATTCCATCAGTTCGTCGACCGTCGCGTCGGGGTTCTCCAGCAGATGCGTCGCCGCGGCCACGACCTCGATGAGGTTGTGGGGGGCCATGTTCGTGGCCATGCCCACGGCGATGCCGGAAGCGCCGTTGACGAGGAGGTTGGGGAAGGCCGCCGGCAGGACCTCGGGCTGCTGGAACTGGCCGTCGTAGTTCGGGATGAAGTCCACGACGTCTTCGTCGAGGTGCTCGGTGAGGGCGAGCGCGGCCGGCGCGAGGCGGGCTTCCGTATAGCGCGCGGCGGCGGGGCCGTCGTCGAGGGAGCCGAAGTTGCCGTGGCCGTCGACGAGGGGAACGCGCAGGGAGAAGGGCTGTGCCAGGCGCACGAGAGCGTCGTAGATCGCGGCGTCGCCGTGCGGGTGCAGCTTTCCCATCACCTCGCCGACGACACGCGCGCTCTTGACGTGCCCGCGGTCCGGTCGCAGTCCGAGTTCGGCCATCTGGTAGAGAATGCGCCGCTGCACCGGCTTGAGTCCGTCCCGCGCATCCGGGAGCGCGCGCGAGTAGATCACCGAGTACGCGTACTCGAGGAAAGACCCCTGCATCTCTGCGGAGACGTCGACGTCTTCGATGCGTTCTTCGGGCTGCGGTGCGGAGTCGGTGCGGGGCATGAAGGGTGAGGGCCTCGTGGAGGGGACGATCGATGGCCGTTTCACCCGTGTGGGAGACTGGCCGGGATGTCCACGAGCCTACCCGGCCCGTCGCCGCGCGCACGGAGCCTCACCGGAGTGCTGCCGGAGTCGATCGCCGCCATGGCGGGGGAGTCGACGTGGTTCGCGCCGGCGCGCAGCGTCGTGATCTTCCTCCTGGACGGTCTCGGTGCCGCGAACCTCACGGCGCGGGCGGGGCATGCGCGTTTCCTCGCCGCGGCCACGGGGCGACGGGATGTTGCGCAGACGGTGTTCCCCTCCACGACGGCGGCCGCTCTGACAGCGCTGCTGACGGGCGAGCCTCCGGGCAGGAGCGGCATGGTCGGCTACCGCGCCTTGGTTCCCGGTGCAGACCGCATCGCGAACCAGCTGCGCGGCTGGGAGCAGGACGACCTGCCCGCGGACTGGCAGCGGGCGCGTCCGATTCTCGAGCGCGAGTCCGCGTCCGGGCGCGCGTGTTTCGTCGTCACCCGCGCCGAGTACGCGACGACCGGTTTCACGCAGTCGACAACGCGTGGTGCGGAGGTCATCGGCGTCGACGACCTCGACGAGAGGGTGGACCTCGCCGCGGACGTCGCCGGCCGAAACCCCGGTGCACTCGTCTACCTCTACGCCCCCGACCTCGATGTCGTCGGCCACCGCGCGGGCTGGGAGTCGGACGAGTGGTCGGCGATGCTCGAGCGCGTGGATGCGGCCGTGGTGAGAATGGCTCGACGGCTCCGACCCGACACCGGTCTGGTCGTCACCTCCGACCACGGCATGATCGACGTGCCCCGTCACCGACACGTGCTGTTCGGTGAGGGGGCTCTCACCGAAGGACTGCGGCACGTCGGTGGCGAGCCGAGGATGGTGCATCTGTATGCGGAGAGCGGCGCGGCGGATCACCTCGCGGAGAGGTGGAGGTCGTCCGAGTCATCCCGGTCGTGGGTGCTCACACGCGATGAGGCGATCGCAGCAGGACTGTTCGGGACGGTCGACGACGTCGTTCGGCCCCGGATCGGCGACGTCCTCGTCGCGGCGCGACAGAGCATTGCCTACTACGACGATCGGGTCACGGACACGTCGTCGCAGAAGATGGTCGGTCAGCACGGATCGCTGACGTCGGAGGAACGCACCGTCCCCCTCATCCGACTCGGAGCCTTCGCCCGATGAGGTCAGTCGTCGGTGCGCGCGCCGAAGACGATCTCATCCCACGAGGGCATCGACGTGCGGCCTTTGCGCCGCCCCGCTCCTTCGGCGATGACGATCGTGCGATCGTCGATCTCGTCGTCGGATGCGACGGGCTCGTCCTCGGATGATTCATAGCCGGGCTCGAGGGCGTCGAAGAGTGCCACGGGAGCGTTCGGATCCGATCGGTCGTCTTCGGGTTCGGGCAGCGGCTCCCGCTGCCCCCGGCGTCGACGCAGCGCCTCGAGGAGATCGGCGGTCTCGGCCGAGGTTGTGACCTCCGGGTCGGTTGCGCGCTTGGTCGCGGCCTGACGCACGGCCTGCGCGGTGGCCGGGGTGCTCGACGCCGCCGGCGCGGAGGCTTCGGCTTCGGCGTCGGGCACCCGGCGCGGGCCGAACGCTCCGCTGTCGAAGCGTGACTCGTCCTTGCCGGCGTTGTCGAGCGCGCGGAGGCGCGGGATGAGCCCCTCGGGGAGCGAGCCCTGGCGGGAGAGCTGAACGGCATCGCCGTTCTGCGGCGACAGGGTGGACCGCCGCGGATCGAAGCCCCATCGCGCGTCGTGCTCGATCCCCGCGGAGGTGAACTCGAGCTTCACGACCCATCCGCTCTGCTCCTTCCAGCTCGTCCATCGCTCGCCGCCGGCACCCGCCTCGGCGAGCTTCGCCCGCACGGCGGTGCCGAAGCTCACGTGCGCATCGTGGTCGAGTTCGGAGCCCATCAGGACGGGGACGGCCAGAGCCTGTCCGACGATGTGCTCGCGCTCGGCGAGCACCGGACGCTCGAAGCGCTGCACATCTTCGACACGCAGCCCCAGCAGGTCTGCGACCTCCTTGGTCGACAGGCCGGCGCGGATGTGCGACTGGATCTCCCGCGGACTCGCCCGCTTCTCGGGGGCATCCGACTCGCGTCTGACGCGGCGGAGCTCGGCCCGCAGCACGTCGTCGAGGGCGAGCGCGAAGCGATCTCCGGCCTCGGTCGCGACGACGAGACGGTCGTCTTCGGTGCCGATCACTCTGAGCTGTTCCATGCCAATCGCCTCTCCGGTTCGGCGTACGTCGCCCATGCTGACACAGCGGTTCGCCGGCGCCGGGAATATCGCGGGCGCGCCGCGAGTTCGACCCCGAGCGCGCCGGCCGTGATCCGCATTTGCGAAATCCGGAGCGGTCGTGCAAACTAACGCCGCCCCGATGGGCACACAGCAATCTTCTGGGAAGTAGAGACCGTCACGAATGGCTACTGATTACGACGCTCCGCGCAAGTCCGAAGACGAGAGCGAGTCGATCGAAGCGCTCAAGGAGCGCGTGCCCGACAAGATGTCGGGATCGGTCGACGTCGAGGACTCCGACAACCCCTCGGGCTTCGAACTGCCGGGCGCCGACCTGTCCGATCTCGAGCTGGATGTGGTGGTCCTCCCGCCGCAGCAGGACGAGTTCACCTGCATGAGCTGCTTCCTCGTCAAGCACCGCTCGCAGGTCGATCACGAAGAGGCGATCGGCTTCATCTGCACGGAGTGCTCGTAGCCGAGGCCCGCCGCACCGCCGCGGCCAGGCGGTCGGGTGTCCGCGAGGAGAGGTACCACGCGGGAACCGGATCGTCGGGGTCATCGATCGGGATCACGACGACGCCGTCGATGCCTCCGCGCAGCAGATGCCACGCGCGCGGATGAAGACCGGGGCCACGGGCCTGGCGGGCATCCTCGCCGGTGAGTGCGACGGGGGCGCCGAGATGGCACGCGTCGATGTGCGCGCGGCCGGCGCGAAGGCGCCCGCCCGTCACCTCGATGCGGGGCGACAGGACGATCCAGACCGCGACGGATCCGAGTCCGACGACGGCGCCCGCCGCGAGCGCGAGCGTGGTGTCCACAGGGACGAACACGAGGGCTGCCATCGGCCCCGCGAGCGCGGCGGCGACCAGGCTCCACAGCGACGGGCTCAGACGCTCGCGATAGTTCACGGCGCCTTCCGCGCCGACGTCGACAGCTCTGTTCTGCATTACCCTCGTTGCGTGACCGAATCGGTGGATGTCCTCATTATGGCCCGTGAGGCCCCGCTCTACGCGCACCCCGGCGATGCCGGAGCCGATCTGGTGGCCGCCGAGGCGGTGCGCCTCGAGCCCGGTGAGCGCGCGCTGGTCGGCACCGGCGTCCGCATCGCACTTCCGGACGGTCACGTCGGATTCGTCGTTCCGCGCAGCGGCCTGGCGTCGAAGCACGGCATCACGGTGGTGAACGCGCCGGGCACGGTGGATGCCGGCTACCGGGGCGAGGTCAAGGTCGCGTTGCTGAACACCGACCCACGAGAGCCCTACACGATCCGGGAGGGCGACCGCATCGCGCAGCTGATCGTGATGCCGATCCCGCCGGTGCGGTTCGTGCCGGTGGACGAATTGCCCGACAGCACCCGGGGCGACGGCGGCTTCGGCTCGACGGGCTACCAGAAGGATGGAGCATCCTCATGACCGAATCCACTCCCGTCGACCGCGCGACCTCGGGACCCTTCGATGACAGCGAGGCCAATCCGGTCCGCCCGTACATCGACCTGGGCGGCATCAAGATCCTGCCGCGGGAGGGTCTGAACCTGCGCCTGGAGGTCGAGGAGCAGACCAAGCGCATCGTCGCCGTCGGGCTGGACTACGCCGAATCGACGCTCCAGGTGCAGCCCTTCGCCGCGCCGCGCTCGAGCGGCCTGTGGGACGAGACGCGGGAACAGATCCGTGAGCAGGTACGCACCCAGGGCGGTCGCGTCGAGGAGCGCGAAGGTCCGCTGGGTCACGAGCTGCTGGCCGAGGTGCCGGTTTCGGCGGCGGACGGGTCGACGGGCAAGCGACTCGCCCGATTCATCGGTGTCGGCGGTCCGCGCTGGTTCCTGCGCGGCGTCATCGGGGGAGCCGGCGCCGCCGACGCGGGTGCGGCGGCGAAGGTCGAGGACCTGTTCCGGTCGATCGTGGTGGTGCGAGGGGGCTCTCCGATGCCGCCGCGCGACCTCATCCCCCTCAAGATGCCGGCCACGCCGGGTTCTGCGTGACCGGCGAGAGCACCGCCGCGCCCGACGAGTCCGAGCCGCAGGAGAAGACGGCGACCGGGTCGGCCGACGCGAAGGGACCTTCGGCACCGGACGCCATCGGGGCGGCCCTCGGGCAGGCTGCGCGGCGCGCGGGCATCGATCCCGCTGAGGAGGCGTCGACCGGTCACGTCGTCTGGCGGGCGATGGGCGGTGTGCGGGGCATCCTCGAATCGGTGCTCCCGGGGCTGGTGTTCATCGTGGTCTTCACCATCACGATCGATCCGGACTCCGGCGACGGCCATCTCTGGCTCTCCCTCGGCCTGTCGGTCGGTGTGGCGGCTGTCTTCACGGCGGCGCGCCTGCTCGCCCGGCAGCCGGTCACGGCCGCGGTGGGGGGTCTCGTCGCGGCCGTGGTCGCGGCGGCGTTCGCTCTGCTCACCGGAGATGCGAGCAACAACTTCGTTCCGGGGTTCGTGACCAATGCGGTCTACGGCTCGGCGCTGCTGATCTCGGCGCTGGCCGGGTGGTCGCTGATCGGACTCGCCGCGGGGTTCCTCCTCGGCGAAGGCACCGCGTGGCGCAAGGATCGACGCAAGCGGCGCGTCTATTTCTGGCTGGCGATCGCGTGGGCGGCGCTGTTCGCCGCGCGCCTGGCCGTGCAGCTGCCGCTCTACTTCGCCGGCGAGGTGACGGCGCTCGGAACGCTGAAGCTCGTCATGGGACTGCCGCTGTTCGCACCGATGCTCGCTGTCACCTGGTTGGCCGTGCGAGCGCTCCACCGTCAGCCGGTCCGGTGATAGTATTTATCTCGACATCGAGATAAATACGTGCCCCTGAGTAAGGTCCGCCTTGCTGGTCACGCACGCGCGTGAGGGGCGAAGATGGGGAAGCCGGTCCCATACCCGGGGCCCGCCGGCGACGAAGGAGACGGACGTGTCCACAGTTGACAGCTTCGGTGCCAAGAGCACCCTGACGGTCGGCAGCACCGACTACGAGATCTTCCGCATCGACACCGTTCCCGGGTACGAGAAGCTGCCGTTCAGCCTGAAGGTGCTTCTGGAGAACCTCCTGCGCACCGAGGACGGCGCCAACGTCACGAAGGCGCAGATCGAAGCGCTGGGCGGATGGGACCCTCAGGCGGAACCCGACACGGAGATCCAGTTCACTCCGGCGCGCGTGGTCATGCAGGACTTCACCGGTGTGCCGTGCATCGTGGACCTGGCCACCATGCGCGAGGCCGTGACGGCTCTGGGAGGGGATCCGAAGAAGATCAACCCGCTCTCGCCCGCCGAGATGGTGATCGACCACTCCGTCATCGCGGACCTCTTCGGCTCCGAGAACGCGCTGGAGCGCAACGTCGAGATCGAGTATCAGCGCAACGGCGAGCGCTACCAGTTCCTGCGCTGGGGCCAGACCGCCTTCGACGACTTCAAGGTCGTGCCGCCGGGGACCGGCATCGTGCACCAGGTGAACATCGAGCACCTGGCGAAGGTCATCTACGACCGCAGCGTCGACGGCGTGCTGCGGGCCTACCCCGACACGTGTGTCGGCACCGACTCCCACACCACGATGGTGAACGGCCTCGGCGTGCTCGGTTGGGGCGTCGGTGGCATCGAAGCCGAAGCCGCGATGCTCGGCCAGCCCGTGTCGATGCTCATTCCGCGCGTCGTCGGCTTCAAGCTCACCGGAGAGATCCCCGCGGGCGTCACCGCCACCGACGTCGTGCTCACGATCACCGACATGCTGCGCAAGCACGGCGTCGTCGGGAAGTTCGTGGAGTTCTACGGCGACGGTGTCGGATCGGTTCCCCTGGCCAACCGTGCGACGATCGGCAACATGAGCCCGGAGTTCGGCTCGACGGCGGCGATGTTCCCCGTCGACGATGTGACCCTGGACTACCTGCGGCTGACGGGTCGCGACGAACAGGCCGTCTCGCTGGTCGAGCAGTACGCGAAGCAGCAGTCGCTGTGGCACGATCCCTCGCGCGAACCCGCCTTCAGCGAGTACATGGAGCTCGACCTGTCGACCGTCGTCCCGTCCATCGCCGGCCCGAAGCGTCCGCAGGACCGCATCCTGCTGGCCGAGGCGAAGGAGCAGTTCGAGAAGGATCTCACCAACTACGCCGACGTCGACCACGATCTGGTCGACCTCACGATCTCCGAGTCCTTCCCCGCATCGGACCCGCCCGGACTGAGCCCGGAGGATTCCGAGAGCGAGCACGAGCACCACCACCGCTCGCACGCGCCCAAGGTCGCCTCCAAGCCCTCACCGGTGACCACCGCCGACGGCGCGTCCTTCACGCTCGACCACGGCTCCGTCGCGCTGGCGGCGATCACCTCGTGCACCAACACCTCGAACCCGTCGGTCATGATCGCCGCTGGGCTCCTCGCGAAGAAGGCGCTCGACAAGGGCCTGAAGAGCAAGCCGTGGGTCAAGACCACCCTCGGGCCCGGTTCGAAAGTCGTCACGGACTACTACGAGAAGTCCGGGTTGGACAAGGCCCTCGAAGGCCTCGGGTTCTACACGGTCGGCTACGGATGCACGATCTGCATCGGCAACTCGGGTCCGCTCATCGAAGAGGTCTCCACGGCGATCAACGACAACGATCTCGCGGTGACCGCGGTGCTCTCGGGCAACCGTAACTTCGAGGGTCGCATCAGCCCCGACGTGAAGATGAACTATCTCGCGTCGCCGCCGCTCGTGGTCGCCTATGCGCTGGCCGGATCCATGAACTTCGACTTCGAGAGCGATCCGCTGGGCACGGACAGCGACGGCAACGACGTCTTCTTGTCGGACATCTGGCCGGCGACGGACGAAGTGCAGGAGATCATCGACTCCTCGATCTCCCGTGAGCAGTTCATCAAGCAGTACGCGACGGTGTTCGAAGGCGACGAGCGCTGGAAGAGCCTGCCGACCCCCAGCGGCCCGACGTTCGAGTGGGCCGAGGACTCGACGTACGTCCGCAAGGCGCCGTACTTCGACGACATGACGATGGAGCTGACGCCGGTGCAGGACATCACCGGCGCGCGGGTCATGGCGACCCTGGGCGACTCCGTCACCACAGACCACATCAGTCCGGCGGGCAACATCAAGCCCGGCACCCCCGCGGCCGAGTACCTCACCGAACACGGCGTGGAGCGCAAGGACTTCAACTCGTACGGCTCGCGCCGGGGGAACCACGAGGTGATGATCCGTGGCACGTTCGCGAACATCCGCCTCAAGAACTCCCTCGTCGCGGCGGTCAACGACGGCCAGGTCGTCGAAGGCGGCTACACGCGGGACTTCACCCAGCCGGGTGGGCCGCAGTCGTACATCTACGACGCCAGCATGAACTATCAGGCGCAGGGCACGCCGCTCGTGGTGTTCGGCGGCAAGGAGTACGGGTCCGGTTCGTCGCGCGACTGGGCGGCCAAGGGCACCCGGCTGCTGGGCGTCAAGGCGGTCATCACGGAGAGCTTCGAGCGCATCCACCGCTCGAACCTCATCGGAATGGGTGTCGTGCCGCTGCAGTTCCCGGCCGGTGAGAGCTGGGAGTCCCTCGGTCTCGACGGCACCGAGATCATCTCGATCACCGGTCTCGAGAAGCTGAACGAAGGGGTGACGCCCAAGACCGTGCGTGTCACCGCCGAGCCGAGTGAGTTCTCGGCCGACGGGGCGAAGACGATCGAGTTCGATGCGACCGTGCGGATCGACACTCCCGGTGAGGCCGACTACTACCGCAACGGCGGCATCCTGCAGTACGTGCTGCGCTCGCTCGTCTGACCTGCGCAGGAGGTGAGGCCCCGGCTCGATCGAGCCGGGGCCTCACCCGTCTGCGCCTGTCGGCGGATAGACTGACGGCCAGGCGTCTCGAACCGATGAGCCGGAGCCATGGACGACGACGAAGAGGGCACGATGGCGATTCTCCCCTCGATCAGAGGACCACGAGATCTCGACCGACTCAGCGTCGCGCAGCTGCGGCAGCTGGCCGAGGAGGTTCGCGCCTTCCTCGTGGAGAACGTGTCACGCACGGGTGGACACCTGGGACCGAACCTCGGGGTCGTGGAACTCACCATCGCGCTTCATCGCGTCTTCGACTCGCCCCGGGATCCGTTCGTGTTCGACACCGGCCATCAGTCCTACGTCCACAAGATGCTCACCGGCAGGCAGGACTTCGCCGGCTTGAGATCACGTGGCGGCCTCGCGGGCTACCCGCAGCGTGCGGAGAGCGAGCACGACGTCGTGGAGTCCTCGCACGCGTCGAGCTCGCTGAGCTGGGCCGACGGGATCTCCCGCGCGCTGACCCGCACCGGCCGGGACGACCGGCACGTCGTCGCCATCGTCGGCGACGGATCGCTGACCGGAGGAATGACCTGGGAGGCGCTCAACAACATCTCCGACGACAACGACCGACGCCTCGTGATCGTCGTCAATGACAACGGCCGCTCGTACGCGCCCACGATCGGCGGCATGGCGCGCTATCTGAACAAGGTGCGCACGGCGGACGCGTACCGGTCGCTGCGGCACGGCTCCGCCAGTCTGTTCGGACGGCTCGGGCCGGCCGCGCGAGCCATGTATCGGGGTGTTCGCGGCGGCACGCACGGATTCCTCTCGCGATTCGTCAACAACGACGCGCTGTACTCGAACCTCGACATCAAGTACCTCGGTCCCGTGGACGGCCACGACCTCGAGGCGCTCCTGGAAACCCTCGAACTCGCGAAGGCCTTCGGCGCGCCGGTCATCGTGCACGCGATCACCGAGAAGGGACGCGGGTTCCGGCCCGCGGTCGAAGACGAAGCCGATCAGTTCCACGCGGTCGGCAGGATCGATCCGATCACCGGCGAGACCATCGGCAGCGCCGGCGGAACGTGGACCGATGTCTTCTCCCGCGAGCTGCTCGACGTCGGTGGCGAGCGCGACGACGTCATCGCGATGACCGCGGCCATGCTGCGGCCGACCGGCCTGCTGCCGTTCTCGCAGCGGTTCCCCGATCGCGTGTACGACGTCGGCATCGCCGAGCAGCACGCCGTCGCCTCGGCCGCCGGCCTCGCCTACGGCGGGCTGCACCCTGTCGTGGCCATCTACGCGACCTTCATGAACCGGGCGTTCGATCAGATGCTGATGGATGTCGGACTCCACAGAGCGGGTGTGACGTTCGTGCTGGACCGGGCGGGGGTGACCGGCCCCGACGGGCCCAGCCATCACGGCATCTGGGATCTCGCGATGCTGCAGATCGTTCCGCACATCCGCATCGCCGTGCCACGGGACGCGGAGCGCCTCCGTGAGGAGTTCCGTGAAGCGCTGACCGTCGAGGACGCGCCGACCGTGGTCAGGTTCCCCAAGGGCGCGGTGGCGCCGGACCTGCCTGCACTCGAACGGCTGCCGGACGGCGTCGACGTGCTCGCCCGCATCGACGAGCAGGATGTGCTGCTGGTCGGGATCGGCCCGATGGCACACGTCGCCGTGGAGGTCGCCGAGCGCCTGCGGGCGCAGGGGATCGGCTCGACCGTGATCGACCCGCGGTGGGCGATCCCGGTGCAGCGTTCGGTGATCGACCTCGCGGCGACGCATCGGCTCGTGATCACGATCGAGGACGGCATCCGCGTCGGAGGCATCGGCACGCGCGTCCGTCAGGTGCTTCGCGAGTCCGGGGTCGATACGGCGGTGGACGAGCTCGGGGTCCCCGACGAGTTCATCGATCACGCTGGTCGTGAGGAGATCCTGCGGGATGCCGGGCTCACCGCCGCGAAGATCGCGCAGGACGTGGTCGCCCAGGTGCTCGGCACACGCCTGCCCATCGCCCGCGGCGCGGGCGAGCCCGTGACTGATGACATCGCCGATCTCGCGGGCCGGAGCGACGAGGACTGAGACGAAGAGCCCGCCGACCTGGCACGGTCGGCGGGCTCTTCGCGGTGATCTCAGCCGGCGATACCGACGATCTTCGGGTGGTGGAAGCTGTCTCCGAAGACGCGCTCGGACGCTCCTTCGCGGTCGAGGTACGGGGATGCGCCGCCATCGATGAAGGGCCAGCCTGCCCCGAGGATCAGACAGAGGTCGATGTCCTCGACCTCGGGGACGACGCCCTGCTCGAGCATGATGAAGATCTCCTGCGCCAGACCGTCCTGGACCCGGCGGAGGATCTCGTCCTCGGTCGACGGGGAGTCGCCGACGGCGCCCTTCAGGACCTTCTCCGCATCCTTGGACCACCCGGTGACCCGTCCGGCCTTGTCCTTCTCGACGACGCGATCGAGCGCGGCGAGCTCGTGGAAGTTCTCCGACGCGTAGAAGCGGTCGGGGAAAGCCGTGGCCATCGTGTCCTGCACGTGGGCCGCGACCTTCCATCCGACGAGGTCGATCAGCTGGAACGGTGTCATCGGGAGTCCGAGGGGACGGAAGGCGTTCTCGACCGTCAGCAGCGGTGTTCCCTCGTAGACGGCTCGTGCTGCTTCGCCCATGACCTTCGCCAGCAGGCGGTTCACCACGAAGCCGGGAGCGTCGGCGGTGAGGACCGCGTTCTTCCCGAGCCCCTTGGCGACGACGAACGCGGTCGCGAGTGCCTCGTCGGCGGTCTTCGGGGTCTTCACGATCTCGATCAGCGGCATGACCGCGACGGGGTTGAAGAAGTGGAAGCCCACCAGGCGTTCCGGATGCTCCAGCGTGGAACCGATCTCCTCCACGGAGAGCGACGACGTGTTCGTCGCGAGGATGGCGTCGTCCGCGATGATCTTCTCGATCTCGCCGAAGACCTGCTGCTTGACTCCGACCTCCTCGAACACCGCCTCGATCACGAAGTCGCAGTCCGCATACTCGGACGTGTCGACGGTTCCGCGCACCAGTGCACGCAGGCGATTCGCTGCGTCGGCGTCGAGGCGCCCTTTGGACTCGAGCTTGCCGATCTCCTCGTGGATGTACGCGATGCCCTTGTCGACACGCGCCTGATCGAGATCGGTGATGAGCACGGGGACCTGGAGCTTGCGCACGAAGAGGAGGGCGAATTGGCTCGCCATAAGGCCGGCGCCGATGACGCCGACCTTGCCGACCTTCTTCGCGAGCCCCTTGTCCGGTGCACCGACGGGACGCTTCGCGCGCTTCTGCACCAGGTCGAACGCGTACATCGACGCGGCGAACTGGTCGCCGCTGACGAGTTCTGCGAGGGCCTCGTCCTCGCGGGCGAAGCCCTCCTCGCGCGTGCCGCTCTTGGCGCGGTCGAGGAGGTCGAGGGCGACGTACGGGGACGCGGGGACGGTCCCGATCCTGGACTCCAGCATGTTCCGTGCCATCTTGACGGCGATCGGCCATTTGGTGAGGCGTTCGATCTTGCCGGGCTGGTTCCGGCGTTCCACCTTGATCGACCCGCCGAGCACGCCGTCAGCCCATCGCAGGGAGTCTTCGAGGTAGTTCGCGGCGGGGAAGATCGCATCCACGATGCCGAACTCGAACGCCTGCGCCGGCTTGAGCATCCGGTTCTGCTTGAGCGGGTTCGAGATGACCACCTCGAGCGCGTTCTCGATACCGATCAGGTTGGGGAGGAGATAGGCCCCACCCCAGCCCGGGATGATGCCGAGGAAGACCTCGGGGAGGGCGATCGCGGCGGCCGAGGCATCGACGGTGCGATATGTGGAGTTGAGCGCGATCTCCAGGCCGCCGCCCAACGCGAGCCCGTTCACGAACGTGAAGGAGGGAACGCCGAGATCGGCGAGCTTGCCGAGCACGTGGTGACCGAGCTGCGCCACCTTGCGGGCGTTCTCCCGCGATCCGACGAGAGTGATGTCGGACAGGTCGGCGCCGGCGGCCAGGATGTACTGCTTGCCGGTCACGGCGACCGCATCGATCTGACCGGAGGCCGCACGGTCCTTCAGTTCGTCGAGGCGCTCGTTCAGCTCGACGAGCGTTCGGGGACCGAGCGTGTTGGGACGGTTGTGGTCACGCCCGTTGTCGAGCGTGATGAGGGCAAGAGTCCGGCCCGAGGGCAGGCGAACGTCGCGCACGAGCGAGTGCGTGACGACCTCGTCGTCGGAGAGGGTCAGCAGGGGCGTGAAGTCGATCTGATCGTAGGTGCTCATGAGGCCGCTCACTTCCTGCGCTTCTTGCCGTCGTAGTGGGGGTTCTCCCAGACCACCGAACCGCCCTGGCCGAGCCCCACGCACATCGCCGTGAGGCCGTATCGCACGTCGGGGCGCTCGGCGAACTGCGCCGCGAGCTGGATCATGAGACGGACTCCGGATGCGGCGAGCGGATGCCCGAGCGCGATCGCTCCACCCCACTGGTTGACGCGCGGGTCGTCGTCGGCGATGCCGAAGTGGTCCAGGAGCGAGATCACCTGGACGGCGAACGCTTCGTTCAGCTCGAACAGACCGATGTCGTCGATCGTCAGGCCGGCCTTCCTGAGGGCCTTCTCGGTCGACGGGATGGGGCCGATGCCCATGATCTCGGGCTGCACGCCCGCGAAAGCGAACGAGACGAGTCGCATCTTCGGCGCGAGGCCGAGCTCCTTCACCGCGCCACCACCGGCGAGCAGCGACATGGTCGCACCGTCGGTGAGCGGGGAGGAGGTTCCCGCGGTCACGCGACCGTGAGGACGGAACGGGGTCTTGAGACCGGCGAGATCGGCCATCGTCGTCTGCGGACGACGACCTTCGTCCTCGGTGGCGAGCGCCCACGCACCTTCGGCGTCCTTGATCGCGACGGGAACGAGGTCGGCCTGCAGCTTGCCCGCATCGTAGGCGGCCTGCGCCTTGTGCTGGCTGAGCATGCCGAAACGATCTGAGCGCTCCTTGGTGAGATGCGGGAAGCGATCGAAGATCCGCTCCGCGGTCACGCCCATGTTGAGCGCGCCGGGGTCCACCATCTTCTCGGCGACGAAGCGGGGGTTGGGGTCGGCGTTGGACCCGATCGGGTGATGCCCCATGTGCTCGACCCCGCCCGCGAGAGCGAGGTCGTACATGCCGATCCCGATCGAGGCGGCCATCGTGGTCACACTGGTCATCGCACCGGCGCACATGCGGTCGATGGCGAATCCCGGAACGCTCTGGGGGAGTCCCGCGAGGATGGCGACACTTCGGCCCAGGGTCAGGCCCTGGTCGCCGGTCTGCGACGTCGCCGCGATGGCGACGTCGTCGATCCTCTCCTTCGGAACGTCGCCATTGCGCTCCATGAGTCCGATGGTCGCCTTCACGGCGAGATCATCCGATCGCGTGTTCCAGTACATGCCCTTCTCGCCGGCGCGCCCGAACGGGGTGCGCATTCCATCGACGAAGTAGACGTCCGAAAGCTCGGCCACTCTGCCTCCAAAGTTCAGGGATGTGCCCAGCCTAGGAGCGGCCGTGGAGGGCTCGGAATCGGTTGGGTCGAACCTACGAATCCGACTCGGACCCCTGCTCCGGGGCTTGGGCGGAAGATACAAAAGCATCCGCGATCACCTGTGCAGTCTGTCCAATCTGCCAGGCTCGCGCACCCCACGACCGCAGGGCGTCCGCGATCGACGCCGCGTCGAGGTCGGTCGGCGGTGACCAGGCGACACGACGCAACGTGTCCGGCGTCAGCAGGTTCTCGGTGGGCATGTTCAGGCGCTCCGCGAGTTCCTCCACCGCCGGACGCGCCGCCTTGAGCCGGAGGTCAGCCTCCGGATTCCGCTGAGCCCATGCACGGGGCGGCGGGAGCGCGTCGCCGCCACCCGCGCGCTCCCGAGGCGGATTCGCATCCGCGCGACCCTCTTCGATCGCGGCCCACCACCGGTCGAGCTCGGTGCGGCTGGCGCGCCCGGTGAAGTCCTTCACGTGCGCGAGATCGTGCTTCGAACGCGGGTCCGCGATGACGGCGGCGACGAGAGCGCGATCGGGTACCAGACGGCCCGGGGCCACATCCTCGGCAGCCGCCAGGTCTTCACGAGCGACCCACAGGGCGCGCGCCACGGCGAGCGAGGAGCGGCCTCGCACCGTGTGCAATCCGCTGAGCCGCCGCCACGGCTCTTCTCGGGGCGGCTTGGGCGGGCGATCGCGCACGTCGTCGAATTCTTCGAGGGCGAATCGCGTCTTGTCCTGGTCGGCGAGCTCGCGGGCGAGGGCGTCCCGCACGTCGACGAGGTGGATGACGTCGAGTGCGGCGTACTCGAGCCAGGACTGGGGGAGTGGACGCTGCGACCAGTCCGAGGCGGAGTGAGCCTTGGCGAGGGAGATCCCGACGGTGCTCTCGACGACCGCGCCCAGTCCGACGCGCTCGTGGCCGAGCAGCCGGGCGGCCAGTTCGGTGTCGAACAAGCGGTCGGGGACCAGGTCGAGTTCGCGTAGCGAGGGGAGGTCCTGGCTCGCGGCGTGGAAGACCCACTCCACGTCGCCGATCGCGCGCTGAAGGGCGCCGAAGTCGCCGATCGCGGGCGGGTCGAACAGGAAGACGCCGGCATCCCGACGGAAGACCTGAATGAGGTATGCGCGTTGCGAGTAGCGGAACCCCGATGCCCGCTCGACGTCCACGGCGGCCGGTCCGGTTCCGGAGGCGAGTGCCTCGCACGCCGCGAGGAACGCGTCGCGGTCGGCGATGACGGAGTATTCAGCCACGGGGATTCCTTCGGGAGCCGAGGACGGCGATGCCCTCGGAGCCGGGCGGCAGCCCGGCCAGCATGCAGGTCAGCTCTGCCCACGCATCGACGTGCGCGGTCAGGTCACCGTCGGGCGACCAGGACGCGCGCAACTCGATCTGCGCGCCGTCGCCCTCCGCGGCGAGAGTTCCGAAGCCGCGGGAGAGGGTCTTCGTCGCCGTGCCCGACGCGGAGTGGTGGGCGGCGCCTCGAACCGAGAGGGCCTCCATCAGCCACGACCACGCGACCTCCGCGAGCATCGGATCGGTGCCGATGTCGGTCTCCAGAGGCGCCTGGGCGAAGCACACGATGCGCCACGGGCCGTTCCACGCTGCGGGCTCCTCGGGGTCGTTGAGGAGGATGAACCGCCCCGTCCCGTAGGCCGACACGCCGTCGTCCGTCTCCGGGCGCACGTCCCCTGCGAGGGCGAGTGCGAACGGTGCGAGACCGCCGGGGGCGGGGATCTCGTGGACGGTGAGGTCGTCGCGGAAGCCCATCGCCCGCACCTGTTCGGCGACGGAGGCGAAGGCCATCGGCGCGGGAGGAGGGGTGACAGCCACGGAGACAGACTAGAGTGAGGCCTCGATGCACGCCTCCAGGCGCGCCGCGCAGAACGGCGCCACCCCCGCCCTCGTCACCGCATTCCGGTTCGCGATCGCCGCTCTCGGTGGTGCGCTGGCGCTGGTGCTGACATCGATGTCCCTCCTCTCGTTGCGGGTCGCCAGGCAGGTGATCACACCCGCCAATCGCCGGCCGGACACGCGCCTGCTCGATCTCGACACGCAAGCGCAGACGGTCACGCTCCAGCGCACGGCGGACACGGTGCTCCCCGGCCGTTACGGCCTGTTCACCACGGGGACCGAGAGCTACGTGAAGGTCGGCACCGTCCTGTCCGCGGACGACGAGACCGTCACGCGCAAGCTGCTCACCCACGTCGGATCGGGTGCCCATCTGGCACCCGACGCGGCCTTCAGCGGCTGGTACTTCAGTCATCCGGACGAGCTGCACCTGGACTGGACGCCGGAACTGGTCGGCTCGGCGGTCGGGCCCTGCCCGGCGTGGCGGTTTCCCGCCGGTGACGGGACCACGTGGGTCGTGCAGGTGCACGGCCGTGGCACAACGCGCTCCGAAGCGCTTCGCGCGGTGCCGGTCTTCCATGCCCTGGGGATCACCTCGCTCGTCGTCTCCTATCGCAACGACGGCGAAGCACCGCGCAGCAGAACGGGGACCTACGCCCTCGGTGCGACCGAGTGGCGCGACGTCGACGCGGCCATCGGATTCGCACGACGCCGCGGCGCGCGGCGTGTGATCGTCATGGGATGGTCGATGGGCGGTGCGATCGCACTTCAGCTGGCACTCAACTCGGCTCACCGCGACGCGATCGCCGGCCTCGTCCTCGACTCGCCGGTCATCGACTGGCGGGTCGTCCTGGACTACCAGGCGGGACTCATGAACCTGCCGCAGCCGGTGACCCGACTCGCGATCGACGCCCTGGGATCGGAGTGGGGTACGGCGTTCACGCGGACGGGTTCACCGATCCCGTTCGATCGCCTCGATGTCGTTGCGCGAGCGGATGAGCTCCGCCACCCCGTTCTCATCCTGCACAGCGACGATGACGGGTTCGTGCCCTCGGATGCCTCCCACGACCTGCTCGCGGCCCGGCCCGACCTTGTCGAGCTGGAGGCGTTCGAGGTCGCGCGTCACACCAAGCTGTGGAACTACGATCAGGACCGGTGGTCGCACGCGATCAGCGACTGGATGCGCCGACACGATCTCTCGGGTGCAACCGCAAATAGCTGAATCCGCAGTCGTCGACGAGCATCCCCGCCACCGTCGCGTCCCGCGGTCGCGACGGTGAGACGAAGGCCGCGCCCGAGGGTTCGAGCGCGGGCGCGATCGTGAGGCAGATCTCGTCCAGACATCCCGCCTCGAGGAACCGTGTCGCAATCGTCGGCCCTCCCTCGCAGACGACGCGGGGAAGGCCGCGCTCCCGGAGCTCCGCGACGATCGCACGCGGATCGAGCTGCTCGTCGGCATCGATCGTGACGTGCTCCACCGGCGCGCCGGCAAGCCGTGCGTGCACGCGCTCCCGGTGCGCGCGGGAAGACAGCACCAGGGCGGGCGGCCGCCCCGGCCTGGTGAGCCGGACCCCGTCGAGATCTCCGGTGGCGGTCACCACGGCGAGGCGTGCGTGGGCGGGGAGCAGGTATCGCTCGGTGCGGGCCGTGGTCGCGCCCACGACGACCACATCGGCGTTGGCACGCACGGCGCGGAGGATCATCCGGTCGGTAGGGGAGGTGATGGTCTCGCTCGTCCCGTCGGAACCGGCGATCGAGCCCGTCACCGAGGTGACCATGTTCAGCCGGGTGAACCCGGTGTCGTCGGCGGAGTACCGACGGCTGAGCCAGCGATCGGCATCGAGGGAGTCCGTGGTCACGGAGTCGAGGGTTCGCGGGACGACCTCGGTGACGGTGACCGTGCGCTCAGCGCTCACGCGCAGCCATTCTCTCGCGCACCTGGCGCTTCGCGCGACCGAGCATGCCGGTCATCCCTGCGATCCGAAGCGGCGACACGGCGCGCGTCAGACCGATCGACTGCGGGAAGTCATCCGGGACGGCGAGAGCCTCGTGAGCGGTGAGACCCGTGAGGCCCTGAGCGAGGATGCTCGCGAACCCCCTTGTCGTCGGAGCCTCGGCGGGCGCGGTGGCGTGCATGGCGACGCGGTCATCGTCGTCGACCTCGACCACGATGAAGACGGGCGATTGACACTCGGCCACGCGTTCCTGCCGATCCGGATGGTCGGCGAGGCGGGCGGGCATCTCGGGCAGCTCATGGGAGAACTCCAGGAGCAGCTGCAGGCGGTCCGGCTCCTGAAGATCGAGGAAGTCCTGTCGGATCGCCGCCAGTGCTGCCGGGAGGGGATGTTCGATCATCACCGCGACGGAACCTCTCCTCGGGCCGAGCCGGTCACGATCGGCAGGCCCACCGCGCTTCCCCATTCGGTCCACGACCCGTCGTAGTTGCGCACATCGGGGAAGCCGAGCAGGTGCGTCAGAACGAACCACGTGTGGCTGGAGCGCTCACCGATGCGGCAGTACGCGATGATCGGGTCTGCGTCGCGCAGACCGACTTCCCCACGGTAGATCGCCTCCAGCTCCGAGCGCGGGCGGAACGTCCCGTCCGCCGCTGCGGCACGGGCCCAGGGAACGCTGTGGGCCGTCGGTATGTGCCCCGCACGCAGGGCGCCCTCCTCCGGATAGGCCGGGGCCGAGGTCCGGGTGCCGTCGTATTCTTCGCCGGAGCGCACGTCGATGAGCGGTCGTCCGAGGTGCGCGAGCACGTCGTCGCGGTAGGCGCGCAGTGTCGCGTCATCGCGCTCGACCACGGGGTAGTCCGTGACCGGGCGTTCGACGCGCTCCGTCGTGAGGCCCCGGCCCTCCGCGATCCAGAGGTCTCGTCCGCCGTCGAGCAGGCGCACGTCGTCGTGGCCGAAGAGGGAGAACACCCAGAGGGCGTATGCGGCCCACCAATTGCTCTTGTCGCCGTAGATGACGATGGTGTCGTCGCGCGAGATCCCCTTCCGACGCATCAGGTCGGCGAATCCACGTCCGTCGACGTAGTCCCGCACGACCGGGTCGTTGAGTTCGGTGTGCCAGTCGACCTTCACCGCGCCCGGGATGTGCCCGGTCTCGTACAGGAGCACATCCTCATCGGATTCGACCACGACCAGACCCGGTGCTCCGAGATGCTCGGCCAGCCATTGCGTGCTGACCAGACGCTCCGGGGCGGCGTAGTCGGCGAAGGTGTCGGCAGGGTCGTATGCGACGGGCACGGAACTCTCCTCGATGCAAGGCGGTTGGGATGACGGCGTAGTGTGGATCCGCGTCCTTCGAGCCTATTTCCCTTTCTGCCCCGGGGGATCGCATCCGTCACCGCCGCGACACGAAGGACGACATGACCGCGACCACGGCTCGATCCGGAATCGTGCACCTGGCCGAGCGTCAGCCGCAGTTGAGCGGCGAGGACATGGTCGCCGCTCTCGTGCCGCCGCGACAGTTCTCGCAGGCCACGTTCGAGTCGTACCGCGCGGACGGCGACTACCCCTCCCAGCAGGAGGCCAAGCAGAAGCTCGCGACCTTCGCCGGCGGGCGAACGGCGGCTTCGCGCGGCGGCCTGTTCCGGCGGGGGAGGAAACAACCCGAGGTGAAGCCCGGCGTCTATCTCGACGGTGGCTTCGGCGTGGGAAAGACTCATCTGCTCGCGGCGGTCTACCACGCCATGCCGGCGCGACGGAAGTACTTCGGCTCCTTCATCGAGTACACCGCACTCGTCGGCGCGCTCGGCTACAAGAACACCGTGGACCTGTTCCGCGGCTCCGAACTGCTGTGCATCGACGAGTTCGAGCTCGACGATCCGGGCGACACGATGGTGATGACCCGGCTGCTCGGAGAGCTGGTCGCCTCCGGCACCCGATTGGCCACCACATCGAACACGCCCCCCAACGCCCTGGGCGAGGGCCGTTTCGCGGCGCAGGACTTCTTGCGGGAGATCCATGCTATGGCGGCGAGCTTCGACACGCTCCGGATCGACGGGACCGACTACCGGCAGCGGGCGGTCGACGGCCATGCGCGCGTACTGACGGATGAGGAGTACCGCTCGGCGATCTCCGCGGCGGCGAGCGTCGGAATCGCCTCCGACGACGCGTTCGCCGACGTGATCGGCCACCTTGCGCAGGTGCATCCGTCCCGATACATCCGACTCATCGACGGAGTGTCCACCGTCGGTCTGCGCGACGTGACGGAGTTCGACGATCAGTCCGCCGCGCTGCGCTTCGTGGCCTTCGTCGATCGCGTCTACGATGCGCAGATCCCCGTCCGTGCCACGGGCCTGTCGCTGGACGGGGTCTTTCCCGAGGAGATGCTCGCGGGCGGATACCGCAAGAAGTACCTGCGCGCCATCTCGCGTCTCGTCGCATCCACTCTCGCCTGACCCCGCCAGCCCGTCGCGACATCTCACGGCACGTTCTCGCCGTCGAGAAACCTGATGTTTACCTGAGCGCCGGTGACGTAACAAACCCGAAACACGCGACGCACGCCGCCTGAAACCCTCGCTCGCGAGACTGGGGCACGTCCCACCGGACCGCCACCCGAACCGCGGCCACCGTGGGCACCCGAGTAACACCAATCATGGATGAGGAACTTCATGGACAGCGGAAATCTCGCCTGGCTGATCACAGCCTCGGCACTCGTGCTCTTTATGACGCCTGGCGTCGCGTTCTTCTACGGAGGCCTGGTCAAGGCCAAGAGCGTCGTCAGCATGATGATGATGAGCTTCGGCGCGATGGGGCTCGTGAGCGTGCTCTGGATCCTCTACGGCTTCAACATGAGCGCCGTGGAGAGCACCTGGGCATTCGCCGGCAACCCGTTCGCCGATTTCGGTCTCGCCTCGGCGTCGAGCGATGACCTCGTCGGTGCCATGTTCGGCGGCACCTTCGCCATCATCACCGTCGCGCTGATCTCCGGTGCGATTGCGGATCGCGCCAAGTTCGGCTCCTGGATGCTGTTCGCCGGCATCTGGGCGACGGTCGTCTACTTCCCCGTCGCGGCGTGGGTCTGGGGCGGCGGCTGGGTCTACAACCTCGGCACGACCTTCGGCTTCTCCACCGAGGTCATCGACTACGCCGGTGGAACCGCGGTGCACATCAACGCCGGTGCGGCGGCCCTCGCCCTCGCTCTGGTCCTCGGCAAGCGCATCGGCTTCCAGAAGGGCATCAACAAGCCGCACAGCGTTCCGCTGGTCGTGCTCGGCGCCTCGATCCTGTGGTTCGGCTGGTTCGGCTTCAACGCCGGCGCCGAAGGCCTCGGCGCGCTGGGCACAGAGGACTCCGTGGTCGGTCTGATCGTCATCAACACGCTGGGTGCGACCGCGGCCGCCATCATCGGCTGGCTGATCGTCGAGAAGCTCAAGGACGGAAAGGCCACGTCGGTCGGAGCCGCCTCGGGTGCGGTCTCCGGTCTCGTCGCCATCACGCCCGCCTGTGCGAACCTGACCCCCGGTTGGGCACTTCTCCTCGGCGTCGTCGCCGGTGCGGTCTGCGCCCTGGCCATCGAGCTGAAGTGGAAGCTCGGCTACGACGACTCGCTCGACGTGGTCGGCGTGCACCTCGTCGGTGGTCTGATCGGAACGATCTACCTCGGCTTCTTCGCCACGGAGACCGGTCTGTTCCTCGGCGGTGGGTTCGAACAGCTGATTCTCCAGGTCGTCGCAGCGTTCGGCGTGCTGATCTACTCGTTCGTGATCGCCTTCATCCTGGGCTTCGCGATCGACAAGACGCTCGGCTTCCGCATCAAGAACGAGGACGAGCTGGCCGGCGTGGACACCACGGTGCACGGCGAAGAGGGCTACGCGATGGCGTAAGCACTCTGCGGCTCGCAGACAAGCGCAAGGGGCGCTGTGGTCATGACCACAGCGCCCCTTGCTCGTGCCCGCACGAATGCGCCACCGCTAGGCTGACCCCCGTGAAGCGTCACCGAAGGGTCTCCGCCGTGGCCGGCGTCCTCGGCCGCCTGTTCCGTCCGCGTGCGACGCTGGTCGTCGGCGGCGGCGGCCGGCCGCGAGCAGACGCGACGGTGGAGGTTCGGCCGCCTCGTGCATCCGAGCTGCGCATCACCTATGAACCCCGGCGGGATGACGAGCCGGACGCCGGGGAGATCGTATGGACCTGGGTGCCGTTCGAGGAGCGGGACGGACGCGGCAAGGATCGGCCCGTTCTCGTCATCGGCCGACGGGACGCCGACCGCGTCTACGCGCTCAAGCTCACCAGCATCCCGCAGGACGGCGATCGCGATCACCTCGAGCTCGGGAGCGGGCCGTGGGATGCCCGGGGAAGGCCCTCATGGGTCGACGTGGACCAGGTCTACCTGGTGCACCGTCGGGGGATGCGACGCGAGGGAGCGGTGCTCGATGTCGACCGCTTCACGCGGGTGGCGGCAGCGCTCAGCCGGCGCTACGGGTGGCAGATGGCGATCCAGGTGCCAGGTGGCGATGAGGCCTGAGCGGCCGATCGCGTCGTCGGTGGGCGATGCGGGACTTGAACCCACGACCTCTTCCGTGTGAAGGAAGCGCGCTACCAGCTGCGCCAATCGCCCTCGGCTCCGGGAGCCGCGACCCTGCCGGGCCGAGTACCGATGTTACCTGATCCGTGAGGGTGATTCGAACCGTGAGAACGGGACACGCGCGGCGTGGCGGTGGTTTTGCGCGGGGCCCGGAATGGGCTAGAGTTTTCCAAGTGCCCGGGCAAGACCGGGAACGAAATGCGGATGTAGCGCAGTTGGTAGCGCATCACCTTGCCAAGGTGAGGGTCGCGAGTTCGAGTCTCGTCATCCGCTCGAGTGCGGGGATCTCCCGATTCCAGGGCGATCACGACACGTGGGTCGAACCACACGCGGTGGCGTGGCCGAGCGGCTAGGCACCGGCCTGCAAAGCCGTTTACACGGGTTCGAATCCCGTCGCCACCTCGCATGACAACTGAACAGCCCTCACGGGCGCGATTGGCGCAGCGGTAGCGCGCTTCCCTGACACGGAAGAGGTCACTGGTTCGATCCCAGTATCGCGCACCACAAAACCCCCGGATTACCGGGGGTTTTCTCGTTGATGGGGATCCGCGTGCAATATACGTGCGACATCCTCGCCGCTAGATGAACACTGCCCACACGCTCCCGGCGGTGCCGAACAGCACGCCGCCGCCGATGAGCGCGAGATCCCAGCACGCCTGATGCCACGAGATGCGGGGCTCTTCGTCGAGTGCGACCGCCATTCGACGAATTGGCTCCACGTCAAAGTAGCCCGTGCGAGTGCCCTCATCGACGAGATCGACCATCCGTCGCCCATCCCGTGTGCGCAGCGCGGCGTGGGCGTGCTTGCCGAGACGCACTACCCCGATCACCGGCAGCAGTCCGCCTAGGACGATGAACGCGACTATCAATGGGACTGGCCACATGGGGCGAGCGTAGAGCAACCTAAGGTCGCACCACATGTGGTTGCGACGGTTTCCCGCAGGCCTTCAGTCCGCAGTAGCGCAGGGACCTTGGTCTCGTGTCGCAGGAGCATCGGACTTCGGTTCACCACATAGCCCGTCGGATGTGACGGGGAGAGAGAAAAGCGGAAGGTGGCGCGGTGGGCGTGCCCGGTCGTCGTTCTTAAAGAATCGCGGCGTCGGGGTGGCCAACTCTGGCCACTCCGTGTCAGATTCCTGACACCTGAGGTGGTGATCCGCCACCCCACGTGGGGGATTCTCCTCAGGTCGGAATGTCACCCCGCGAATGTCACACCAACGGATGTCATACGCACACGCAAGTCTGGAAGGGAGCGCGGTCTTCCACTTGAGGTTGTGCGTCGAAAAACTCGTGTGGTCAGAGCAGTGCGAGGATGCCTGCTGCGGTCATGGCGAGGATTCCGAGCAGGATGAGGGTGACGGCCCACCAAGTGGATGCAGCGTCGCGCAGGAGGAAGGCGACCACGTCGCTGATGTCGATGGTCTGAGTTGCTCCCGATGCGTCGCCGCCGTCGATCCGTGTGTGCGCGCTCTGGTGCAGCAGTGTCCGTGCACCATGAGCTCGGGTGATGAGCAGGATGACGCCGATGATCTGTGCTGCGCCGGCCACGATGGTGAGGATGAGTGCGGCGGTGTGCATGCGGTCATACTAGGCGTGTCCGCGTTGAGGGAGTGGTGCGATCCGACCAGCTCTCCGGAAACACAGCAGGCGGATGCCGTCGGTAGTCTCGTGCGCATGTGGATCTTGGTAGCTGGGTACCTGATCGCGGCCGTGTTGCCCATCATCGGATTTGCAAGGCTGCTCTGGCGAACTCAACGGGTGCTCGATAGAGAGAGCGCAGCAGCCGTCGCCGCCCATTCCGACGCAATGTCCTGGGATGCCTTCGACGGGCAGTTCGAGAGTCGGACGGATGGTCCGCGGAGGGATCGGAATGCCGTGCTGTGGGACATCGCTCTAGTTGGATCCGGCCTGGTGCTCGGCGCGGCGACGAGTATCGCGGCCTTGCCGTGGGACTGAGCGGCAACGCAATGCTCGCGGTGCTCGCAGCGGTCGTGCCGATCCTCGCGTCGACGTACGTTGCTGGGTCTGTGCTGCTCGAGCATGCTCATGCTGCTCACGTGGCACGTGTGTTTCCCCGAGTGTGGGCACGATACAACGCTGAGCTCGAGAATCTGAAGGCTGAGATGCCCATGAACGATCCGCGATGGAACGCTCGGTCCCAGGCGCTCACGGCTCGCCGCATGCGCCTGCTCGAGGCCAATGGGATTGACCCCTACGTCGGGACCATGAAGGCCATGAGTGACTCTGCAGTTCCGCAGGCTCCCAGCGCGATGGAACAGCGTCGGCAGTGGGTGCTTCTGTTCGGATCGCTTGTGGGCGTCTTCTTCCTTGCTCTGTCGTTGCTGTGACCCGCATCCGCATCGGCCGCTCCGGGGTTAGCTGTCGGGTCGGACATTGCGTTGAGGAGAGTGCCAGGGGCGCGGAGTGTGTCCGCACCCCTGGCGGGGTCTCGCGCTGGTTGCCCCAGGGGAGCGCCTGACAACCAATCCCGCGTGCAGAAAGGAAAACGCGGTGACGCGAGTCTTGCCCGGCTACTGGTTCTGAAGCAGCCGGAAGGCGCTGTCGTCGATCGAGTCCGCGCCCACACGTGCCCACGCGAACCAGCCACGCTGACCCGTGGGTCGCCCGTTCGCGCCGAAGATGTGCGGGACGAGCTCGATCCGCATGCCGGCGCGCTGGGCGATGAGGTACTTGCGGAAGTCGCCGACGGCGAGAATGTTCGCAGCTCCGGTTGTTGCTGCGAACTCCGGCGCGTATCCGCTCGCGACGACGTCTCGCTCGCGGATGCGGAACTGTGCCTCGGTGAGTGTGACGGTTCGTCCGGAGTACTCGTCGTTGTCGAAGGTGCGGACGTGTTCCTTTGCGTCTTCGCTCATCAGCCATGTGGCGTTCGGCTTGGCTCGATCCGGGAGCGCGGACCAGACCTTGCTGATGTCGGCCTTTCCGAATTCGCCATCGGTGGTGACCACGACCTCGACGTTCGTGTTCGCGTCGAGTGCCGTGAAGATCCCGGTCGGCTGGCCAACACCGGATCCGGTGGCGAACGCCGCCGCGGTGAGCTCGGCATACCCCTCGCTGAGGAGCCCGGCCATCTCGTTGGCGAACTCGGGATAGTCTTGCTCGAGCTCGATCGAGTAGGGGATGAACCCGCGTGCGCTGTGCACCGGCACGGAGGGCTGAGCGAGCGTGGGCGAGTCATCGGAGACCTCGTCGGTCTCGGAGTCCCAGGACCATGTGACGCCCTGGGAGCTGACGCCCTTCCATTGATTCGTGGTGATCGTGACGACTCGAGAGATTCCGAGGAACGGGTTGGCGGACTGTTGCCCCGTGAGGATGATCGTTGGGTCGATCAGAACCGGCACGCCGTAGCCGCCGGCCGTCGGGGTTCCCTCGACCATGCCGCGGGTCTCGTGGGCGCGTCGGAATTCCTCGGCCGATCGCAGAGCGGCGGCCTCCGGAGCAGAGAGCACCGGGTGCGGGTTCGTCATGACCTGCTGGAACGCCGAACGGTACTCCGGGGACTCGGTCATCACCGTGAGTCGTGCGATGTAGTCACGGTCGACGTTGCGAGTGGACTCTCCACCTTCCAGGAGAGCCATGACGTGATCGCCCTGGTAGGCCTCGAGGTGACGTGCGGAGTCGACGAGTCGTCGTGCTTCGTCTCGGGTTTCGAGGCTGCCCATTCGGGCGACCTCGCCGGCGCTGCGTGGCTTGCGCTGCCCGACGTCGAGCGAGTTCCAGCGCGCGCGGGACTCGGCGACTCGATCGGCTCGACCCTGGCGCTCTTCTGCCTCGCGCAGCAGCTTGCGGACCTCGATCGCCTCGGTCTCGAGGTCGTCCCAGCGCGCCTGCTCGCCGCTGTCGAGTGCGCGGGTTCCCGCGCTGGTGTGGATGTCAGTGTGTTCGCTCTCGATCTCCTTGAGACGGTTCTGGAGAGCGCGGATTTCAGAGTCCATTGGGACACTCCTTGGATTCATGCCCATCGATGCGAAAAGCGCGATCGGAAGGGCGCGCGTTAGCGGGATGAACCTCGGAGTGCTGCTCAACGTGCGGCTCAAAATGAGGGAGAGACCCCTCACCGAGTGCACGGACCCAGCGGCTCTGTGGTCGGTTGTCGTCCGGCTCAGGTCTTTGCTGAGTGGACATCCCCATCATACCGGCCGGGTCAGACATCTTCGGGTCCCTCGTCGCGCGTGTCGGAGAGACTGTGCAGGAATGCCTGGTCGGCTTCGCTGAGCGCCTGAGGGTGGTCCGCCAGGACGTGGTCCGCTGTGATGGCGAGCACGTTCCATAGCTCAGCGAGGTTGTAGGCGGTCATGTCGATCGACCGAGCTGTGTGGTCTCGGCAGATGCTCGCGAGCACTCGCAGCTCGTCGGGGCTGCATGTTCGGATGATGTCGATGATCATCTGGCCGGCGTTGATGCTGGTGGAGGTCTGGTCGTTCATGCTGTCTCCTGTTCGGTCGCCCTGGTGGTGCGTTTCAGGGCATTGCGTTCGCGTGGGGTCCTGCCGCCCCAGACGCCGTGGTCGATGCGTTCTCGGAGTGCGTACTCGAGGCATTCAGCGGCGACGTCGCAGGACGCGCAGATGCGGCGAGCGTCGGTGGATGGTTCCCCTTGGTTGGGGAAGAAGATCTCGGGGTCGACTTGCGTGCAGAGCGCATCGGTCTGCCAGTCGAGTTCGTCTTCCGTCTCGGTCGCGCCCCACGCCCTCACTGGACGGTCCCCTCTGCCGTGATCTTCTGGGCAGGGAGTCCAGGTAGCAGGATGAGCCAGTAGCCCGTTCGTGCCTCAGTCGGCTCGTAGTACGCGTGGATCTCACCTTCGTAGACGAGGATCTCGGTGGGCATATTCGGTGCGTTCACGGTCATGCTGCATCGCCTTCGCGGTCGTACCTGGACGGGAGCGGGTTGATCATCCGGGTGTCCGGGTCTGGTATCGCCTCGGTGGGCCCATTGGCGAGATGTGTCGCTTCGTCCATCGCCCTCAGAAGCCACGCCCTCGCGAACGGGGCCGACTCGTGTGCGACGGTGAGCGTCGGGGAGAGCGGGAATAGGCCCACAGAGGTTCGCAGTCCTCGGAGACCGGCGGCGCGGTGCTGCCAGATGATGGTGTGCCCGATCGCAACGATGCTCACCGCGATCGCCGATGCGGATCGCACCTCCTCGTCATCGAGCGCTTCGTCGTCGTCACCAAACGCGACGAGCCTCGGGAAGAGCGCCGTGACCCGCTCGTCGACCTCTTCCACTTCCCATTCAGTGAGCGAGGTCACGCGTGCACCGCCTCGGCGGGGCATCCGTACTCGCAGTACCGGTCGTCAAGCATTCGGTGACCACATGCTCCGCGTGCGATCTTGTTCGCGGGAGGCGCGTCCGTAGCCTCTGCGGAGGCGCGCCGCCCGCTCCCTGTCCCTGTCCCTGTTAGGGACGGGCCGGGACGGGACGGGGTGGCGTTACTACCCCCGTTACGTAACGCGTTACGCGCCCGCGTGTTTTCGGGAGTCTTGCCCTCTAACTCGTTACGTGACGTGTTACGTGATGCGTTACAGAAGCGGGGGTCGCATTCGGAGTGGTCACCGACGTCATGGAGCTCCCGCCGCCTCCTGAACTTGCGCTGGCGCTCCGCGTTGCGGTCCTGTCGTTCCCGCACTTCTTCGGCAGTCTCCTGGTCGGCCCAGTCGACCTGGAAGCCTTCACCTTCCGCGGTCCAGAGATGCGCGTCGACGAGTTCATCGATCGCAGTGGTCACGTCGATCTCGGGGAGGAGTCGTCGTGCTCGAGAGGTGGAGATTGCGCCGTTGGTGAGTTGCTTGTTGCACCACGTGAGCGCGTAGACGTGGAGGCGGAACGCTTCGTGCGAGAGCTCGGTGATGGCGTCGTCGTCGTGGAAGGTGTCAGAGAGTCGCGTCCATGTCATGACGCCTCCCAGAGGGTGCACCGGTTGCCGAGCGAGGTGAACGCCAGCGCCCCGCTATCCCGGACGGTGCCTTCGCGGACGAGCGCGGCGCGAGCGGTTCGGAGTCGTTGGTCGGTGACCTTCGGGAACCGGGGGTGCCCGACACGCACGTTGTAGCGCGTCGAGATCTCCTCGTCAGTGGCCGGGTGCTCGGAGAGGATCTCGATGATGCCGGCCTTGACTGCACCGATGGTGTTGCGTGACGCTTTGGCGGCGGCCGCACTGGATGTGCCGGTGTCGAGCGCCATCGGTGCGGCGCGGTGGTCGTGTCGGTGGTCGGTCGTATCCTTGGGGGAGATCAGCCCGCCAGCAAGATCTTCGAGCGCCCCGTTCCCGCGGGGCGTTTCGTTTGCGGTCACAGTGCACCGCCTCCGGTGTACTGCAGCGGCGCGCCGATGGAGTCGAGCGCGGTGAGGTCGACGCGGATCATGCGTGCGCCGATGCGTCGCGCGGGGATCTCGCCGCGAGTGATCATGCGGCGGATCGTTCTGGTGCTGACCTGCAGCCGGTCAGCGGCCTCGGGGATCGTGCCCCAGGTGGGGTTCGACATGAGAAAACCTCTCAGGGATGGCTGAGTAGCCCTCCGCTGAGAGGTTGGAATCGCGGTGACCTGTGTACCTCCCACCGCGAGGAGGTGGTTACAGACTAGAGCAGTCGACTCATGTCCAGTTCAGACACACCGAGTTTCGCGACTTCCGCGAGCTTCGCATCGAGATCCGCGATGGTGTAAGTCTGTCCACACCGAGGGCACTTCATGTGGCCCCGGTAGGACACGTCGTCGTGGTTGCGACGCAAATGCCGGGTTGCAGTCTGGTTCTCGGCTTGCAGACGCACCCCGTGGTCGGTGACAACGGTCTGCACGTTCTCGCCTCCCACCGGAAGGTGAAACGTCCACTTCCGGTGGGGACTCACACCTTCTCCGGTGCACACTAGGGCGACCATTTCTCGCTCCTTTCCGTTTCGTTGGGGGGCGATCCAGGGGTGCTCGGAATGAGAGCACCCCTGGATCGCTGATCTCACGTGGCGGAGAGCTGCTCCCAGCGGTCGGCCGCATCGTAGAAAGCTAGAGCGATCTCGCGCAGTTGCGCCGGGGTGGTAATCCAGTCGTCGCTCTTCGAGAACTCTGCCTGATTGCCGCCGATGTAGATCGTCGCGTGCGCGATGCCTTCGACGAATCGTCCAGAGTCTGGGTCGTAGACATCGTCTCGTTGAATCGACACGTCTGCCTGCACTGATTCAGCAGCAGCGAGGTCTTTCCACCACGTGACGACGGGGTACTCCCTGTCGTTAACAGCGTCGTCGAGGCGCTGTTCAGCCCAGGACGGACTCTCGGTTCGGGGGACATCGGGGTACTCCACCTCTCGATGGGCGACCTCGCGATAGTCCTCGTTGCCCACCACGTGGATCTCGTACCAAGCTGCGCGCTCGCTCGGCATGAGCTCCTCGATCTCGAAGCCCGGCACAGTGGCATCGATGAGCTCTTGCCATCGAGGGTCGTTAGCTCCGTAGATCGGGCGGAGCGTCGGAGTGGTCGAGTGTAGGTTGGTCATGATCGGTCCTTTCGATTGATCACTTGCCCTCGTCGCGCTTCCACCGCGGCGGGGGCGTTTTTTCTGCCGGCGGATGCCGGAAGTCTTCACGCGAGGTCTGACATGCGTCTCGCGAGCTCTTCGTCACGTCCAGCGGTGTGCTGGTATCTCATCGCAGCGGCGACGGTCGAGTGTCCGAGCCGCGCCTGCAACTCCTTGAGCGTCGCGCCCGCGAGAGCCGCCCTCGTGGCCCCGTAGTGGCGTAGCGCGTGCCACGGCATGTCCGGGCGCCCAGCGGCCGTCCTGGCCGGGTTCCAGTGCTTATAGAACGCCGACTGCGCCAGGTGTGTCGCACCGTCCGCGGCGGGGAACAGCAACGCCTCCGGGAACCGTGACGCGTGATCGCGCAGGTGTGTCTCGATGATCGGGTTCACGTGCGGGGGGAGAACGATCGTCCGCACACCCGCTTCACTCTTCGTCTGCCCGACGATGAACCCTTGCCCGGTCACGTGCGTGACGGCGCGGGACACATTCACCGCGATCACCTGCAGCGCGTCGCCCTCCTTGACGAGCTCGAGGTCTTTCACGCGTAGCTCGGTGAGCTCCCCGTACCGGACGCCCGCCCACGCCGCGAGGATCGCCGCGGCCTTGTAGCGGGGCGTGATCGCGTCCACAATCTTCTGCAACTCGGCCGCGGTCGGGGGAAGCACCTTCTTCCCGGTCGACGCCGACGCCGCCCCGCGGATCTGGCACGGGTTCGTCTTAATCCGCCCATCCGCGACGGCGGTCGACAGGATCGACTTGAGTAGCTCGTACGCGCGCGCGGCTTGCGTCTTGGTGCCGGCGGTGACGAGCGCGGAGTACCAGGCGCGGACAGCGTCGGGGGAGATCGCGGTGAGCCGCTGGTCACCGAACGGGGCAAGCGCACCCTTCACGAGGCGACGGTACTCGGCAGCGGTACGGGGGCGCAGGTGGTCGCCGTGACGGTTCGTCCGAGTCGCGATCCACTCCTCGGCGTACTCCGCGAACGTGAGCCCACGGCCACGCCCTGCAGCCTCCGCGCGGGCGGTGTCGTGCGCAGACCATGAGCCGTCGAGGATGCGCGACTGTTGGATCGCGAGCCACCCTCGAGCGTCGGTCATGCCGTCGAAGGTGCGGGGCGCGTTGTGACGTTCACCGTCCGGCCCTATGTAGGACGCCTGGTAGCGACCCGAGGGCAGCTTGCGGATCGCGCCGAATGTCTCGCGGCGCTTCCGCCCGGGAGCGGCCATCACGCCACCTCGGCAGTCGTCGCGTACGCCCACGGCTCCCAACCGAGGCGACGCCATTCCGCGGGGTACATCTCCACTTGCTGCGCCTCATCCAGCCACATGCAGAAGCCTCCAGCGCGGTAGGGGACCACACGCACGTCGCGAGTCAGGCCAGCCTCGCTGCGGAGGGTGAGAACGTCCATGTGGAAGCCTTTCGTGCGATACCGTGCAATATCTCGTGTCAGATCGTGTCCGGCTGTGTCTTCCAGTGACCTTAACAGAGATAGCTGCGAGCCGCACTATTACGGGCGAAAATCGCGGAATCATGCAGCTCCGCCCAGTGACACATATACAGTTTCGATCCCAGTATCGCGCACTCCAACCCCCGGTTCGACCGGGGGTTTTTCTTTTCGTCGTGAGGGGTCCGTCGTGGTGCCCGCCCCCGTCGCCGCACGGGCGACGGTTTCCGCCGGCGCGGACGGTAGCCTGGACGCGAGCCATTTTCTGGAGTGTTCCCTGTGACTGACGTTGCCCTTCCGTCGGATGTGTCGTACCCCGCCGACGGCTTCGCGCTGTTCCCCGATCGTGCCGTCATCGCCATGCGCGTGAACGGCGAGCTGAGAGATCTCGCCGCGACGGTCGAATCCACCGACGAGGTCGAGCCCGTCGAGATCACGAGCCCTGAGGGACTCAACATCCTCCGCCACTCGACGGCGCACGTCCTCGCCCAGGCCGTCCAGCGCATCCGTCCGCAGGCCGACCTGGGGATCGGCCCGCCCGTCACCGACGGCTTCTACTACGACTTCGGCGTCGACGAGCCGTTCACGCCCGAGGATCTCAAGGCCATCGAGAAGGAGATGCAGCGCATCGTCCGCGAGGGCCAGCGGTTCACCCGCCGCGTCGTGTCGGACGAGGAGGCTCGAGTCGAACTGGTGGACGAGCCGTTCAAGCTCGAGCTCATCGGGCTGAAAGGCGGCACCGCGTCGGGTCACGAGGCGGCGGAAGGCGCCGGGGTCGAGGTGGGGGCGGGGGAGCTGACCATCTACGACAACGTCGACCGCGACGGCGTCACCGTCTGGAAGGACCTCTGCCGCGGTCCGCACGTGCCGAGCACGCGCATCATCGGAAACGGGTGGGCGCTCCAGCGCGTGGCGGGCGCCTATTGGCGCGGGAGTGAGAAGAACCCGCAGCTGCAGCGCATCTACGGCACCGCGTGGCCGACCAAGGACGAACTGCGCGCATACCAGGCTCGTCTGGAGGAAGCCGCCAAGCGCGACCACCGCAAGCTCGGCAAGGAGCTCGATCTCTTCTCGTTCCCCGACGAGATCGGGTCGGGGCTGTCGGTGTGGCACCCCAAGGGCGGCATCATCCGCGGCGAGATGGAGCAGCACGCGCGCCGCCGTCACGTCGAGGGCGGGTACACCTACGTGTACACCCCGCACATCGCGAAGGAAGACCTCTTTCTCACGTCCAACCACCTCGTCACCTACAAGGACGGGATGTTCCCGCCGATCGTGATGGACGAGGAGCACGGCCCCGACGGCACCGTGACGAAGAAGGGCCAGGACTACTACCTCAAGCCCATGAACTGCCCGATGCACATCCTGATCTATCGGGAACGTGCGCGCAGCTACCGCGACCTGCCGATGAGGCTCGCCGAGAACGGCACCGTCTACCGCAACGAACTCTCCGGCGCCCTTCACGGCCTGACCCGCGTGCGCGGCTTCACACAGGACGACTCCCACCTGTTCGTGACTCCGGAGCAGCTCGAGTCCGAAGCGACCCGGGTGTTGGAGTTCGTCATCTCGATGCTGCGCGACTTCGGCCTGGACGACTTCGAACTCGAACTCTCCATGCGCGACGACGAGAAGTCGAAGTGGATCGGCACCGACGAGTTCTGGGAGTACTCGACGAACGCCCTGCGCAACGTGGCGGTGGCCAGCGGACTCAAGCTCACCGAGGTTCCGGGGGAGGCCGCGTTCTACGGCCCGAAGATCGACCTCAAGACACGCGACGCCATCGGACGCACCTGGCAGCTGTCGACCGTGCAGGTCGATCCGAACCTGCCCGAGCGCTTCGGCCTGGAGTACACCGGCCCCGACGGCGAGAAGCACCGGCCGATCATGATCCATCGGGCACTGTTCGGATCGATCGAACGCTTCTTCGCCATCCTCCTCGAGCACTACGCTGGCGCGTTCCCGATGTGGCTGGCTCCGGTGCAGGTGGTCGGCATCCCGGTGGCCGAGGAGTACGCCGAGCACCTCGAGCAGATCGTGGCCCGACTGCGAGCAGCCGGCGTCCGTGCCGAGGTCGATCGATCCGATGACCGGATGCAGAAGAAGATCCGCACGCACACGGCGCAGAAGGTGCCGCTGCAGCTGATCGCGGGCGAGCAGGACCGCGCCGCCGACGCCGTCTCGTTCCGCTTCCGCGACGGCACACAGGAGAACGCGATACCGGTCGATGTCGCGGTCGAGCGCATCATCGCGTCGATCCGGGACAAGGCGCTTGTCAACACCGCGGAGGATCTGGCGTGACCCACGCCGGTGAACCGGGCGACAGCGTCGACGCGGCCTCGCTCGCCGGCGTCCCCGACGCCTTTCAGCGCCTCTGGACGCCGCATCGGATGGCATACATCCAGGCCGGTCCCCAGGTGCTGCGGGATGATTGTCCGTTCTGCGCCGCCCCGGAGAAATCCGATGAAGACGGGCTGATCGTCGCTCGGGGCAAGAAGGCCTACGTGCTGCTGAACCTCTTCCCTTACAACTCTGGTCATCTTCTGGTCTGCCCGTACCGCCATGTGGCCACCTACGATCAGGCGAGCGCTGACGAGGTCGCCGAGATCGGGGAACTCACGCAGATCGGCATGCGGGTTCTCCGCGAGGTCAGCCGGTGCGACGGGTTCAATCTCGGAATGAACCAGGGGGCGGTCGCGGGTGCCGGCGTGGATGAGCACCTTCACCAGCACATCGTGCCGCGGTGGCGTGCCGACGCGAACTTCTTCCCGATCATCGGGCGCACCAAGGCCCTGCCCCAGCTGCTCGGCGAGGTGCGCGCCGCTGTGAGTGCGGCCTGGCCGGCGTAGGACTCAGCGTAGGCGCTGCACGTCGAACTGCATCTGCGGGGCGGCGTAGTGGTCCTGCGCCTGCACCAGCTGCAGCTCCCGCTGCCCGGACTCGTGGGTCATCGCCAGCAGCGCGAAGACGCTGGAGGTCGTTCGTGCAAGAGCGTCCGCCGCATCGCCCGACCTGTTCAGGTGTGCTGTGAAGAGTGCGGCGGTGACGTCGCCGGATCCGTTCGCCTTCATCGGGATCCGCGGTGTCTGCACGATCCACGCACCGTCGTCGGTGACAGCGAGCATCTCGATGGTGTCCTGAGGGCTGTCCGGCCGCTCGACGCTCGTGACGAGCACGGTACGCGGCCCCATCTCGCGCGCGGCGTCGGCGGCCGCAAGCGTGGAGTCGAGGTCCTCGGGTTCGGTGCCGGTCAGGAATCCCAGCTCGAACTGATTCGGAGTGATGATGTCGGCTGCCGGCACGACCCGCTCCCGGAGCAGGACGGGGATGGCGGGCGCGACGAAACATCCGCTCCGGGCATTGCCCATCACGGGGTCGCACGCGTAGATCGCCGAAGGATTCGCGGCCTTCACGCGCGTGACGGTGTCGAGGACCACATCGGCGATGCCTTCCCCGCCCTGGTAGCCGGAGAGCACGACGTCGATGTCTGCGAAGGCGCCGCGCTCTTCGATACCGAGGATGACATCGCGCACCTCATTCGGGCTGATGAGCGGTCCCCGCCACGCGCCGTAGCCGGTGTGGTTGGAGAAGTTCACGGTGTAGACCGGCAGCACCTCCACCCCGATGCGCTGAAGCGGGAAGACGGCGGCGGAGTTGCCGACGTGGCCGTACGCGACCGCGGACTGGATGGAGAGGATCTTCACCCGTCCGATCATGCCACCCCGTCAGAGAGGCCCCGCACGCCCTCGACGGCGTCGGCGATGTCGCCTGCGAGACGATCCGCGTCGCGGTCGTCCAGCTGGTGGACGGTGAGCCGCAGCCGCTGGGATGGACGCGAGGCGGGGGACAGGACGAAGTCGTCCCCGGCCCTGGCGAGCCAGCCGCGACGCATGAGGTGGATGGTGACATCGGCCGCGGGCACTCCGACGTCGACCCAGAGATTGAGTCCGTCGGAATCGGTCGCGTCGATGCCCCGCGAGGTGAGCCGCCTGACGAACGCGGCGTTGCGCGCGGCGTAGTGCTCCGCGGCGTCCGCGATGCCGGCATGGACCTCCGGATCGATCATGAGGGCGTGCACGAGTCGTTGCAGCAGGTGGCTGACCCAGGTGGTCCCGGGGGTCAGGCGAAGAGCGAGCCGAGACGCGGTCTCAGGGTCGGAGGAGGTCACCGCCAGACACATGTCCGGGCCGAGGAACTTCGAGACCGAGCGCACGAGAGCCCATCGGCGGTGACCAGGCGGGACGACCGAGTGGAAGGTGCGGCGCGAAAGCATCGAGAAGTGATCGTCCTCGATCACCAGCAGGTAGGGATGATCGGCGAGCAGCTCGCGCAGCTGATCGGCGCGCTCGGCCGTGAGGCTGGCGCCGGAGGGGTTCTGCGCGCGGGGGGTGCAGATGATGGCTCGTGCGCCCTCGGCGATCGCGGCGCGCAGTCCGTCGACGGTCATCCCGGAGCCGTCGCATGCGATCGCGATCGGTCGATAGCCTCCCAGCCGGACGGTGTGGATGCTCGTGAGAAAACAGGGATCCTCCAAGCCGACGGCGTCGTCGCGGGTGAGCGCCTGGGCGAGGAGTCGCTCGACGGCGTCGGCTGCGCCGCTGGTGATCGTGAGCCGCGATCGCGCGGCGCACGTCGCGTCGGACATCCACGCGCCGGCCCACGACTCCAGCCCGGGATCGATGACCGGCTCGCCGTAGAGCACGGGTCGCCCGGCGGCCCGGGCGAGCGCGCGGGAAGGATCGGGAATGCGCGCGGGATCGGGGTTCCCGGTGCCGACGTCGCGCAGCGCACTGTCGGGGGCGAAGCCCTCCTGTGCGACGAGGCGGCGAGCGGTCACGCGCGTGCCACCTCGCCCGCGGGCGATGACCAGACCGGACTGGGCCAGGTGCCGGTAGGCGGCCACAACCGTGTTGCGGTTGACGCCGAGGTCGGCCGCGAGCGACCGAACGGGCGGGAGGATCGCACCGGGCGGGAGAACACCGCTCTCGATCGCGGATCGCACGCTGTCCGCGATCTCGCTCGCGGTCGCGCCGACGATGTGAGCGTGCATGAGGTCGATCCTCTCGTGTTCGATGGTCGAACCCGACAATGCTATCGTTTGGCCTAGATCAAACGCCTGTCTTGTCTGCGTCGCAGCGAGCGGCATGTCGAAGGGACGACCGTGATGACGAATGCAACCGGATCAGACCGTGTGAAGCGCGGACTCGCGGAGATGCTGAAGGGCGGCGTCATCATGGACGTCGTCACGGCGGATCAGGCCAAGATCGCCGAGGACGCCGGCGCGGTCGCCGTCATGGCGCTCGAGCGCGTTCCCGCCGATATCCGCGCGCAGGGCGGTGTCGCGAGAATGAGCGACCCCGACCTCATCGACGACATCATCGCGTCGGTGTCGATCCCGGTCATGGCCAAGTCCCGCATCGGCCACTTCGTCGAAGCACAGGTGCTGCAGGAGCTCGGCGTCGACTACATCGACGAATCCGAGGTGCTCTCGCCGGCGGACTACGTCAACCACATCGACAAGTGGCGCTTCACGGTGCCGTTCGTGTGCGGCGCGACGAACCTCGGGGAGGCGCTGCGCCGCATCAACGAGGGCGCCGCGATGATCCGTTCCAAGGGCGAGGCCGGCACCGGAGACGTCTCGGAGGCGACCAAGCACATTCGCAAGATCACCTCGGAGATCAACGCCCTGCGTTCGATGACCCGGGACGAGCTCTATGTGGCGGCCAAGGACCTGCAGGCTCCGTACGAACTGGTCGCCGAGGTCGCCGAGACCGGCACCCTGCCCGTGGTGCTCTTCGTCGCCGGGGGAGTGGCGACCCCCGCGGACGCCGCGATGATGATGCAGATGGGTGCGGACGGCGTCTTCGTCGGCTCCGGCATTTTCAAGTCCGGCAATCCCGCCGAGCGAGCGGCGGCGATCGTCAAGGCCACCACCTTCTACGACGACCCGAAGGTCATCGCCGATGTCTCGCGCGGGCTCGGCGACGCCATGGTGGGCATCAATGTCGCAGACCTTCCCGCACCGCACCGCCTCGCCGAGCGTGGCTGGTAGCCCTCGCGTCGGCATCCTCGCGCTGCAGGGCGACGTGCGCGAGCACGGGCGCGTCCTGCGAAGTCTCGGTGCCGAGGTCGTGTCGATTCGCCGGCCCGATGAGCTGCTCGCCGTCGACGGGCTGGTGCTACCCGGCGGGGAATCCACCGTCATCGACAAGCTGGCGCGCGGGTTCGGTGTGGCGGAGCCGCTCTCGCGTGCGATCGCGGCCGGCCTTCCGGTGTACGGCACCTGTGCGGGCCTGATTCTGCTGGCCGACCGTCTGGAGGACGGGATCGAGGGGCAGCGCACGTTCGGTGGGCTCGACGTCACCGTGAGGCGAAACGCCTTCGGCGGACAGGTCGAGTCCTTCGAGGCATCGGTGACGGTGCCGGCGTTCGGCGGACCGCCCGTCGACGCCGCCTTCATCCGCGCCCCTCTCGTGGTGTCGACGGGGCCGGGTGTCGAGGTGCTCGCGGAGCTGGATGACGGGGGAATCGTCGCCGTTCGCCAAGGCAACGCGATCGGCACCGCCTTCCATCCCGAGGTCTCGGGAGAGCGGCGATTCCACGAGCTGTTCCTGTCGCTGGTGCGCGCCGCCTGACGTCGGCGCGGCGCGAGCGCCGCCCTCGATAGACTGGAGGGCATGTCCGGCCACTCCAAGTGGGCGACGACCAAGCACAAGAAGGCCGTCATCGACGCCCGACGTGCGAAGTCGTTCGCCAAGCTCATCAAGAACATCGAGGTCGCCGCCAAGATCGGCGGTGCGGATCTCGCAGGCAATCCGACGCTGTACGACGCCGTGCAGAAGGCGAAGAAGACGTCGGTCCCCAACGACAACATCGATCGCGCCATCAAGCGCGGTGCCGGCATCGGCGGGGATGCCGTCGAGTACCAGACGATCATGTACGAGGCGTACGGGCCCCATGGTGTCGCCCTCATGGTCGAGTGTCTGACCGACAACAAGAACCGCGCCGCGGCAGAGGTGCGCACCGCGCTCACCCGCAACAACGGAACGCTCGCCGACCCGGGAAGCGTCGCCTACAACTTCACGCGCAAGGGCGTCATCGTCGTCTCGGACGAGGGCACCACGGAAGATGACGTCATGCTCGCGGTCCTCGATGCGGGAGCAGAGGAGGTCGAGTCGCACCCGAAGGGCTTCGAGGTCCTCACCGAGGCCTCCGATGTCGTCGCCGTGCGGAAGGCCCTGCAGGATGCCGGCATCGATTACGAATCAGCCGACGTTGAGTTCGTGCCGAACCTGAAGGTCGAGGTCGACGCCGACACCGCGCGCAAGGTCTTCCGTCTGATCGACGCGCTCGAGGACAGCGATGACGTGCAGAACGTCTTCAGCAACGTCGACCTCACCCCCGAGGTCCAGGCCGAGCTCGAAGAGGACGACGACGAGTGACAGCAGGCGCGCCTTCCGGCGCGTAGGCGGATGCTCGCCTAGCGTGATCGCGTGACACTGCGTGTTCTCGGCATCGACCCGGGCCTGACCCGCTGCGGGATCGGTGTCGTCGACGTCGCACCGGATCGTTCTGCTTCCCTCGTTCACGTCGGCGTCGTGCGGTCGTCGACGGAGGCGCCCATCGAGGTGCGCCTGGCCGCCATCGCACGGGGCATCCGCGAGGTGATCCGGGAGCACGCCCCATCGGTGGTCGCCGTGGAACGGGTCTTCGCCCAGAATAACCGCAGCACCGTGATGGGCACCGCTCAGGCCAGCGGTGTCGCCCTGATGCTCGCTGCGGAAAGCGGACTGCCGGCGGCGACCCACACCCCGAGCGAGGTCAAGGCGGCGATCACCGGCTACGGCTCGGCCGACAAGCGCCAGGTGCAGGTCATGGTGGCTCGGGTGCTCCGCCTCGACGATCTGCCCAAGCCCGCCGACGCGGCGGACGCGCTGGCCCTCGCGCTGTGTCACGCCTGGCGTGGGTCGCCCATGACTGCTCCCGCGCGCACCGGCGGAACGCTCACTCCGGCGCAGCGAGCGTGGTCGCGGGCGGAGCGAGCGACCCGCCGCTAGCGTGTCGCTCGAACATAGATCCGAACCCGACCCTAGGCTCGACGCATGATCTCCTCTCTGCGCGGACGCGTGCTCCACACCGAACCCGACAGCGTCGTGATCGAGGTGGGTGGCGTCGGGTTCCAGGTCGCCGTCACGTCGCAGGTCGTGCGTGCCGCGCGCGTGGGGGAGGAACTCCGGCTCCACACGTCGCTCATCGTGAGGGAGGATGCGCTCGCACTGTTCGGGTTCACCGAACGGGAGGAGCTGATCGTCTTCTCGCAGCTGTTGAGCGTCACCGGCGTCGGCCCCAAGTCGGCCCTGGGCGTGCTGTCGACGCTCACCGTGCCGCAGATCGCCGACGCCGTCACCGCCGACGACGATGCCCCCTTCCGCCGGGTCTCGGGGATCGGACCGAAGACGGCCAAGCTGATCGTCGTGCAACTGGCCGGAAAGCTCGCCCCCTCCAAGCCCGCCGTCGGCGCGAGCAGCGGCGACTCCGGCCTGGATGTGCCCGCACAGGTGGTGGAAGCGCTCGTCGGACTGGGTTGGCCGGAGCGCCTCGCTGCCGAGACCACGGCCGCCGTGGCGGCGCGAACGGAGACGGAGGCGACGACCGTGGCGGGACTGCTGCGCGCCGCGCTGGCGGAGCTCGGCCCGGCTCGCAAGGAGCGTGCGCATGGATGACGAGAACGACCCGCGCGTGGCCGACGCTCAGATCGCCGATGATTCGGAGCTGGCGATCGAGGGGGCGCTGCGTCCGTCCTCGCTCGATGAGTTCATCGGACAGCACAAGGTCAGAGGTCAGCTCCAGCTGCTCCTCGAGGCCGCCCGCATCCAGCAGCGCCCCGCCGATCACATCCTCCTGGCCGGACCGCCCGGGCTCGGAAAGACCACCCTCGCGATGATCGTCGCTCACGAGAGCTCCCGTGCCCTCCGGCTTTCCAGCGGACCGGCGATCCAGCACGCCGGCGACCTGGCGGCACTCCTGTCGAGTCTGCTGCCGGGCGAGGTGCTGTTCATCGACGAGATCCATCGGATGGCGCGTTCGGCCGAAGAGATGCTGTACCTCGCGATGGAGGACTTCCGCATCGACATCATGGTCGGCAAGGGCGCCGGCGCGACGAGCATCCCGCTGGATCTGGCTCCGTTCACGCTGGTGGGGGCGACGACGCGGTCGGGGCTTCTGCCGAACCCGCTGCGGGACCGCTTCGGCTTCACCGCCCATCTGGAGTTCTACGACGCCGGGGAACTCGAAGAGGTCGTGGCGCGCTCCGCGCGAACACTCGAAGTGGCGCTGCCGCCGCAGGCTCGCGCTGAGATCGCACGACGGTCGCGCGGCACACCGCGCATCGCGAATCGGCTCCTGCGGCGGGTGCGTGACTACCTGATCGTCCACGGCCGCGGAACCGAGGCGGGGGTGCGCGACGTCGATGCGGCGCTCGAGCTGTACGACGTCGATCCGATCGGGCTCGATCGCCTCGACCGTGCGGTGCTGGATGCGCTGGTGCGCCGATTCCGCGGCGGTCCCGTGGGGCTCAACACGCTCGCCGTGACCGTGGGCGAGGAGGCGGACACGATCGAGGCCGTGGTGGAGCCGTATCTGGTGCGCATCGGGTTTATGGGACGCACCCCCCGCGGGCGCATCGCCACGCCCGAGGCCTACGCCCACCTCGGCGTGCCTCACGCAGAGGCGGCCCTGAGATTCGATGACCTATAATCTCTGGAGGCTCCGGCCCATCCCACCCCGATGATCCGCGCGTCCGCGCGCGCGACCGAAAGGCATCGCCTCGCCCATGGACTTCGCGCTCTTCTTCTCGAACTACGGCCTGATCATCCTCCTGGTCCTGCTCCTCGTCTTCATGTTCTGGAGCTCCCGCCGGCGGATGCAGAAGCAGAAGCTCGAGCAGGAGGAGAAGGCGCGCCAGACGGTCCCGGGCGCCGAGGTGCTGATGCAGGGCGGCCTGTACGGCACGATCGTGTCGTTCGACGGAGACAACCTCGATCAGCCCGCGGTGGTCGAGATCGCGCCGGGCGTGGAGATCAAGGTGCACAGCCAGGCCATCCTGCGTGTCGTGAACCCGACCGAGGGCGTCGTCACCGAAGACGAGTTCCTCGAGGCGGAGGCCAGACAGGAGGAGTACGCGGACGGTGTCGCCGATGGTGAGATCTCGTCCCTGAGCGACGACGCGCGAGAGGCCCGCGAGAACGACGACAAGAGCAAGCCCGACGCCTGAGTCCGCGTCCGCCCGCTCTGTAGAAAGCTGATCCTCCGTGGCGACACCCACCCCCGTCCGGCACGCCTGGCGCGCACTCATCGGACTGCTGGCGATCACCGGCGTCCTCTTCGGCATCAACGCGCTGGGGGTGTACGTCTTCCAGCAGAGCTCGTGGGCACCGGAACTGGCGCTCGACCTGCAGGGCGGCACGCAGATCGTCCTCGAAGCCCAGACCGAGGACGGCGTGGCTCCGTCCGACGAGCAGATGCAGCAGGCGGTCACCATCATCCGCCAACGCGTCGATGCGTCGGGCGTCGGTGAGGCCGACGTCACCACCGAGGGCGGCACGAACATCGTCGTCCAGATTCCCGGCGAAGCCGACGAGCAGACGCGTGAGCGCATCGAGGCCTCGGCGCAGCTTCAGCTGCGCGCGGTGCTGTTCGCAGGCTCGGCGCCCAACACCTACGTCGGCGAGGACGGCAACGCGACCCCCTATCCGACGCCGGACCCGACCCTCGAGGCGACGCCGAGCATCGAGCCCACCGACGGCAGCGACACCAACTGGATCACACCGGCGCTGCAGGCGGAGTTCCTCGCGTACGACTGCGCCGACCCCGCCAACGATCCGGCGAACGCCCCCGCCGATGAGCCCCTGATCACCTGCGACGCGGGCAACACGATCAAGTACATCCTGGGACCGGTGGAACTCGACGGCTCGTCGATCGACGACGCGACCTCCGGCCTGGAGCAGACCACCAACCGCTGGGCCGTGAATCTCGACTTCGATGACGAGGGCACGCAGATCTTCGGCGAGATCAGCCAACGTCTGTACGGGGCGACGTCGCCGCTGGATCAGTTCGCCTTCGTACTCGACGGTTACGTGCTCACCGCCCCGCAGATGAACTCCATCATCCTGGGCGGCAATCCGAGCATCACCGGTGATTTCACGCAGGAGAGCGCCCAGGTGCTCGCCGATCAGCTGAAGTACGGCGCGCTGCCGCTGAGCTTCGAGGTCGTCAGCTCCGACACGATCTCCGCCACCCTCGGGACGCAGCAGCTCCAAGCCGGTCTCATCGCGGGACTCATCGGTCTCGGGCTCGTGGCCGTCTATTCGCTGATCGTCTACCGAACGCTCGGCTTCGTCATCATCGCGAGCCTCGGCGTCATGGCGGTGCTCACCTACATCATGCTCGCCATCCTCGCGTGGCGTATGGGTTTCCGGCTGTCGCTGGCCGGTGTCGCCGGTCTGATCGTCGCGATCGGATTCACCGCCGACTCGTTCATCGTGTACTTCGAGCGCATCCGCGACGAGCTCCGCGACGGCAAAACGATCACCTCGGCCGTGGAAGACGGGTGGTCACGGGCCAAGCGGACGATCTACATCTCCAAGTCGATCAACATCCTGGCGGCGGTCGTCCTGTACGTCCTGGCGGATGCCACCGTGAAGGGGTTCGCCTTCACCCTCGGACTCACGACCGCGATCGACATCCTCATCTTCATCCTGTTCACCCACCCGGTGATGCAGCTGCTCGCCCGCACGAGGTTCTTCGGCTCGGGGCATCCGCTCTCCGGCATGGACCCCGCAGCGCTCGGCGCGGTCTACCGCGGTCGTGCGCAGTTCCGGGAGCCCGTGGCGGCCAGCGGTCGGGGCGGCTCGGCCAAGCGCGCCGGGCGCTCCCGCCACGAGGCCGAACGGCGACAGACGATCGCCGAACGCAAGCGCGCTGAACTGGCGGCCGCAGACGCCCCGGCTGCGAAGACGTCGAAGGAGGGAGACGACTGATGCGCTCCATGAGTCAGCTCGGAAACGACCTCTACACCGGCAAGACCTCCTTCCCGTTCGTCGGGCGTCGCCGGCTGTGGTTCATCATCGCGGCCCTTCTCGTCATCGGTTCCGCGCTCGTACCGCTGTTCCGCCCCATCCAGTTCTCGATCGAGTTCACGGGCGGATCGCAGTTCACGGTGTCGAGCCTGTCCGCGCCCGACCAGGCGTTGGCAGGAGACGCCGTGCAGACGGTGGTTCCGGATGCGACGGTGAAGGTCACGACCGTGGGCGACAGCGCCGTGCGTGTGCAGACCGACCAGATGACGGACACCGAGACACGCGAGGTGGCCACCGCACTCGCAACGGCCTACGACGTTCCGGAGTCGGAGGTGACGACCTCGTTCATCGGGCCGAGCTGGGGTCAGGACGTCACGCGTCAGTCGCTCTGGGGGCTCGCGATCTTCCTCGCCCTGACCTTCCTCATCCTCGCGCTGTACTTCCGCACCTGGAAGATGTCGGCGGCCGCGATCCTCGGCCTGGTCGACGTGCTCGTCATCACGATCGGCATCTACTCCCTCGCCGGGTTCGAGATCTCGCCGGCGGCGGTGATCGGATTCCTCACGATCCTCGCGTACTCGCTCTACGACACGACGGTCGTCTTCGACAAGATCCGTGAGAACACCCGCGAGGACGGGGAGATCTCCGGACGGACCTTCGGCGAGTCGGTGAACCTCGCGGTGAACCAGACGCTCGTGCGGTCGATCAACACCACGGTCGTGGCCATCCTCCCGGTCGGCGCCATCCTCTTCATCGGTCCGTGGCTCGGCGCCGAGACCTTGAGCGACATTTCGCTGTCGATCTTCGTCGGCATCATCGTCGCGGCGTATTCGACCCTCTTCGTCGCCGCGCCGCTGTACTCGCTGTTCCGCGAGAACGAACCGGGCATGAAGGCGCGAGACGAGAAGGTGCGGGAATCACGCGAGCGCGCGGGCGTTCCGGCCGACGCGTGAGTCGTGGCCGCGGGCGTAGGATGAGGGGATCCGGCGCGGGGGAGGAGGCTCGATGACCGAGGCCGCTCCTCCTGCGCAGTCGACCCTCCGACGCCTCGTGCCCAGAATCTTCTCCCGGGCGGCGCGTCGCGACGACGTCGAGACGCTCATCCGAACGGTCCGCACGCATCATCCGAAGAGCGACCTGACCGTCATCGAGCGGGCCTACGGCGTCGCCGAAGCCGCTCACGAAGGCCAGAAGCGCCAGAGCGGCGAGGCCTACATCACCCATCCGCTCGCGGTCGCGCAGATCCTCGCCGAACTCGGGCTGGGCCCGAAGGCGATCGCGGCGGCGCTTCTGCACGACACCGTCGAGGACACCGCGTACGGCCTCGAGGCGCTCAACGCGGAGTTCGGCGACGAAGTCTCCATGCTCGTCGACGGAGTCACCAAGCTCGACAAGGTCAAGTACGGCGAGAGCGCTCAGGCCGAGACGGTGCGCAAGATGATCGTGGCGATGTCCAAGGACATCCGGGTGCTGGTGATCAAGCTCGCCGATCGCCTGCACAACGCTCGCACGTGGGGATTCGTGCCCTCGCACAAAGCGGCCAAGAAGGCCACCGAGACGCTCGAGATCTACGCTCCGCTGGCGCATCGCCTGGGTATCCAGACCATCAAGTCGGAGCTGGAGGATCTCTCCTTCGCCGTCCTCCACCCGAAGCTCTACGCCGAGATCGACAGCCTCGTCAAGCAGCGCACGCCGCAGCGTGAGGAGTACGTCCAGAACGTCATCGATGCGGTCGACTCCGATCTGCGCGACCTCCGCATCCGCGGGCGGGTCATGGGCCGACCGAAGCAGCTCTACTCCGTCTACCAGAAGATGGTCGTCCGCGGGCGGGAGTTCGACGACATCTACGATCTGATCGGCATCCGCGTGCTCGTCGGCAGTGTGCGCGACTGCTACGCCGTCCTCGGGGCGATCCACGCGCGGTGGACACCTCTCCCGGGCCGGTTCAAGGACTACATCGCGACGCCGAAGTTCAATCTGTATCAGTCGCTGCACACCACCGTCATCGGTCCCGGCGGACGAACCGTCGAGATCCAGATCCGCACGCACGAGATGCACCAGCAGGCGGAGTACGGTGTCGCCGCGCACTGGAAGTACAAGGAGCAGATGGCTGGCGGCAAGGCGACCGGCAAGTCGGTCGACGCCGACATGGCCTGGCTCGCGCACATCTCCGACTGGCAGGCGGAGACCGCCGACCCCGGTGAGTTCCTCGACTCGCTCCGGTTCGAGATCGGCGCGAAGGAGGTCTACGTCTTCACGCCGAAGGGACGCGTGATCGGACTCCCCGCCGGTGCGACGACGGTCGATTTCGCGTACGCGGTGCACACGGAGATCGGCCACCGCACGATGGGGGCGAAGGTCAACGGGCGCCTGGTTCCCCTGGAGACCGAATTGACCAGCGGCGACGTCGTGGAGGTGTTCACCTCCAAGAACCCCGACGCGGGCCCCAGTCAGGACTGGCTCGGCTTCGTCAAGAGCACCCGTGCTCGCAACAAGATCCGCGGATGGTTCACGAAGGAGCGCCGCGAAGAGGCGATCGAGCAGGGGAAGGAGTCGATCGCGCGGGCGATGCGCCGCCAGAACCTGCCGTTGCAGAGACTCATGCGCCAGGACTCCTTCTCGGAGGTGGCTCAACAGCTGCGCTACGAAGACGTTTCCGCGCTCTACGCCGCTGTCGGCGAGGGGCACGTGTCGACCCAATCGGTCATCGAGAAGGTGACGGCCCTCGTCGCCGCCGAGGAGACGGCGACCGGGCCCATCGACATCCCGATCGTGGGACGGTCGAGGCAGCCCCGTGCCGGCGAGTCCGGGGTGCTCGTGCGCGGCGCTCCCGACATCCTGGTCAAGCTCGCGAAGTGCTGCACACCGGTGCCGGGAGACGACATCGTCGGTTTCATCACCCGCGGAAGCGGCGTCTCGGTGCACCGCGCCGACTGCACGAACGTCAAGGCGCTCATGAAGGACCCGGAGCGCCTCATCGACGTGGAGTGGGGATCGACCGGCAAGAGCGTTTTCCTGGTGCAGATCCAGGTCGAGGCCCTCGACCGCTCCGGCCTGCTCAGCGACATCACCCGCATGCTCAGCGAGCATCACGTCAACATCCTGTCGGCTTCGGTCTCGACGTCGAATGATCGGCTGGCGATCAGCAAGTTCGTCTTCGAGATGGGCGACATCGTTCACCTGGATCGCGTACTGAACGCGGTGCGCCGCGTCGACGCCGTCTACGACGTCTACCGCGTCACCTCGTCGTGAGCAGTGCCTCGGCCAGGCGTTCGAGAAGGGCTGTCGCCCGTCGGCGGTGAGGCATCCGTCCTCGTGCCGCGAACCACTGCAGCGCCTCGGGGATCGCATCCGGATGCAGCCGGGCGAGGGTGGCGGTGACCCCGCGCACATGCTCGTCGTCGGCGCGCGCGAGGTCTGCCAGCGTTCTCGCGGGGGTCGTGACCCACACGCCGGCGTAGCGCCGCCGGTCCACGCGATCCACGCCTCGATCGTGCACGACGATGCGTCGATCGAAGACGTGGTGCAGGCGTGCGTTCCCGGTGCGGCACAGCGTCAGTCTCGCGGGCGGGTCGTTCACGGCGCCGTGAACCCACGCAGCTGAGACGAGACTGACGGTGAGCGCATCCGGGGCGAGGAGGCGGAGCGACCCCGCTCTGATCTCCGTCGTCTCCACGGCGTCCGACGGCATCCAGGCGTCACCGACGTCGACGACGTCGCCATCCAGTCGCGCCGCCGTCAGCTCCGCGATCGAGAGCCGGTGCCCGGCGAAGTAGAGGAAGGCGTTGGTCACGTCGCCATTGTGTGCGCGACGCGACCGCTCGTGACGACTCCGGCGAAATCTGTGGAATCAGCCGCCGAGTGCGCGCAACCAAGCGCGGCGAGCTTCCAGCGCCTCTCGTGCCTCCGAGATCCTGCGCGCGTCACCGCCTGCCTCGGCATCGGCGAGATCCTCTTCCAGCTTGGCGATCGCGTCGTTCAGCTGGCGCGTCATGTCATTCGCCCGAGCCTTGGTCTCGGGGTTGTTGCGCTTCCAGTCGGCGTCTTCCCGAGCGCGGACGCTCTGCTCGATCTTGCGCAGGTCGTCATCGAGCGCCCGCTCGGTCTCCCGCGGGTGGATGCGCCCGATGTCGTCCCACTGGCGCTGAATCGCCGTCAGTGATGCCCGGGCCCGTGCGAGGTCCTTCTCGTCGACGATCGGAGCGGCCTGCGCGAGCAGCTCCTTCTTGGCCTCGATCTTCTCCTTCGACGCCTCGGCGTCGGCGGCGGCGCGCTCCGATCGGGCGTGGAAGAGGGCGTCGCCGGCCGCCTTGAAGCGCGCCCACAGCGCGTCATCGGCCTTCTTGCCGGCGCGTCCCGCCGCCTTCCACTCGTCCAGGAGCGATCGGTACGCAGCGATGCCGTCTTCACCCTGCGGGGCGAGAGCCTCGGCGCGCTCGACGAGCCGGTTCTTGCGCTGTCGGACGCCCTTGTGCGCCTCGTCGAGCTGCGCATAGAACTCGCGTCGGTGCTTGTCGACCGTCGAACGTGCGTCGCGGAATCGCTTCCAGAGCTGCTGCCCGGTGGACTTGGGCAGTCGCGGCCCGTCCTGCTGATGCTTCTGCCAGCGCTCGAACAGCGCCGACATCTCGGCCGAGGCCTGCTTCCATTGGACGGTCTGGGGATCGCGGGCGGCAAGCGCCTCGGCCTCTTCGACGATGGCGGTGCGTTCGGCGACGGCATCGTCGACGGCCTGCTTGGCGGCGGCGGCCTCCGTCGCGCTGGCCGCGCTCAGCTCGGTCACCAGCGCCTGAAGCCGGGAGGTGAGCGCGGCGAGGTCGCCGACGGCGGCGGCGCCGTCGACCTTGATCATGACTCCTGCTGCGGCGGCCCGCAGATCCGAGGCGGATGCTCCGCCGCGACGATGGCGCACCTCGAGCAGGGTCACTTCTCCGGCCAGGTCCGCGTACTTGCGCTCGAAGTACGCCAGCGCCTCGGCCGGCGACCCGTCGGGGAACTGGCCCACCACTCGCCACGCGTCGCCCTCGCGCACCGATACCGTGCCGTCGTCGTCGACGCGACCCCACGACCCGCTCTCCGCAGCGGGATCAGCGGCAGAAGCCGCACCCTCGGGGGAGGAGACCCCATGGTCGGTGGCCGGTGCGGTGGAGTCGCCCTCGTGCTCGGTCGACGGCGTCTCGGAGGTCTGGGGATCGACGGGGGAGTCTGCTGCGGCAGTCACGGATAGCACCTCATCACGGCACGCGGCCGTCTGCGGGGGATGGACGGTGACAGCCTAGTACGAGCGGCGCTCGGCGCCGATGTCGGTCACGGGCTCGTCGTCGGGCTCGGAGAGATACCCTCGGTCGGCTCCGTCGTCGGCGTCGGCGTGGCCGTCGGCTCAACGACCGTGGTCTCCGTGGGCTCCGGGATCGGCACGCCGGGACCGGCCGTGAAGTACACCGTCTGCAGGGCGATGACGCCGGCCAGCACGACACCGCCGATGACCCCCGCCAGCACGTTGTCGCGCGTGCGCCGCCGGATGCGCTCGTCGTGGAAGCGGCGGCGGGCCTCGTACAGCCTCGCCCGCTCGCGCATGTCGCGGGTCTTCCGGTCGTTCTTCGCCACCGATCCTCCTCACGGCCCACCGGCCGCGTCGATCCTATCCGCGTCGATCGAGGGCTGCTGATCGGGCCGAAGGACGCGACCGTGTCCGCTGGTGCGACTAGCATTTCGGACGTGAGTTCGTCGGCGCTTTTCCAGGGGCAGACCCCGCTCGCGGTCCGCATGCGTCCGGCGAGTCTGGCCGAGGTGGCAGGGCAGGGGCATCTGCTGCGCAAGGGGTCGCCGCTTGTCGCTCTCGCCGACCCCGACGCCGCGACAGCCGGGTCGGCCTCGGTGATCCTGTGGGGTCCGCCCGGCACCGGGAAGACCACCCTCGCGCAGGCCATCGCGAGGTCATCGAACCGCCGGTTCGTCGAGCTCTCCGCCATCACCGCCGGCGTCAAGGATGTGCGCGAGGTGATGCAGGACGCCCTGACCCAGCGCGACCTGTACGGGCAGTCCACCATCCTCTTCCTCGACGAGATCCACCGCTTCACCAAGGCGCAGCAGGACGCCCTGCTTCCCGGGGTGGAGAACGGCTGGGTGGTGCTCATCGCCGCCACCACGGAGAACCCGTCGTTCTCCGTCATCTCGCCGCTGCTGTCGCGATCGCTGCTCCTCACACTGCGTCCGCTGACCGACGACGACCTCGGACTCCTCCTCGACCGGGCGGTCGAGGATCCCCGTGGTCTGGCGGCGACGGTGGCGGTCGACCCCGAAGCGCGCGCCGCGCTCATCCGCCTGGCGTCGGGCGACGCTCGCCGCGCTCTGACCGCGCTCGAGGCCGCGGCCGTGCTGGCTCGTCCCGAGCCCGCCGAAACCGAGACCGATGAGGCCGAGCGCGATGAGGCCGGGAGCGGTGCCGACGCGGGGGACTCCGCCGAGCCGCCGGTGCCGACCGTCACCGCGGATCACGTCGCGGCGGCGGTGGATCGCGCACTGCTGCGATACGACCGCCAGGGCGATGAGCACTACGACGTCATCAGTGCGTTCATCAAGTCGATCCGCGGCTCCGACGCCGATGCGGCGATGCACTACCTCGCGCGCATGATCGAGGCAGGGGAGGATGCGCGGTTCATCGCGCGCCGGTTGATCATCTCCGCCGCGGAAGACATCGGTCTCGCTGACCCGCAAGCCCTCCCGATCGCGGTCGCCGCCGCCGATGCGGTGCAGTTCATCGGCATGCCGGAAGGGCGGATCCCGCTGGCGGAGGCGACGGCGTATCTCGCCACCGCCGCCAAGTCGAATGCGGCATACCTGGCGATCGACCGGGCGATCGCCGATGTGCGGGCGGGAGGTTTCGGCGGCGTGCCGATCCACCTGCGGGACGCGCACTACGCCGGGGCCAAGCGACTCGGCCACGGCAAGGGATACGTCTACCCGCACGACCTCGACGTGGGGGTCGCGCGCCAGCAGTATCTTCCCGACCATCTGAGGGGGCGGCGCTACTACGAGCCCACGGCGCGCGGGAACGAGCGGGAGATCGGCGCGCGCGTCGAGAAGATCCGTCGCATCCTCGATGACGGCGACACCCGCTGAGGCGGCGTCTGAGCTCTGATAGACTTGGTCGGCTCGAAACGGCGTTTTCGGGCATCCCCTCTCCTCTTCGACAACCATCCGGCGTGTCCCGGCGTGCAGTCCGGATCGGGCGAGGAGGGGGAGATACGTCCGTGAGCCGCGAGAGACGCGGCCACGTCATCGGAAGGAAGTCTTCGTGGCTACGAAGTCCCAGGACCGCCGCAAGGTCCGCCTGTCGCGCGCGCTCGGCGTCGCGCTCACCCCCAAGGCCGCCCGCTACCTCGAGAAGCGTCCCTACGGTCCCGGTCCGCACGGTCGCAACAAGCGCAAGGCCGACAGCGACTACGCCGTTCGCCTGCGTGAGAAGCAGCGTCTGCGCGAGCAGTACGGCATCCGCGAGAAGCAGCTGCGCATCGCGTTCAACGAGGCCCGCCGCAAGGACGGCCTGACCGGTGAGAACCTGGTGGAGCTGCTCGAGATGCGTCTGGACGCCCTCGTCGTGCGCGCCGGCTTCGCCCGCACCACCGCGCAGGCCCGTCAGATGGTCGTGCACCGTCACATCATGGTCGAGGGCCAGACCGTCGACCGCCCGTCGTTCCGCGTGAAGCCGGGCCAGCTCATCCACGTCAAGCCCAAGAGCGAGGGCATGGAGCCGTTCCAGGTCGCCGCTCTCGGCGGTCACGCCGAGGTGCTGCCTCCCGTTCCCGGCTACCTCGAGGTCGAGCTCGACAAGCTCCAGGCCCGGCTCGTGCGTCGCCCCAAGCGCGCCGAGGTGCCCGTGACCTGTGACGTCCAGCTCGTTGTCGAGTACTACGCAGCGCGCTGAGCGCTGCGTAGTACAGCGGCGGAGCCGTCAGCAGTACAGGTACGCAGCGCGCTGCGGAGTACAGCGGCGGAGCCGTCAGCGGTACAGGTACGCAGCGCGCTGAGCGTTTCGTTCGAAGGGCGTCGGGGAGACCCGGCGCCCTTCGTCGTCCCCTGCACTCCCCGCCGACCGCCTACGATGGAGCGAGTCGTGTCTGGACACCGAAGGAGACCGTGACATGAAGAACGTCGTGTGGTTCCTGCTGGGCGTTGCGGGGGGATTCGTCGCCGCGCACGTGGTGAACAAAGACCCGCGTGGGCATGAGCTGCTCGCCGAGGTCGACTCCCGCATCGGGGAGTTCACCGATCGGATGGGTGACGCCTACCGAGAACAGGAAGCCCGCATCACCGGCATCGTCGAGAGCGTGGCCGATGTCGCGGCCGAGGCCGTGGCGTCGACCAGGTCCGCCGCTTCGGAGGCGGCGGATCGCGTCACCGACAAGAACGCAGACTGAAACACCGACGCTGCCGGTCGTCGGCCGCGCGGCGTCTCACCACGAAGGACCGCATGAAGACCGCTGACATCGCCCAGCGCTATCTCGACTACTTCGAGAACAACGGCCACACGATCGTCCCGTCGGCCTCGCTCGTGACCAGCGACCCGTCGCTGCTGTTCACCGTCGCCGGCATGGTGCCGTTCATCCCGTATCTCACCGGTGTCGTCCCTGCCCCGTACCCCCGAGCGGCCGACGTGCAGAAGTGCATCCGCACCAATGACATCGAAGAGGTCGGCAAGACGCCGCGGCACGGCACCTTCTTCCAGATGCTCGGCAACTGGTCGTTCGGCGATTACTTCAAGGAAGGCGCGATCGGCTACGCGTGGGAGCTGCTCACCCGCAGCGACAGCGAGGGCGGTCTCGGTTTCGACGAGAAGGATCTCTGGGTCACCGTCTACGAGGACGACGACGAGGCGGAGTCGCTCTGGAGGTCGGTCGCAGGCGTGTCGCCCGACCGCATCCAGCGTCTGGGCAAGGACAGCAACTACTGGAGCACGGGTCAGCCGGGGCCGGCCGGACCGTGCTCGGAGATCTTCTTCGACCGAGGTTCCGCCTACGGCATCGACGGCGGACCGGCGACCGATGACGACCGGTACGTGGAGATCTGGAACCTCGTCTTCATGCAGTACGCCATCACGAACGTGCGCTCGAAGCTCGACTTCGACATCGTCGGCGACCTGCCGCAGAAGAACATCGACACGGGCATGGGGCTCGAGCGTGTCGCGTTCTTGAAGCAGGGTGTCGAGAACATGTATGAGACCGACCAGGTGCGGCCGGTGCTCGACCGGGCGGTGGAGCTCTCGGGCCGGAGATACGGCGCCGACCACGAGGACGACGTGCGGTTCCGCGTCATCGCCGACCACGTGCGCTCCTCGCTCATGCTCCTGTCGGATGGCGTGACGCCCTCCAACGAGGGCCGCGGCTACATCCTCCGGCGTCTGATGCGCCGCGCGATCCGTGCCATGCGTCTGCTCGGCGTCGAGGAAGCCACGTTCCCGGAGCTGTTCGCGGCGTCTCGTGACGCCATGAAGGCCTCCTACCCCGAGCTGCAGAGCGACTACGGACGGCTGTCCGCGTACGCCTTCGCGGAGGAGGAGACGTTCCTGCGCACCCTCGCGTCGGGATCGACCATCCTCGACCTCTCGGTCTCGAACACGAAGCACGCGGGCGGCACGACGCTGTCCGGCTCCGAGGCGTTCCTGCTGCACGACACCTACGGGTTCCCGATCGATCTGACCGTCGAGATCGCGCAGGAGGCCGGCCTCGAGGTGGATCGCTCGGCCTTCGACACGCTCATGCAGGAGCAGCGCCAGCGTGCGAAGGACGACGCCCGGAGCCGCAAGCGCGCGATCGCCGATCACAGTGTCTATCGCGACTTCCGCGCGAAGGGCGAGACGGTCTTCACCGGCTACACCGATCTCGAGACCGAGAGCACGGTGCTGGGTGTGCTGGTCGACGGTGTGTCGGTCGACAGGGCCTCTTCGGGCCAGGTCGCGGAGGTCATCCTCGCCGAGACGGCGCTGTACGCCGAGTCGGGCGGGCAGGTCGCCGACAAGGGGGTGATCGTCGGCCCCGGCTTCGAGCTCGACGTCATCGACGTGCAGCGGCCGGTCCCCGGCCTGATCAGCCACACGGTCGAGGTCGCCACCGGCGAGGTCGGGGTGGGTTCGGCGGCGACGACGGTCGTCGATGCCGCCAATCGGCGCGCCGCGCGTCAGGCCCACTCGGCCACGCACTTGGTCCACGCGGCGCTGCGGGACACCCTGGGCTCGTCGGCGACGCAGGCCGGGTCGCTGAACCGGGCGGGCTATATGCGATTCGACTTCACGTGGGCGCAGCAGCTGTCGGACGCGACCAAGTCCGAGATCGAGGAGATCGCGAACAACGCGGTGCGCGACAACCTCGAGGTGACCACACGCGTGCTCCCGCTGGATGAGGCGAAGGAGCTCGGGGCGATGGCGCTCTTCGGCGAGAAGTACGGTGACACCGTTCGCATGGTCGACATCGGCGGCCCCTGGTCGCGAGAGCTCTGTGGTGGCACCCACGTGTCCGCCAGCGCCGAGGTGGGGTTGATCAGCCTGGTCGGTGAAGCTTCGGTCGGTGCCTCGAACCGGCGCGTCGAAGCTCTGGTCGGGCAGGATGCCTTTCGGCAACTCGCCGCGGAGCGTGCGCTGGTCTCGCAGCTGTCGACGTCGCTGAAGACCCCACGGGAGCAGCTGCCGGCGCGGATCGCCGAACTCTCGGCGAGCCTGAAGGCGGCGGAGAAGAAGATCGCGGCGTTCGAGGCGAAGGCCCTGTCCGACCGTGCGCCGTCGCTCGTCGAGCAGACGCAGCAGGTGGGCGCGTTCCGTGTCGTCGCCGAAGCCATCGGTTCGGCCGGCTCGGCCGACGACGTTCGCACCCTCGCGCTCCAGGTTCGAGACCGTCTCGGTTCGACGCCTGCCGTGGTGGCCCTCGCCGCGACCGTCGGCGAACGGGTGACGATCGTCGTCGCCACCAACGACGCCGCGCGAGCGGATGGTGCGAAGGCCGGCTCGCTCGCGAAGGGCGCAGCGGCGATCCTCGGTGGCGGAGGCGGCGGTCGGGACGACGTCGCGCAGGGGGGCGGCACGAACGTCGCGGTGGTCCCAGCCGCGCTCGCGTCCGTCGTCGAGGCGCTGCGCAGCGCATGACCTCGTTCCGGCGTGGCGTGCGGCTCGGCATCGATGTCGGCCGTGCACGCGTCGGCGTCGCGCGCTGCGACCCGGACGGCATGCTCGCGACTCCGGTCGAGACGGTCGCCCGAGACGACCGAGCGGTCGCCCGTGTGCGGGAGATCGCGACCGAGCTCGAGGCCCTGGAGATCCTGGTCGGTCTGCCCCTGAACCTGCGCGGTGAGGACACCGCTTCGACGGTGGACGCGCGGGAGTTCGCCGCGGCCATCGCCGCCGCCGACGCACCACCGGTGAGGCTCGTCGACGAGCGGTTGAGCACTGTCTCGGCGCACGCCGCCCTGCGGCTTTCCGGGCGGTCGCAGAAAAGGTCTCGTACGATAGTGGATCAAGTCGCCGCGGTGGTCCTGCTTCAGCAGGCCCTCGAGGTCGAGAAGAGCACCGGTCGCCCCCCAGGCTCACCCGTCCCCCCGGTGCAGGAGCCCATCTGATGCCACAGTCGTCGTCTTTCGATGATCCGTTCGCGGACCTGTTCGACAAGCTTCCCGACCCGCGTCGACGCGAGTCCGCGGCGGGCGCGGATGACCTCGCGACGGCGCCTGACCCATCCCGCGCCACCCCGGACTCACCGTCGGAACCGACGTCTCCTCCGCCCACCTCTCGTCGTGCCGCTCGCGAGGCGGCAGCCCGGCAGTCGGGCACTCCGCAGCCATCGCAGGCCCCGTCGGCGGTGGCAGAGCCTCCGAAACAGGCTCCCACGAATGCCCCGGCGCCCCGGGAGACTCTCGACGATCTCTTCGCGGGCAAGGGGAGCACGGAAGACTTCGGATCCACACCACCGCCGCCGAACAGGCGCCGTCGCCGGATCGGAGGATGGATCGCTTTCGGCGTCGTCCTGGTGCTCCTCGGCGGCCTGGCGGGAACCGGCTACTACGTCTGGACGACCTACGAAGAGCAGATCCGCGACGTGATGGGGTGGCAGGAGCCGGCGGACTACGAGCCGGGCATGGCCACCGGCGAAGCGCTCGTCACGATCTCGACCGGCGACACCGGCGGGCCGATCTCCCAAACGCTCTACGACGCGGGCGTGACGAAGACACCCGATGCGTTCTACGACATGCTCGTGGACACCGGCCAGAACCCGACGTTTTATCCGGGTGTCTACCAGTTGCAGCAGATGATGACCTCTGAGGCGGCCCTCGAGGCGCTCGAGAACCCCGAGAACAAGCTCGAGAACTCCGCACTCCTGCCCGAAGGGCTGACGGTGGATCAGTCGCTCCCGCTCCTCGCGGAGGGAACGGGCATCCCGCTGGAGGACTTCGAGGCGGCCATCGCCGATCCTTCGCAGTACGGTGTCTCCGCGGACAGCCTGGAGGGCTGGCTGTTTCCGGCGATGTACACATTCGACCCCGACACCTCGGCGACCGAGGTCATCCAGACGATGGTGGACCGGACCGTCGCCTCGCTGGACACCGCCGGGGTGCCCGAGGCCGATCGCGAGGAGATCCTCACCATCGCCTCGATCATTCAGCGCGAAGCCCGCGAGGAGGAGGACTTCTACAAGGTGTCGCGAGTGATTCAGAACCGTCTCGCTCCGGACAACCAGGAGACCTTCGGTCGGCTCGAGATGGATTCGACGGCGCAATACGGGATCGGTGAGGACGACGGGACCGTCAGCTCGTCGGAGGAGGCGCTGACCGACGACAACCCGTGGAACACCTATGTCCACCCCGGGCTGCCGATCGGTCCCATCGCCAACCCCGGCGACGTCGCGATCGACGCCGCCATGCATCCCGCGGAAGGCCCGTGGCTGTACTTCGTGACGGTCAATCTGGACACCGGTGAGACGGTCTTCACCAACACGTACGCCGATCATCTCGCCGCGGTTGATCAGTGGCGGGCCTGGTGCAGCGAGAACCCGGACTCGGGGTGCTGACCGCACACCGCCTGGCCGTATGGGGCGATCCGATCGCGCACAGTCGATCGCCGCAGATGCACCGTGCGGCCTACGACGCGCTCGGGCTGGCGTGGGAGTACGACCGATGCCGAGTCGATGACGCCGGATTCGCTGCCGCGGTCGCGTCGCTGGACGCGACCTGGCGAGGACTGTCGCTGACGATGCCGCTGAAGCAGGTGGCGTTCGCCGCTGCGGACCGGGTCGACCGCGGAGCGCGCCTCACCGGTGCGGTGAACACATATCTGCTCGAGGCGTCGGGCCCGGTCGGCTTCAACACCGACATCGGCGGAATCGTCGCCGCGCTGGCAGAGGTCGGGTGCGGCGGCGTCGATCATGCTCGGATCATCGGCGCGGGGGCGACTGCGACGTCGGCGCTGGTGGCCCTGAGCGATGCCGGCGTCGAGCGGGTCGAGGTGCTCGCACGGCGACCGCAATCCGTTGCGCCGATGGTCGAGCTCGGTGATCGCGTCGGCGTGCGGGTGCGTCCGGGACCCCTGGACGACCCCGACGGGGACGTGCCGCTGACGGTGGCGACGCTGCCCGGCGGCGCCGTCGTCGATGCGGCGCCGGCAGCGCGCCTGGCCGCGACCGGAGGCACGCTCTTCGACGCCGTGTACGGTCAGTGGCCGACCGCCCTGGCACGCGCGTGGCAGGACGCCGACCTCCCCGCCCACTCCGGACGCGGGATGCTGCTGCACCAGGCGGTTCGGCAGGTCCGCATCTTCCGCGACGGCGATCCCGAGGCGGTGCTCCCCGACGAACCGGTCGTGGTCGCCGCGATGCGGCGCGCGGTCGTGGGAGACTAGTCGCATGCTCCGCGTGCTCACGGCCGGCGAATCGCACGGCCCCGAACTCGTCGCGATGATGGAAGGACTCCCCGCCGGCGTCCCCATCTCCCGTGATGCGATCCAGACCGATCTCGCCCGCCGCAAACTCGGCTACGGACGCGGCTCTCGCATGAAATTCGAGGCGGACGAGCTGAACATCTCCGCGGGAGTGCGGCACGGGCTCAGTCTCGGATCCCCCATCGCGCTCCGGATCGGCAACACCGAGTGGCCGAAGTGGGTCGAGGTGATGAGCGCCGAACCGGTCGAGCTCACCGAGCGCTCCCGCGGCCGCGGTGCGGCCCTCACGCGCCCTCGCCCGGGGCACGCCGACCTCGTCGGCATGCAGAAGTACGGCTTCGACGAGGCCCGGCCGATCCTGGAGCGGGCGAGCGCCCGCGAGACCGCCGCACGCGTCGCGCTCGGAGCCGTCGCCCGGTCGTTCCTGTCCGAGCTCGGCATCCGGCTCGTCAGCCATACCCTCTCGATCGGCCCCGTTCGCGTGCCCGAGGACGCTCCGGTGCCCGGACCCGATGACGTCGAGGCCCTCGACGCCGATCCGCTGAGGTGCTTCGACGCCGAGACGAGCCGACGGATGGTCGAGGAAGTCGACGCCGCCAAGAAGGACGGCGACACCCTGGGCGGCATCGTGGAGGTGCTCGCCTACGGGCTTCCCCCGGGGCTCGGCTCCCACGTGCAGTGGGACCGGAAGCTCGATGCGAAGCTGGCCCAGGCCCTGATGAGCATCCAGGCCATCAAGGGCGTCGAGGTCGGCGACGGGTTCGAGACCACGCGCCGGCGCGGCTCGCAGGCGCACGACGAGCTCTTCGTCGCCGATGACGGCATCACGCGGTCGAGCGACCGGGCCGGAGGGACCGAGGGCGGCATGTCCACAGGGACCGCCCTGCGGGTGCGGGCCGGCATGAAGCCCATCGCCACGGTTCCGCGCGCGCTGCGCACGGTGGATGTGAGCACGGGCGACACGGCGTCGGCTCACCATCAGCGCTCCGACGTGTGCGCGGTTCCGGCAGCGGGCGTGGTCGCGGAGGCGATGGTGGCGATCGTGCTGGCCGAATCGGTTCTGGAGAAGTTCGGCGGCGACAGCGTGGCCGAGACGCGCCGGAACCTGCAGGCCTTCGTCGCGGCGATCCCCGCGACGCTTCGCACGACCGCGGTCAGCGACGGCGCGCTGCTGGACGTATGACGCGCTGCGCCCTCGTGCTCATCGGTCCGATGGGCGCCGGCAAGACGAGCGTCGGTCGCCGGGTGGCGAAGGCTCTCGGACGACGCTTCTACGACAGCGACATCGCCGTCGTCCGTGAGCACGGGCCCATGGACACGATCTTCGCGGAGCACGGCGAGCCCGCGTTCCGCGCATGGGAGCGGGAGGCCGTCGCCACCGGACTTGCGCGCGGCGGCGTCGTCTCGCTCGGCGGCGGCGCGGTGCTGAACCCCGACACGCAGCGCGACCTCACACGTCATCGCGTCGCGCTGCTGACGGTGGAGCCCCGCGTGGTCGCGGCGCGCGTGGCGGGCACCGACCGGCCGCTGCTCGGCGGCGACGACGCGCTGGCGCGCTGGGAGCAGATCTTTCGCGAACGGGAACCGGTCTATCGGCAGCTCGCCGATCGCACCTTCGACACGTCGCACGGGCCGTTGCAGCATGTCGTGGACGCGATCGTGACATGGGCGCGCGAGGAGGAAAACGAATGAGCGATGTGACGACGATCTCCGTGTCCGGCGACGCCGGGTACGACGTGACCGTGGGGCGCGGGGTGCTGTCCCGGCTCGGCGAGACCCTGCCCTCCGCTGCCCGCAAGGTGCTGATCGTGCACCCGCCGACGCTCGCCGCGCAGGCGGAGCGGCTCCGCGGGCAGCTCATGGGCGATCGTGAGGTTCTGCTGGCCGAGATCCCCGACGCCGAACAGGGCAAGCGGATCGAGGTGGCGGCGTTCTGCTGGCAGGTGCTCGGGCAGGCGGACTTCACCCGCACCGACGCCGTCGTGGGGTTCGGCGGGGGAGCGGTCACGGATCTCGCGGGCTTCGTCGCGGCCACCTGGCTGCGAGGCGTGCCCGTCGTGCAGGTGCCGACCACCGTGCTCGGCATGGTCGATGCGGCCGTGGGCGGCAAGACGGGCGTCAACACCGCCGAAGGCAAGAATCTCGTCGGCGCCTTCTGGCCACCGCACGCGGTGTTGTGCGATCTCGATCTACTGGAGTCGCTGTCCGAGCACGAACGGGTCGCAGGGTACGCCGAGGTCGTCAAGGCGGGCTTCATCTGGGCACCGGAGATCCTGGACCTGATCGAGGCAGACCCCCGGGCGGTCGTCGACCCCGGCAGCGCGGCCTTTCGGCGCACGATCGAACTGGCGATCGAGATGAAGGCGCGCGTCGTATCGAGCGATCTGCGCGAAGCTGGACTGCGCGAGATCCTCAACTACGGTCACACCGTCGGTCATGCGATCGAGCACGCCGAGCGCTACCGGTGGCGCCACGGCGCCGCGATATCGGTCGGCATGGTGTTCGCCGCCGAGCTGTCCCGTCTGGCCGGGCGACTCCCGGATGCCGCGGTGCAGCGTCACCGCGACATCCTCGGTTCCCTCGGTCTGCCCATGAGCTATCGCGCCGGCGCCTGGAGCCAGCTGCTGGCGACGATGCAGCGGGACAAGAAGAGCCGCGCCGGGATGCTGCGCTTCATCGTGCTGGATGACATCGCGAAGCCCACCGTGCTGCAGGCGCCGGACGAGTCGCTGCTGTTCGCCGCCTACCAGGAGGTCGGCGAATGAGCGCAGCCGGACGCGCCCGCCGCCTTCTGATCGTGAACGGACCGAACCTCAACCTGCTCGGCACCCGCGAACCTGAGATCTACGGCTCCGCGACGCTCGCCGACGCCGAACGGCTCGCCGCCGACGCCGCGGCCGAATCGGGTTTCGAGGTGCGCGCGGTGCAGAGCAATCACGAGGGCGTGCTGATCGACGCCATCCACGACGCGCGGGAGGACTGCGCCGGAATCGTCATCAACCCCGGCGGACTCACCCACACCTCCATCGTCCTGCGCGACGCGCTCTCCGGCGTCGCCCTGCCGGTCGCCGAGGTGCACATCTCCGACGTGCGCACCCGCGAGCCCTTCCGCCACCACTCCTATGTCGCCGATGTCGCCGTGATCCACGTGATCGGCGAAGGTGTGGATGGATACGCCACCGCCGTGCGCCGCCTGATCGCCGTGATCGCCGGCCAGGCGGACGGCTGACCGGCGCCGCGCGCCGCCATCCTCTAGAATCGAACGTCGGACCAGCGCCCCGCGCGCCCCGCGACCTCTCAACGAACGGACTCTCCTCCTCATGGCATCCACCGCAGACATCAAGAACGGCGTCGTGCTCAGCATCGACGGACAGCTCTGGAGCGTGGTCGAGTTCCAGCACGTCAAGCCCGGCAAGGGCGGCGCGTTCGTGCGGACCAAGCTGAAGAACGTCGTCTCGGGAAAGGTCGTGGACCGCACCTACAACGCGGGCGCGAAGATCGATATCCAGAACGTCGATCGCCGGGACTACACGTACCTCTACAACGACGGCGAGAGCTTCGTGTTCATGGACATGGCCGACTACGACCAGATCAACGTGCCCGCCGCGACGGTCGGTGACGCGGCCAACTTCATGCTGGAGAACCAGCAGGTCACCATCGCACTGCACGACGGCACGCCGCTGTATCTCGACCTGCCCGCCTCGGTCGTGCTCGAGATCACCTACACCGAGCCCGGTCTGCAAGGCGACCGCTCCTCGGCGGGCACGAAGGCCGCCACGGTGGAGACCGGATACGAGATCCAGGTGCCGCTGTTCCTCGAAACCGGCACGAAGGTCAAGGTGGACACCCGCACGGGTGACTACCTGGGCCGCGTGAACTGATCGCGGATGAGCGCACGCACCAAAGCCCGCAAGCGCGCGCTGGACATCCTGTTCCAGAGCGATGTCCGCGGAGACGACCTGCCCGCGATGCTCGCCGTGGAAGCGCGTCGAGCCGCGAATGAGCCGGCTCGAGAGTCGTCGTGGCTGTATGCGCGTGACATCGTCGACGGCATCATCGACAACCGCGACGAGATCGACGAGCAGATCACGACGCACGCGCGCGACTGGTCGCTGGCGCGCATGCCCGCCGTCGACCGGGCCCTTCTGCGCATCGGCGTGTGGGAGATCCTCTACAACGACGAGGTGCCCACGGCCGTGGCGATCGACGAAGCCGTCGAGCTGGCGAAGGAGTACTCCACCGACGACTCCGGATCCTTCGTCCACGGCATCCTCGCGCGGGTGGCCCGTTCGTCCTGACCGGTGTCCGTGCCTCGGGAGAGGATGATGCGGTGTCCTCCGCCGTCGAACCGTCGCCTGCCGGGGAACAGCCCGGGTCGAACTGGCGAAGGGTCGTCGCGCCCGCGGACGAGATCTCGGACGGGACCCGGCTGGCTCTGTTCGTCGACCTGAAGCTGCGCACTCGGACGGGGCAGTGGGGACCGAGCAGACTCGAGCCGGCCACCGCCGGAGGCCTGCTGCGACGCGCGAACGACGTCGCGGTCGGCCTTCGGCCGGCCGTTCGTGGCGCGGCGGCCGGATCGTGGATCCGCGGCGACGTGAGCTGGGAATCGCTCCGACGACCGGGGGGACCGTGGTCGGCGGTCCAGGCGAGGTGGTTCGCCGAGCTTCACAGCATCGCGCGGGAGGTGCGTACCCTCGCCACCTACTCCGATCTCGGGGAGTGGCTGGTGCTGGACACGATCGAATCCGGCCTGCTGTGGCCGCACCTGGCCTCGGCGGATGACCTCGGCATCCCGCTCGTCGGGACGGCCGCAGATCGCCGGGTGATGCTCGCGCGGCAGACGGCTGCCGCCCTGCGCATCGAACGCGTCGAAGACGGCGGCCTGCGGCTGTGCGCCGACATCTCGATCGACGGGGAGTCCTTCACGGGCGAAGCCATCCGCGCCGTGGCGGCCTCCGGTCTCTACGGCTACCGTGTGATCGACGGCGCCCCTCTCCTCGTGCTGGCGCCCGCGCACCTCGACGACGTGACACGTCGTCTCCTCACCGACGGTGGCTCTGTGCACGTGCCGCCGGCGGAGGCGGGCGAGTTCCTCCGCGACCACGCGCCGCTCATCGCGCGCCGCCTTCCGGTGCACGCCGGAGCCGGCGTCGAGGTGCCTCCTCCACGTCCGCCCCAACTCCGCGTTCGTGTCGACGCGCGATCCGTCGATCGTATCGTCGTCGCGTGCGCGTGGATCTACCCGGGGCGGCCGCCACGGGGCTTCGCGAGCGTTCCCGACGACCCGGAGCGCGACATCTCGTTCGAAGCGCAGGTGCGCGCCGCGCTCGCGACGGCGTGGGGCGCGGTGACCGATGTCGTCCCGGCGGCACAGGCCGAGTTCCGCGATGTCGAAGCGGCGGAGTTCACCACGCGGCTGCTGCCGGCCCTGCGTGAGATCGAGGGCGTGCGCGTGGAGGTCATGGGTGACGCCGGGCGACACCGCGAACTCTCGGGCGATCCGCGCATTCGGATCAGCACCGTCGACTCGACCGATCCGGACTGGTTCGACCTGGGCGTCCAGGTCACGATCGACGGACGTCGCATCCCCTTCACACCCCTCTTCACGGCCCTCGCGCTGCGACGTTCCAAGATGATGCTCGCCGACGGCGCGTACTTCTCGCTCCGTCATCCCGCGCTGGATCGCCTGCGGGACCTCATCGACGAGGCGGTGGAGATGTCCGAGTGGGAGACGGGGCCGAAGATCTCCCGATATCAGCTCGCCCTCTGGAGCGACTTCGAGGATCTCGCCGACGAATCCGAGGCCGCT